>JARLGS010000552.1 GCA_031292695.1 Mycobacterium sp. | reverse complement strand
TACTCGCGGCGATAGGGGACCTGACACCGGGACGTCTGGCTTCGATCACTGAATTCCGTGATCACCTCCTGGGGATCGGACTGGCTTACAGCGAAGTGCTGGCCTCGGAGCCGCGCCTGATGCGGTTGATCGTGGTGCAGGCGGCCGGCGTCGACCAGCAGATGACCGAGGAGTTTCAGCGCGTGTTTGACGACGGAGCTCGCGTCCTGAGGGCGATGCTGCGCGACGGTATCGACCAGGGCTACATCCGTGCCGACGTCGATGTTCAGGCCACCGCACAGACGGTCTGCGCGATCCCGTTCGGCATCGCCCTGCGTTACGGGCAGAAACCGAGCCGCGAGGAGCTGATCGCGCAGACCCTCGCGAGCAACGAAATGGTGTGCCGCGGCATCGCCACCGAGTGGCCGGCCCCGAACCCGGAGGGGGAGGCGTCATGACCGACCAGGTGCAACCCGCTGGCGCGGCGAAGTGGGCCGCGATTGCCGAAGTCATCGACTGGTTCCGGCGCTATCTGCAGAACCATCCGCTCGCGTCGTTGAGCACTGCGGGCGGTCAGATTGTGCTGGGTTTGCGGACCATGGAGTACCTGTTCCGGGACATTGTGAAGCGGACCTTCCAGGTGCGGGAGTTCCTGGATCAAGCGGCGTTCATGGCTGGAACTGCTTTCACCCCAACGGTTCTGGTGACCATCCCGATCAGCGTCACGCTGTCGATCCAGTTCTCCCTGCTGGCCGGTCAGGTGGGTGCGGCGTCGTTGTCGGGTGCGGCGACGGGTTTGGTGGTGATTCGACAGGGCGCCCCGCTGGTGGCCTCACTGCTGCTGGCCACCGCGGTCGGTTCGGCGGTGTGTGCCGACCTGGGCTCGCGCACCATGCGTGAGGAGATCGCGGCGATGGAGGTGATGGGGGTTTCGCCCATTCAGCGGCTGGTGGTGCCGCGGCTGGTCGCTCTCGTGCTGATCGGGGTGCTGCTGACCGGCGTGACCAGCTTCGTCGGGTATCTGGCGAGCTACATGTTCAACGTGTACCTGCAGAACGGCACCCCGGGTTCATTCATCGCGACGTTCTCGTCGTTCGCCACGGTCGGGGACCTGGCGCTGGCGATGGTGAAGGCGGTTGTCTTCGGTCTGATCGTGGCGGTGATCAGTTGCCATAAGGGCCTGGATACTCGCGGTGGTCCGGCGGGTGTGGCCAACTCGGTCAACGCCGCGGTGGTGGAGTCGGTGCTGTTGATGATGATCGTGAATGTCGTGATGAGCCAGCTGTACGTGCTCGTGTTCCCGAAGACGTCGATCTGATGGCCGCACCGTCAACATTCACCCCGCAGCTGCTGCGCCCGTTCAGCGCGGTCGGCAACGGTCTGCTGCGGGGTGCCGGGCGCACGGGTCACATGGTCGAGTTTTTCGGCAAGGTCGTGCTGGCGATGCCGACGATGTGGCTGCGGTATCGCAAAGAGCTGCTGCGGCTGTTGTCCGATATCACCTGGGGCAACGGGTCGATCGTGGTCGGCGGCGGCACGCTGAATGTGGCTGGGGTGCTGGGCATTACGGCCGGCGCGCTGGTGGCGGTGGAGGGCTACAACGCGCTGAACCTGTTGGGTCTGGGGTCAGCGACGGGATTGGTGTCCTCGTTCGCCACGACGCGTGAGTTGGCGCCGATCATGATCGCGATGGCGTTCATCGCCCAGGCTGGGTGCCGGTTCACCGCGCAGTTGGGGGCGATGCGGATCAACGACGAGATCGACGCGCTCGACACTCTCGGTATCAACTCGGTGGCGTATCTGGTTGCCACCCGGGTGGTGGCCTCGATTATCGCAGTGGTGCCGCTGTTTTTGGCGGCGTTGGCATTGGCGTATCTGGCGTGTCAGGTGGTCAGTGTGGTGGCCGGTCAGTCCTCGGGGACGTATCTGCACTATTTCGGCCTGTTCTTGGAGGGCCGGGACGTGTTGTTCGCGACCATCAAAGCCGTTGTGTTCGTGTTCATCTCCTCGACCGTGCAGTGCTACTACGGCTATTTCGCTTCGGGTGGTCCGGCGGGTGTCGGGGTGGCAGCCGGACGGGCGATGCGAGGGGCGGTGACCATGGTGGTGATCGTGAACATGCTGTTGACGATGGCACTGTGGGGCGTCATCAGCGGTGCCAGGTTCGGTGGCTGATGGGCAACTCGTTCGATACCGACCCGCGCGGCTCAACCGACCGCAAGCTGGGGGTCATCGGGTTGTGCTTCGCGGTGGTCGCTGCGGTCGCAGCGGTGTTGATGGTGGTCAAATCTCAAGGCAAACTAGATGATTTCGTCCGCGTCGACGTCAAGCTGGTGAACGTCGGTGACGGCTTGCCGGAGCGTTCGGACGTGAAATTCCGTGGGGTGATCGTCGGCATGGTGTCCGGGATCACGCCGTCGCAGCATGGTCAGCCCAACCTGGTGCATGTCGATATTCAGCCGCGGTTTGCCCCGCAGATCCCGGACACGGTGACCGCGCGGGTGGTGCCGGCGAACCTGTTCGCGGTGTCGGCGGTGCAGCTGGTGCAGAACGGCAGCGGTGCCCGGCCGATCCGCACCGGTGATGTGATCTCCGAGGACCAGACGTTGCCGACGGTGCTGTTCCAGAATGTGCTGGCCAAGTTGCGGCAGTTGCTCAAAGCCGTTGGTCAGTCACCGAATTCGAACAATGTGGGCGTGTTCGCCGCGTTGTCGGAGGCCACGCACGGCCGGGGGCAGAAACTCACCGATGCCGGCCACAACCTCAACGAAGTGATGCAGCAGTTGAATACGGTTGTCCGCTCCGATGACTCGGGGTCGACGACGCTGTCGGCGCTCAAGGCCGCCGCGGACAGTCTGCGCACCACATCGCCGGATCTGTTCGCCGCGCTGGACAGTTCGGTGAAGCCGATGCGGACGTTCGCCGAAAAGCGTACGCAGTTGACCAATTTCCTCTCCGGCGGACTGAATACCACCGGAACCCTGGCGGATGCGTTCGAGCACCAGACCGATCGGATGATCCAGGTCAGCACCGGCCTGACGCCGGGGCTGGGTGTGATAGCCGACCATGCGGGCGAATTCCACGGCATTTCCACACGTTTGCAGGCGCTGGCCAACAAGTTCTATGACGAGGCCTGGAACCCGGACACCAACATGTTGACCGTCAAGGCGGTTGTCTCGTTTAACCCGTCGCGGCAGTACACCCGGGCGGACTGCCCGCGGTACGGGGCTATGGCGGGTCCGAGCTGCCAGAGCGCGCCGGAAACGCCGACCGCCCCCGATCTCAAGCCGGGGTTGGCATCGATGGGTGTGGCCCCGCCGTCGTGGGTTCCAGAGAACTATCCCAACACGGCCCCGCCACGGTTCTCGGTGCCGATCGTGCCCGATTTCCCTGGGCCGCCGGATCCCAACGCGGCGCCGGCAGCTCCGGCTCCTGACGCAGCAGCCAACAACGCAGCACCCAACACC
>JARLGS010000551.1 GCA_031292695.1 Mycobacterium sp. | reverse complement strand
TCGGGGTGGCGGCGACGCATCTCCTCGATCAGGCCGACAACCAGGTTGACCGGCTTGACCTCGTTCAGTGCGCCCTTGCGCTGCTTGCCACGGGGCGTGCGAATGGCCTCATAGATGAAGGCTTCTTCGGACATGTGTTTGCTCCAGGTCCTGTTGAAGGTTGGGTTGTAGGAGCGTCTACCGGCCGGTAGGCGGTCCCCTGCCCGGAAGCGTAACAGGCCCTCCCAACCAGGTGGTTGGGAGAGTGTCCGGGACCGCGTTCACCCCGGCGTAAAACGGCTCTGAGCACCGCCGATACCCGGCTTTCAAGGCCTGTGATCGAGACTTCGCGCCCTCGAACACAAGCCAACACTCGCCCGGGTTAGGCAACCGCCTTGATGAACTCTGCGATCTCGCCGACCGCGCGGCGGGCGTCGGGGTTCGAGAAGGCAAAGGCCTGGAAGACATGGACGGCACGGTCGAAGATCTGCAGCCGCACCGGCACTCCGGTGTCGATGGCAGCCAGCTCCCGCACGCAACGCATCCGGTGAGGCTATGGATTTGGGACCTTCCTCAGTGCCGTATGCCGTATGCCGTATGCCGTATGCCGTATGCCGTCGCCGGTGCGATCAGCTCTTAGGCGTCATTAAGCGCTTTCCGGTATGTGTGATCAATTGCAAAAGCAACCAGACTGCGCGGTAAGAAGCGCGAAATGAATAGCTGCGCTCGATTCATTCTTCCCGGTACATAATACGATCGGCGTGATTGCATGGCGGATAGTGCGTCTGCCGCGCAAGACTTGACGTCCTGCAAAAATTTTGTATTTTCGAAATACTTCAGATCGCTGTTGCGTGTCATTTCAGTGTCAATTCCGCCTGGTAAGAAAACTGTGATCGAGACATTTTCCGATCTCAGCTCCTGGTGCAGGCTCTGCGAATAATTGGTGATGAAAGCTTTGGTACCCGCGTAAGCCGCCTGGTAGGGCACCGGGAACAGGCTAGCCATGCTGCTGATCACCATTACGCCGCCACCTTGGCCTTTTTGTATCAAGTAGGGCGTGAATAGGCTGGTTAAGCGGGCCACGCTGGTAACGTTCGTGGCCAGCATGTTCAGGAAACTGGTCCAGTCAAGATCAAGGTGTTTGCCGAAGTGTGTGACACCGGCATTGAGAATTAATCCGTAAACATCGCCTATGGCTGTCGCCTCCTCGTAGACACGGTCTACGTCGGCGGGAACGGAGAGATCGGCAGCGATCACGTGACACTGCACATTGTTCTCTTTCTCCAGTTGCTCTTTCAGGACATTCAAATGGCCGAGCCGCCGCGCCACCAGAATCAGATTGGCCTGATAATGTGTCGCGAGCTGAGACGCCAGTTCTTTGCCGAGGCCCGACGACGCTCCGGTGACCAACACCCAGCGCGAACCAAACTCCATTGTCGTTTTCACTATTCCTCCGCCGTGAGACAGTTGTTGTTTATCCTGGCCGCTGTTACCCGGAGACCCGCTGATACCGTGCGGATTTCCGGTCAGAGAAACGCCTTTTGTTCGCCGCGGTAGGTCGCAACACGAGCTCCGATGTATTCGCCATCGACGACGTGTAGGTGGTCGATGCGCTCGCAGAGTTCACCTGCCTTGGCATGCCGGAACCAGACCCGGTCGCCGATGCGCAGCGAGTGCGCGCCAGCACCCCGCAGCGGTGTCTGAACCTCACCAGCCCCCTCGGCGGGGATGAGGGCAAGCCCGGGTGGCCATGCGGGTGTTGGGAGGCGATCGGCTCCCGAAGCTCCCGATGCGATCCAGCCGCCGCCGAGCACCGTTGCGATGCCGGTTGTGGGCCGTCGCACGACGGGCAGCACGAAGAAAGCCGCGGGCCGGGGCCGGAAGTGCCGGTAGGTATCGAAGAGTGCGGGCCCGTACAGCCCGGAACCCGCCGCGATTTCGGTGACAGCCTCCTCGGTCGAGGTGGACTCCAGAGTGCCAGTGCCGCCACCATTGACGAATTCAAGCGGCGCGATCTCGCGAATTGCGGTGACGACCGCGGCACGCCGCTCGCGCAGCTCTCGGCGTGAGACATGTTGCATCGCGCGAACGGCCGCACTTCGGACCCGGGCGCCGGGCGGATTGTCGCCGACACCGGCGATCTGCGCCTCGTAGCTCAGCAGGCCCACCAGTTCGTAGCCGGGCCGTTCGACCACCGCGCGCGCCAGTGACTGCGCCTGTCCGACGGTGTGGACCGGTGGACGTCGCGCCCCTATGTGTGCGCGTCCACCGGCCACGCGTAGCGACGCGTCGATGTCGATGCACACCCGCAGCACGGCGGCGCGGTCGCCGAGTGCTGCGTCGATGTAGTCGAGATGATCGACCGAGTCGACCATGAGGGTGATGCGTTGTGCGAGTGTGGGACTCGCCGCGAGAGCACGCAACGCGTCGACGTCTGTCGAGGGGTATCCGACCACGATGTCGTCGAACTCGTCGGCGAGCCAGAGGGCCTCGGGGAGCGTGAACGCGAGAATCCCGTGAAAGCCATCGATGGCCAGCACTGTCCGCAATACCTCGCGGCACCGAATTGATTTGGATGCCAACCGGATTGGAGTACCGTTTGCGCGGTGCACCATGTCGGCGGCGTTGGCCGCGAGGGCGTCGGCGTCAAGCACGCCGAACGGTGGCTGCAGATGTTCGGTAGCCGCGTGCAGGGTTTCGTACCGGGAATCGGTCACGATTCGGCCGCCATCACGTGGAACGGTTCGGTGGTGCCGGTGACAGTTGTGATCGCGCCGGTGCAGTCGCGGGCGTCGGCGTGGTGGACGATGCGGTAGGTCCCGGTAGGAGTTTCGGGGGGTATGGTCCAGCTGATCCGGGCGCGGGAGATGGTGAGCAACAAGCGTTTCCAAACAAACTTGGTGGCCCAGTCGTTGTCGTCGGCGATGGTCTGCCAGCCGCCCGCGGTGTCACGTTGGATTTCGCAGAACGTTGATCCGTTGCGGGTGTCGTTGTTCGGGCAGGCGCTGTAGAAGCTTGCCGTGACGGTGTCGCCGGTGCGGTTGGTCGCGGCGGGCTGGGTGATGACATCGCCGATCCGTCGACCTGGTGGCGCGGTGTCGGGTACGCGGGCGGCCGGGTTGCGAACGTGTTGACGGCCGGAGAGGTCGGGTGGTTCGACGGTGCTTTCGCTCGGGGTGCCACTGCGTAGGTCGTCGGCCAGTTGGGCCAGTTCCTGTTGATAGGCGGGCAGGGTTGCGCGGCCGAAGTGGGTGGAGGCGCCCTCGTAGAGCTGGGCGTCGTATTCCTCAGGCGTGGTCACGTAGCCGGCGTAGGCGTTGGCATATCCGGTGAAGATGACGTGTTCGGCGAGCCCGCCGAGTGCTTCGGTGACGCTGCGACGGATGCGTCGTCCGGAGTTTATGGTGAATTCGCCTGGGCCTGCCGCGATTACGAGCTGGCCGATTCGCAGGATCTGGATCGGCAGGATTTGCGGGGTCCAGGGATGGGGCTGGCAGATGCCGGTGGCGAGCAGAGGCGGTTTTGGTGCGTGACCGGCGATGAGTTCGGCAGAAGGCTCGACGACGAGGTGGTCGATGACGCGGTAGAGCCGGCGCCGGTGCAGCTCACCCTGCTGGGCGAACGGCGGGCCGAGCCCGTCGACGGTGCCCGCGGCCATGCTTTGGCCGATGACGGCGGGCCAGGTGCGGGTCGCGCCGTCGACGGCGAATTCGGACCGGATCTCAACGTGGGAGAAGTCGACGTAGCGCTGCCGGTAGTCGATCGGTCCGGCAATGGTCGTACCGGCCGCGGTGAACAGTTCGCGAGCCTTGCGGGCCTGCCGCTCGCCGATGACTCGGGTGTTCTCGAACGGGTCGCCGACGGGACCGTAGTTGCTGCCCGCACCGAGATTCGGTGACATGTCACCGGGGTTGCTCTGCGGGAACCCGGCGACGAACTTCACCGCGTCATCGCCGAATTCGTCAGGTGCCCAAGCATTTTCCCAGAGGTATGCGGCATAGCCCTTGTTGTCGCCGCTGATCAGCCGGTTGGTGTTGGGCATCGACGTTCCGTGCGTGGCGAACCAGGTGAGGGCGCCCACCGGCACTCCGCGCTGGTCGACCCGCAGCACGCTCATCTGCGGGTCGATGGCACCGGGGAACAGCCGCTTGTCGGCGTCGGGGTTGCGCTCGAACGCCGGCAGCGACCGGTTGACCGACGCGCCGTGCAGCTCACCGGTAGCCAGGGTCAATCCGCCGGGTGCGAGGTCGTCATCGGCCCGGGTGATCGCGCTGAGAATGCCGGCGACGATCGCCTCGAAGGTGCGGGGCCGGAACCCGCCGATGGTGAGGTTGTAGAGGGTGTGATGGGAGTGTCCGCCCGGCCCGGAGTGAGTGTGGGTGGCACACAGCAAGGTGTTCTCCGCGGTGTACCGATCGCCGAACCGGCGAACAAGACGACGCAGCACCTCCTGGTGCACGCTGGTGAAGATCATGCCGAGATCGGCGATGACGAATACGATCCGCCGCCCGCCGGGTTCGGGTTCGGCAATGACGAACGCGCGTGCCCACTGCCGCTGATGAATGCCGGCCGTGCGCTGATACGGCAGGGCGTAACCCATCATCGGCACGCCGCCGGCCTCGCCGGTGATGTCGGCGATGC
>JARLGS010000550.1 GCA_031292695.1 Mycobacterium sp. | reverse complement strand
GTCCAGCCGCATGGTGCCGTCGCCGTTGATGTTGTCGACCGTGACGGTGTAGACGCTGCCGCTGACGGCTGTCACCGAGGCGATGGTGCCGGTGGTGCCGCCGGTGTCGGTCAGCGTGAAGTCGCTGGCATTCACGCCGGTCACGGCTTCCGAGAAGGTGACCGTGTACGTTACCGTGGAGGCGTTGGTCAGGGTGGCGCTGGTGGTGTCGATTGAGGTGACTACCGGTGCAACATCGTTCACCGACGCGGCGGCGCTGGACGCTGTGGTGGCGTTGCCCGCAAAATCGGTCGCCGTCACCGCAACATGCGCGGTGCTGGTATCGTTGGTGCCGACGGTGATAGTGTAAGTCGCCGTCCAAACGCCGGCGTTATCGGTTGCCACTACCGCTGTCCCGCCACCGAATTGCGAGAAGTTCATCGTCACGCCGCCGGCATTGATGGTGTCGGTATTGTTGTCGCCGGTGCCGCTGTCGTTCCAGGTGGCCGTGACGACATCGCCGATCTTGAAGAGGCCGCCCGCGCCCGTCGCGCCGGAGAGACTGATATTGCCTGTCGTGACCACCGGCTGCTCGTTGTCCGCCGTGACTGCGGCGCCTGAGGTAGTGGTGGCGTTGCCGACGACATCGGTCACCGTGACCGCAACGTGGGCTGCGGTGGTATCGATGGCGCCGGCTGTGATCGTATAACTGGCAGTCCAGACACCGCCGCTAGCGGTCGCCACTACCGCTGCGCCACCGCCGAATTGTGAGAAATCCATCGTCACACCGCCGGCATTGATGGTGTCGGTATTGTTGTCGCCCGTGCCGCTGTCGTTCCAGGTCGCCGTGACGGTATCGCCGATCTTGAACGCGCCACTGATCCCTGTGCCGCCGGACAAACTGATATGGCCGGCGGTCACCACCGGCAGAATATCGTCCACCGTGGCCGCAGCGCCTGATGTCGTCGTGGCGTTGCCGGCATGATCCGTCGCCGTCACCGCCACGTGTGCCGTGGTGGTATCAATGGCGCCGGCGGTGACGGTGTAAGTTGCCGTCCAGACGCCGCCGCTGTCGGTGGCCGTCACTGCCGTGCCGCCGCCGAACTGCGAGAAATTCATCGTCACGCCGCCG
>JARLGS010000549.1 GCA_031292695.1 Mycobacterium sp. | reverse complement strand
GTCACCCTGGAGCTGGGCGGTAAATCGCCGGTGGTGATCCTCGACGATGCCGACCTGAGCCAGGCCATTCCCCTGGCCTTGCAGGCCGGCTTCATGAACAGTGGCCAGGCGTGCATCGCCGGGACCCGGATACTGGTATCGGAGGAACGCCTGCATGAGGTCGAAGCCGCCGTGCTCCAGGCCATCGACGCGGTCAAGGCCGGCGCCCCCCGCGATCCGCGGACCGCCGTCGGCCCGATGGTCAGCGAAAAACAATGGCAGCGGGTGCAACGCTATATCCGCATCGGCATCGACGACGGCGCCCGCCTGCTGGTCGGCGGTGAAGGCCTGCCACAAGGGGTGGAAAAGGGCTGGTTCGTGCGCCCCACGGTCTTCAGTGGCGTGGGCAATGAAATGACCATCGCCCGCGAGGAGATCTTCGGGCCGGTGCTGTCGATCATTACCTACCGTGATCAGGAAGAGGCAATCCGCATCGCCAATGACACACCCTATGGCCTGCAGGCCTATGTGATGTCCGCCGATGTCGGACGGGCCCGCCAGGTCGCCGACCGTCTCGAGGCCGGACGCGTGCTGATCAACACCCTGGCCCACGAGCCGGCGGCGCCCTTCGGTGGCTTCAAGCAGTCGGGCATCGGCCGGGAATACGGGACCTTCGGGCTCGAGGCGTTCCTCGAGCCGAAATCGATTCTGGGTGGAGCTCATACTCGATAACCGGCCCACCCTCCCCCACCAGGCCAGTGCCTGCCGGGGGAGAGCGTCCGTCCGTGACGGCCTAGCGCGCCAGCCACTGCTCGGCGGAAACCACCGTGGCATAACCGAACGCCAGGGACGCCATGAACGCCCCGTGCACCTGGGCCGCCGGCACCGTCAGGCCATTGAACTCCAGGTCCCGTGAAGCACAGGCATCGTGAATCACCGTGACCGTATAGCCCTGGTCAGCCGCCGCGCGGGTGATGGCGTCGATACACAGGTGACTCATGCTGCCGACCACCACCAATTCCTTGATCCCATTGCGCTCCAGTACCGAGCTC
>JARLGS010000548.1 GCA_031292695.1 Mycobacterium sp. | reverse complement strand
GCCGGGCGTCGAGGCCTGCGCGGGTGCGGTGCAGGAGGACGGCAAGATCCTGCTGGTCGCCAATCACACCTATACCTTCGCCGACTATGTCGGGTTGTTGATCCGTCTGCGGCCCGATGGCAGCCTGGACCCGACTTTCAATGGCCGCGGCTTTGTGATGGCGCGGCATCTGTTGATGAACTCCTGGTTGAGTTGTGTCCGGGTCCAGGCCGACGGCAAGATCCTGGTGGGCGGCTCGGTGGACTTTCCCCAGTTGGGACTGTTGGCGCGCTATGAGACTGACGGTCGTCTCGATCATGGTTTTGGTGACCTGGGGTTTCTCGCGTTCGGCTTTGCCGGAGCGAGTTCCCTGGTGACGAAACTGGCCGCTGGCAACGATGGGCGACTGCTCTGTGTCGGCAACCGTTTCAACCCCATGCGCGGGACCTTGCAAGGTTTCAGCCCCGAGGGCGCCGCGGACATCGGGTTCACTGAGGCCGATGCGATCCAGCTCGACATCGACACGCCAGCCAGTCTTTGGGCCGGTCTCGCGGTCCAGGCCGATGGTTCGATTCTGGTGGCCGGCTCGACGGTGAAGGGCTTTGGCTCGGACTTCGTCCTGGTACGTTACCTGGCCGACGGACAGTTGGACCGGGACTTCGCCGGCGGACGCGGCTGGGTGCGCACCAGCCTGGGCCACAGCCTGGACACCGTCACCGCCCTGGCCGTGCAATACGACGGGCGAATCCTGCTGGCCGGCCATTCGTTGTTCGGCAGTTTCCGGGCGGTGGTGGTGCGTTATCTGGGGGGCGCCACGGGCCGTTCCCCATAGGCCTCGTCCAGGCCGTCGGACAAGGTGGCGGCCTCCGCCCGTCCTGGCCGTTGGGCTGAGCGCGCTTCAGGACTGCAGCTCCGTTCTGTCCCTGAACTGCTCCAGCGCCTCGGGATTGGCCAGGGCATCGGTGTTTTTCACCGCCAGCCCGTGCACCACGTTACGCACCGCGAGCTCGACGATCTTGCCGCTGAGGGTGCGCGGAATATCCGTGACTGCGAGGATCTTCGCCGGCACATGGCGCGGCGTGGTGTTGGCGCGGATCACCTGGCGGATCTGTTGCTCCAGGGCCGCATCCAGTTCGACACCCTCGCGCAGACGGACGAACAGCACCACCCGCACATCACTCTGCCATTGCTGGCCGATGGCAATGCTCTCCAGCACCGCTTCGACCTTTTCCACCTGTCGATAGATTTCCGCCGTGCCGATACGCACGCCGCCGGGGTTGAGCACGGCGTCGGAACGACCGTGGATCACCATGCCGCCGTCGGCGAATTCCTCGGCATAGTCGCCCTGGGCCCAGATTCCGGGAAACTGGCTGAAATAGGAGGCCTTGAGCTTCTCGCCCCGGGGGTCGTTCCACAAACCCACCGGTATGGCCGGAAAGTGCCGGGTGCAGACCAGCTCGCCCTTGGCATCGAGCACCGGTTGGCCGTTGTCGTCCCAGACCTCCACCGCCATGCCCAGGCTCTTGC
>JARLGS010000547.1 GCA_031292695.1 Mycobacterium sp. | reverse complement strand
TGGCCACCCGCCAGCCCTCGTTCAGGGGGCCGACCAGATTTTCGGCAGGCACCCTCGCGTCGGTGAAGAACACCTCGTTGAAGTCGAGGTCGTCGCGGTCACATGCGGACGCGAACGGCCGGCGTACGACGCCAGGGGTGTCGGTCGGCACCAGCAGCACACTGATGCCGCGATGCTTGGGCGCATCCGGGTCGGTGCGGACGAACGCCAGTATGACATCGGCGTCATGGGCACCCGACGTCCAGACCTTCTGCCCGTTCACGACGAAATGATCTCCGTCGCGCACGGCCTGGGTCCGCAACGACGCGAGGTCGGAGCCCGCACCGGGCTCGCTCATCCCCAGCGCCGCAGTCATCTCTGCGCGCAGAATCGGGACCGCCCACCGCTGTTTCTGATCGTCGGTACCGAACGACAGCAATGACGCCGCGATGATGCCGACGCCCTGGGGGTTGAAGCTGTGGTGGATGCGACGTTTGGACAGCTCCTCAGCGTGCACATACTGCTGCAGGAGGCTGGCGTTGCGGCCGCCGAACTCCGGAGGGTTACCCGGTAGCAGCCAGCCGTTGTCGAACAACGTGCGCTGCCAGCGACGGGCCCATTCCGGGATGTGCGCAGTGGACCGCGGCCGCTCGACGGCCTCGCTCTGCTGCGGCAGATGAGTGTCGAGGAACTCGACGAACTCCGCACGGAAGGCCTCTACCTCAGCCCCGAACGTCAGCTGCATGCCGGCGACTCCTTCCCGAGAACAGTGTGCGAGAATACTATTCTCTATATTGGCAAGTTACCATCTCCACCGCGGAGCGCCAGAGCGACCGTCAGCGACTTGCGCCCACCCGCCGGCCTCTATGACCATCGACGAAATCTGGGACTTCTGCGCACATGGATTCGCGAAGTCCGGCGAGAATTAGGTTCTCACTTTCAAGAATTTAACTTACACTGCGTAGGTGCCCGACCTCTGGACCGATCTTCTAGACTGCCTCAATCTGGCTCCGGCGGCCGGCGACGCCGACCTCTTCGACGGGTGCAACCAGAAGCTGGAGTATCACCGCATCTTCGGCGGACAAATCCTCGGGCAGTTCATCCGGGCCGCGGAGCTGAGCACGCCCGACAAGGCGGTCAAATCCATGCACGCGGTGTTCCCGCGTGAGGGCCGCGCCGACGAGCCGGTCACCTACGAAGTGACGCGACACCATGAGGGACGCACCTTTGCGACGCTGTCCGTCATCGCCCGACAGAGCAAGGGCGCCATCGCGACCGCGTCGATCTCTATGCACGACGTAGAGGACGGCCGCGAGCAACAGTTCGTCGATGACGTACCGCCGGTCCTTGGCCCTGAACACCACGTGACGGTTGACCTCATTCCGTGGGAGACGCGCACCACCGACGACCTCGACACGACCCTCGTCGGCCCACCCGACTACTCGCTCTGGATGCGCACGATGCCCGTCGACACCGACCTGGCACCAGCATTGGCCGCGTACGCCACCGACCTGACGTTGATCGGTACCGCGATTCGCCCGCTGGAGGGGTTGAGCCAGCGCGGCAACGGGACGGCCTTCACGTCGGCGGTGACCTCACACACGCTGTGGTTCCATCGGCCGTTCCGCACGGATGGGTGGCTACTACTGCGTCAGCACAGTCCGCTGATTGCCCACGGCAGGTGCTTCGGCCGCGGCGACATCCTGACCGAGGCCGGCGCACTGGTGGCGTCCTATGCGCAGGAAGCCTTGCTGCGGTTGTGACCGCGACCTTCGTTTTCAGTAAAAGTCCACTGCTAGTAAGGAATTGAGGAACCAAATGCCGGGAAGAGTCGAGGGTAAGGTCGCGTTCATCACCGGCGCGGCGCGTGGTCAGGGCCGGGCGCACGCGGTGCGCCTCGCCGAAGAAGGCGCCGACATCATCGCCATCGACGTCTGTAAGCAGATCGTCCAGAACACCCCGATCCCGGCGCCCACCTCGGCGGACCTCGCCGAGACCGCCGATCTCGTCAAAGGACTCGGCCGCCGTATCTACACGGCCGAGGTCGACGTCCGGGACTTCGATGCCTTGCAGGCAGAAGTGAACGCAGGAGTAGAGGAACTCGGCCGACTCGACATCATCGTCGCCAACGCCGGCATCGGTAATGGCGGCGACACACTGGACAAGACCAGCGAGGCCGACTGGACCGAGATGATCGACGTCAATCTCGGCGGCGTCTGGAAGACCGTCAAAGCCGGTGTCCCACACCTCCTTTCCGGCGGCCGCGGCGGATCTATCATCCTGACCAGTTCGGTCGGCGGACTGAAGGCGTACCCGCATACCGGGCACTACGTCGCGGCAAAACACGGCGTCGTCGGCCTGATGCGTACCTTCGCCGTCGAGCTGGGTCAGCACAATATCCGGGTGAACTCGGTGCACCCCACCAATGTGAACACTCCGCTGTTCATGAACGAGGGCACCATGAAGCTGTTCCGCCCCGACCTGGAGAAGCCGGGCCCAGACGACATGAAGATCGTCGCTCAGCTGATGCACACGCTGCCGATCGGCTGGGTCGAGCCGGAAGACATCGCCAACGCGGTGCTCTTCCTGGCATCCGACGAGGCCCGCTTCGTCACCGGTGTCACGCTGCCCGTCGACGGCGGCAGCTGCCTCAAGTAGCCGCAGCTGGTTGTCGACCGGCTGGGACCCCGAGGTCCCAGCCGGTGCTTGGCTGCCAACATGTTTCGCAGGGCGAGCCGTTTGGTTGTCAACCACCTGCCGGGGCATGACCAATCACGCCACCGGCCTCCAGCGCGGCGATCTGCCCGTCGGTGTACTGCAGTTCCGTCAGCACTTCATGATTGTGCTGTCCGAGTTTCGGCGCGGGCCGCAAATGGACCGGGCCGGGCCGGGTGAACGGCAAGGTGCTGTGCCGGACGCCGCCGATATCCTCGAAGAAGCCGCGCGCCGCGAGTTGAGGAATTTCCGTCTGCCGGTGCGGCTGCATCACCTTGGCTACCGGCACACCAGCACTCCACAGACAGGAGACGATCGCGTCGGCGCTTCGTGTTTCGCACCACGCTGACAGGTACTTATCGATGGCGTCGTGCTGGTCTCGCCGCCGCAG
>JARLGS010000546.1 GCA_031292695.1 Mycobacterium sp. | reverse complement strand
GGGCATCAGCCCCGCCGAACTGCGGGTGCTCGCGGTCGTGGGGGCCGCCCGCCACTATGGCGTGGTACTCGACCCCGACCACCAGCGCCTGCCGGAGGGCCGGTCCCCCGAGCCGGCCGCGCTGGTGGACTGGCTGCGCGGCGCCGGGCTGTGGGCGCGCGGCGTTTCCATGCGCTGGCAGAGCCTGCTCGGCACGCAGTCGTCCGGCCCCGTCGTGTTGCTGCTGAAGGATGGCAGCGCCGCCCTGGTGGTCCGTATCGACCGCGCCCGCGACCAGGTGTGGACCCGCGACCCGGGCTCGGAGGTGGATACCGAGCCCACCCCGCTCGATGCCGCGGCGCTCGCCGGGCGCTGGGACGGCGAGACGATCCTGCTGCGCGCCGACCGCGGCAGCGCCTACGACAGCGAGCCGTTCAGCCTGGTCTGGCTGGCCCGCCTGGTCTGGCATGACCACAAGCTGATGAAGGGGATCTTCGTCGCTTCGCTGATGATGACGCTGCTGACCATCGTCTCGATGCTGCTCATCATGGTGGTGATCGACCGGGTGGTGACCTACCGCAGCTACAGCACGCTGGCCGTGGTGGTGCTGGTGATCGGCATCGTCGCGGGATTTGAGGCCTATTTCGGTTTCATCCGCCGCCAGTTGACGGCGGTGGTCGGCCGGCGGGTCGAGTCCCGGGTCAATCTGGAGATGTTCAAGCGCATCCTCGGTCTGCCCATCGACTTCTACGAGAAGAACCAGGCCGGCGCGATCATGTACCGGCTCGGCCATATCGGCAAAGTGCGTGACTTCCTGACGGGTCGCGTGCTGGTCACCCTGCTCGACGTGGTCACGCTGCTGATGCTGCTGCCCGTGCTTTACATCCTCAATCCGGCATTGACCTGGCTCGTGCTGATCGCCGCCGCCATCATGGGGCTGATCATCGTGTCGTTCGTCCGTCCGGTCCGGCGCGTCTTCAACCGGTACGCCGATGCCGAAATGGCCAAGTCCACCGTGCTGGTCGAGAGCGTACGCGGCATCCGCACGGTCAAGTCGCTTGGGCTGGAGCCGCAGCGCAAGGAAGCGTGGGACAGCGCCACCGCCGCCGTCGGCAGTTGGAAGCTGGAGCTGCTCGACCTGGTCAACTGGCCGCAGACCCTGGTCCAACCGCTGGAAATGTTCATGTACACCGGCGTCATGCTGGTCGGTGTCTATATCGCCCTCAATGACAATCCTGGGGCGGGCTCACTGATGGCCTTCATGATGCTCAGCGGCCGGGTGTCCCAACCGATCGCCAGCGTGGCGCGCATGATGGACGAGATCCAGGACATCCATAATTCGGTGACCATGGCCGCCTCGGTGATGAACGAGCCGCAGGAGGACGCGCAGCCGGGCATCGGACTGCGGCCGCGGTTTGACGGCGCGATCAGCTTCGACAAGGTCACCTTCAGCTATCCGGGCACCAAGACACGCGCGCTGGACGAGATGAGCTTCAAGATCCCCGCCGGCAGCACCGTCGGGCTGGT
>JARLGS010000062.1 GCA_031292695.1 Mycobacterium sp. | reverse complement strand
CACGGGTTCCGCTGTGGTTGACGGAAACCAAGCCGACGACGACGGGCGTCATCATTGCCCGCTACGAGCCGGAGAAGGTTCCTGCTGACGCAGGAGCGACCTGACGTTCACGAAGTGAATGGCGACGCCCCCGCACTGGACGCACACCGGTGTGTCTCGACGAACGGATAGCACCTGCGTCCCGCCGGCCCGCCGTCCACGACGCGGCACATCGGGCAGCCCGAGAGGGCCGGCCTGCCCCGACTACAAGAGATCCGGTCCACCCGGTGCGGAGCGACGACCCAGCTCAGAAAATGCTGTCGGGGACCCTAGGTCCAGGCGAGCCCGGATCGCTGCCGCACACTCCGCGGGCGATCGGACGGAGGTGTCGACCTCGAGGTCGTAGATCCCGGGATCATGCACCGCCCGCTCCCAACGGAGGACGGCGTCGGGGATCGCTCCGTCGGGCCCGCTCCCGACGTAGCGGTCGTCTCGACCGGGTTCACCGGCATCCCGGCGGTCCATGATCACCTCGACGGGACATCGCACGCCGATGAAATAGGAGGGGAGATCGGCCAGCTCCTCCGCCGCGCGCCTGAGAATCCCCAGGGGCTTCGAGTAGTCGTCGTGATGTCCGACATCGACGACCACGTTGAGCCCCAGCCGGCTGAGAGCCATGACCGATGCGTAGAGAGCGTCGAAGAGCACGGGGAGGTGCCCTTCGAGGTCGGGACGCTCTCCGCCGGGACGCAGACCGATTCCCGGCAGCAGTTGGGCGGGGGTGACGTACTCGCAGAAGGCATCGACGCCGAGGCTCAGCCACGTTCCATCGGAGGCATCCTGGATCGCCCTGGCAATGGTCGATTTGCCCGATCGAGGGACTCCATTGAGAACGACGATGATCCCGGGGTCCGGCACACCCACATCTCAGCGCAGATGGAGCGGGCTGGCTACAGGCACCGATGGCGGTGGCGGGGACAGGTACCCGGGCGACTGAGCGGTGGCCAGGGGGCGGGTGCAGTGGGTCAAAGGCGCTGGTAGCCGTGTCCTGGGGCGTTTGGGCAGGTGGCCGGCCATCCCGCTAAAGGTTGTCCTCGTTGGCGACGAAAACGATCCGGGCGGACGATCCACCCCCGGTTAGCCGGAGACCGGGAGCTCCCCCCTAAAGCGTGAGAAGGGATCGAGCAAAATGGTCACAGAGGAGGAATGGAGCGGAGAGGTCGCCCGATCGAAGCGCTTCCGCCTACTCAGCCCCATCATCGCCCTCGGCGCCTTCGCGCTGATCTTCGTGCCGTGCATGGTGGCGGGCAACGCCATCGCATCGGGCTTCGCGAGCTATCTGGTCTCTGTCGGCCTCCTCATGGCCGTGATGCTGCCGCTCGCCTTCGTACTGGTCATCCTCGGTGAGCGCCAGCAACGGCTCACCGACGAGAAGATAAAGCACCTGAACACCGAGCTGACGGAAGCGATCGCGTCGGCGGACCACGAGGCTGTCATCCGGGACTCCCAGGTGCAACGCCAGCGATTCGAGAGCCGTCTGGCCAACGCCCTGGACATGGCCGAAGGCGAACCCGAGGTCATCGACGTCATCGAACGCTCATTCACCGCGGTGCTGCCCGACGCCCCGGCGGAATTGCTTCTGGCGGACAACAGCCACGCCCATCTCGTGCGGATGGCCGCGGTCGGTCCGGAGGGGGAGCCGCCCAGTTGCGGAGTGGACTCGCCCGACCGTTGCCCGGCGGCGCGGCGCGCGCAGGTCCAGGTGTTCGCCGACAGCGACGATCTCGACGCCTGCCCGAAGCTGCGCAACCGGCCGCAAGGGCGTATCTCGGCGCTGTGTGTGCCGGTGTCGATCATGGGTCGCACCGTCGGCGTGATCCATGCCACCGGCAGCCCACAGGTGGAGGTCGAAGACGACAGGGTCGATGACCTGGCCACACTGGCCAAGCTCGCCGGGGCGCGCATCGGGCTCCTGCGGGTCATGGCCGAGACGCAGCTCCAAGCGTCGACCGACACATTGACGGGGCTGCTCAACCGCCGTGCCTTCTCCGAGCAGGTCGCGGCGGTCCCCCCACACCTCCATCCGATTGCGGTGGCGATGGCGGACCTCGATCACTTCAAGACACTGAACGACACCTACGGGCACGAAACCGGCGACAGGGCACTGCGCCTCTTCGCCAGGGTCCTGCGCGATTCCCTCCGGGGGAGCGACCTCGTGTCGCGCTACGGCGGTGAGGAGTTCGCCATCGCCTTTCCCGACTGCTCCGCGATCGACGCCACCCGGGCGCTCAACACGGCGCGGGCCCAGCTCGACGCCGCCATCACGGTCGGGGGACTACCAAAGTTCACCGCCAGCTTCGGCATTACCGACGCCGAGCCGGGCGAGGAGCTCGCCACGGTCCTGCGCCGCGCCGACGGCGCGCTGATGACCGCGAAGCATCAGGGACGCGACAGGGTGATCCTGCACGACGCGCTGGGCGCAGCGACCTCAGTCCACGAGGAGCCGCGCCTCGAGTCCTTTCTGGACGGGCAGCTGTCGCCGGCCGAACACGCCTGAGCAAGGTCCGCCAAGTCCTCAACGGTGGGCACGGGGCATGCCCAGCCCGATCATGGCGATGATGTCGCGCTGGACCTCGTTCGTCCCACCTCCGAAGGTGAAGATGGTCTGACCCCGGGCCTGCTGCTCCAGGCGGCCTCGCAGGACGGCCCCTGGCGAACCCTCGGCCAGATAGCCCGCCTGCCCGACCACGTCCAGCAGCAGTCGATAGACCTCGAGGGCGAGCTCGGTGCCATAGACCTTGGTGGCGGACGCATCGGCGGGGTTCAACCCCTTGTCGGAAGCCCACGCCACCTTCCAATTCAACAGCTTCAGCACCTCGACCTTCGCATGCACCCTGGCCAAGCTGATCTGGACCCATTCGTGATCCATCACCGTGCGGCCGTCCCTGAGCCGGTGCCCCTGCGCCCATCGCCGCACCTCGGTGAGGCTCCGGAGCAACCCCGAAGCCGGGCAGATCGCCACCCGCTCGTGATTGAGCTGGTTGGTGATCAGCTTCCAGCCCTGGTTCTCCCCCCCGACAAGATTCTCGGCGGAGACCCGGACGTCCTCATAGAACGTCGAGCTGGTGATGTCGCCCACGATGGTGGCCAACGGGACCCAGTGGAACCCGGGCGTGTCGACCGGCACGATGAAGACGGACAGGCCCTTGTGCTTGGGCACATCGGGGTCAGTCCGGGCGGCCAGCCACACGTAGTCGGCGTACTGGATGGCGCTGGTGAAGATCTTCTGGCCGTTGATCACGTACTCGTCGCCGTCGCGCACCGCCCGCGTCTTCAGCGAGGCAAGATCGGTCCCCGCTGACGGCTCCGTGTAGCCGATGGAGAAGTGGACCTCGCCCCTCAGGATGCCGGGCAGGATCCGTCGCTTCTGCTCGCTGGTGCCGAGGGCCATAAGGGTCGGCCCCACACTGTTCAGGGTGAGGAGCGGCAGCGGCACACCGGCCCAGTGGGACTCCTCGACGAAGATCATCTGGTCAATCGGCCCACGGGCCTGACCTCCGTACTCGACGGGCCACCCGAGGCCCAGCCAGCCGTCCTGGCCCATCCGTCGGATGTACTGGGTGTAGGTCGGCTCGTTCAGGGCCGAACCCTCCACATCTGCGACCAGCTCTTCGAAGTACGCCCGGAGCTGGTGCTGCAGGTCCCGCTGTTCTGCCGTGAACTCCAAATACACCGTGGCCTCCCAGCCGAGATCCCGCCGTTTCCTTGTTACGTGGCTGACAATGCCCGCTGCTCGCACCCATTGCGGATCAGGGGACACCTCATACCTCGGACGTGCCCGATCAACCGACCCCTCCCGGTCCGACCCATGAGCGCTCGACCGTCTTCACTTTGCCAGGACCACTATCCCCACCAGCGCGAACACAATCCCGCCCAGCAGGTAGCAGGATCCGAGAACCTTGCGGTACCTGTCGGGATCTCCTGTCCGAAGTGAGTTGGGTATCGTCTTCCCCACAATCTGCGTTCCCATGGTCCGATAGTCACGCAGCAGTATGACTCCGAGCAGCATGAGGACAACGCCGAAGACGATGCCGAGTGTGGCTCCCATGCGGATGATTCTGCCGCACATCTGCAGGCAGAATCCGACAGGCGAGCACCTATTCCTCTGACCGGGCCATGATGGCGACGCAACATATGCTCGTGGTCCGAATCTCAAAGAGGCGGTGACGTCATGAGTGATGACCCTCCAGCGTCGGGTGGTCCCACCCCGCAGCCTGCCGAAACGCCCAGTGGGGCCAATCTGACAACACCTGCTCCGGTGAGTCCAGCTGGACGCACTCGAATCTCAGGAGTCTGGCTGGGCGTCCTCATCGGCGTCGTGGTGCTGGTGTTCCTGCTGGCGTTCATCATCCAGAACAGCCGGTCAGTGAAAGTGTCCTTCTTCACCGTGAATGTGAACATGCCGTTAGGTGTCGCGCTGCT
>JARLGS010000545.1 GCA_031292695.1 Mycobacterium sp. | reverse complement strand
GGAAGACCTCGACGTCCGGCACACCGTGCCGCATCAGCATCACGGTTGCCGCGGGCCGCGGCGGCAAGGGGTCAAGCTCGGTCATACACGCCTCCTGTGCGCAGCTCGGCTGCGGGTGCGACGGGCGAAATACCGCCCGTCGATGTACTCCAGGGCAATCGACTGGCCGAAGGCCTGGGACAGATTTTCCGAGGTCAGCACGTCGGGCAGCAGACCGGCCGCGACCACTTGACCTTCCTTGAGCAACAGGCAGTGGGTGAAGCCCTGCGGAATTTCCTCGACGTGATGGGTGACCAGGACCAATGCCGGGGCGTCCGCGTCGGCGGCCAGATCGGCCAACCGGGACACCAATTCCTCGCGTCCGCCGAGGTCCAGCCCGGCGGCGGGTTCGTCGAGCAGCAGCAACTCCGGGTCCGTCATCAGCGACCGGGCGATCAGCACCCGCTTGCGCTCACCTTCGGACAACGTGCCGTAGCGGCGGTCGGCGAGGTGTTCGGCCCCGATGCTCTCCAACGTGTCCAGCGCCCGGTGGTAGTCGACGTCGTCGTACTGCTCGCGCCACCGGCCCAGGACCGCATAGCCGGCGGACACCACCAGATCGCGCACGACTTCGTCGTCCGGTATGCGCTGCGACAGCGCCGAGCTGCTCAACCCGATCCGGGAACGCAGCTCGGACATGTCGGTGCGGCCCAGCCGCTCGCCGAGGACGAATGCGGTGCCCGACGAGGGATGCTCGACAGCCGCCGCCATCCGCAGCAGCGAGGTCTTGCCCGCGCCATTGGGTCCGAGCACCACCCAGCGTTCATCGAGTTCCACCGACCAGGTGACCGGGCCAACCAGGGTGGCGCCGCCGCGGCGCAGGGCCACCCTCGCGAAGTCGATCAGCAGGTCTGGGTCGGGCTCAACGTCTGGTTCTGGGTTGTCGCTGAGGGCGCCGGGCACTCGCTCATCGTAGCCACGGCCGGTCCGCCCACCCGGTCGCCCACCACCTGCGCCCACCCGCTGGCGGCCAGCCAGCGCTGCGGGGTGCACCGCAGCACCAGTTGCACCAGCGGACCAATCCCCAAGGCGTACACCACGGTTCCGACGCCCACGGCGCCACCGAGCAGCCAACCGACGGCCAGCACCGTGGTTTCGATGCTGGTGCGAACGAGCCGCACCGACAGTCCGGTGCGGGCGACCAGGCCGGTCATCAGGCCGTCCCGCGGCCCCGGTCCCATCCCTGCCCCGATGTAGAGGACGGTGCTCAGTGCGTTGAGGACCACCGCACCCGACATCATCACTGCACGGACCGGCAGCGTCGCCGGCTGCGGCAACACCGCCAGTCCGGCGTCGACGGTGACGGCAATGACGATGACGTTGGCGACGGTGCCCACCCCCGGGCGGTTGCGCAGCGGGATCCAGCCGAGGAGCACCACGACACCGACAACCGCCGAGGCAACACCGATGGTCATCCCGGTGTGCTTGGCCAGGCCCTGATGGAACACATCCCACGGATCCAGGCCAAGGCCGGCGCGCACCATCACCGCCATCGAGAACCCATACCCGGACAGCCCGGTCAGCAGCGCCGCGCTGCGGGCGAGGACCGCCTTCACGCGTTGTCCGGGAATCGGGCCCGAATGGCTTCGAGCTCGTGACGCACCCGACGCGCATCGAGATCGCGATAGCCGGCGCGGTTGTCGCGCCCCGCCCGGCGATACCTGCCAGCTAGTTTCGATAGCCAGTTCGCTCCCATTGGCCCAGTTTCTCGGCCAACTGGCTTGCCATTCAATAGCCAGTTAGCCGATACTGGCTGCAAATGTCGACGGAGATGTCACCCAGATCACTCGACGAGGACCTTCTGGCACGGGAATTGGGCAACTGGCGCACGTCCGGCCTCAGCGGCCCGGCCTATGTGGGCCTGGCCGACGCAATCCGGCTGCTCATCGTCGACGGCCGGCTTCCGGTAGGCGCCCGGTTGCCCAGCGAACGCGCATTGGCCGAGGCATTACGGGTGTCACGGACCACTGTCACCGCCGCCTACGCCCGGTTGCAGGAGGAGGGCTATCTGCAGGCCCGCCGCGGCGCTCGCAGCACCACGGCGCTGCCGCAATCATCGCCGCCAGCCGGGAGCCGGGACACCGGTGCCACCAAGCTGAGCCTGGCCGAGGCGGCACCGTCCGCTCCGGCCGCCGCCACCCTCGATGCGTTCACCCGGGCAGCCCATCAGGTGGCGCCGTACCTGCAGGACATCGGCATCGAACTGAGCGGGGTCCCCGAACTCCGTCGCGCAATTGCCGAAAGATACTGCGCCAGAGGACTTCCCACCGACCCAGACGAGATCATGGTGACCAGCGGAGCGCTGCATGCGGTAGGCCTGGTGCTCACCACCTACGCCCAGCCGGGTGACCGGGTGCTGGTCGAGCAGCCGACCTACCACGGGGCGCTCGCCGCGATCACCGCCGCCGGCGCCCGGCCGGTGCCGGTCGCGATGACCGATGACGCCTGGGACCTGGACGCCGCGCACGCTGCGCTCCGCCAACTGGCTCCCAGCCTGGCCTACCTCATCGTCGACAACCACAACCCGACCGGACTGACCCTGCCGGCAGCCGGCCGGGACCGGCTGGCGCGCATCATCGCCGAGACCCGAACCCGCACCATCGTGGACGAGACGGTCTGCGACATCTGGCTGGACCAGCCGCCGCCGCCCCCGTTGGCCGCCTACCTGAACGGTCGCCGGGATCTACTGATCACCGTCGGCTCGATGTCGAAGTCGTTCTGGGGTGGCCTGCGAGTGGGCTGGATCCGGGCCGAGCGGTCCACTCTGGCCACCATCGCTGCCGTACGACCCTCGATCGACATGGGCACCGCCATCGTCGAACAGCTGGCATCGGCGGAACTGCTGGGCCGAGCCGACGAGCTGCTCCCGGCCCGCCGGGAACTTTTGCGCGAGCGCCGAGATCTGGTGAATTCTCTTCTGCAGGAACACCTTCCAGAGTGGACGGGGGGCGCGGGCCAGGGCGGCCTGTCCCTGTGGATGCGGCTACCCGCACCCATGAGTTCGGCGCTGTCCGCCGCGGCATCCCGGATGGGTCTGGTGATCCCGGCCGGCCCGCGATTCGGGGTCGACGGCACCCTGGAACGTTTCATCCGGGTGCCCTACACCCAGCCCGAGGACCGCCTCCGCGAAGCCATCCCGGTACTGGCCCAGGCCTGGCGCAGCATCACGGGCACCGCGATGACCGATGCCCACGCACTGGTGGTCTGAGGGCGTCGAAGTACCGCTGGAGACCGACCTACTGCTGGCTCTGGATCATGCCGATGCAGGTGCCGATGTGCTCGGGTGTGCACGGGATGCCGTTCACCGTCTGCAATCCGCCGACCGACTGCGTGATCTGGGCACCACCCGCGCCACTGTTGGTGGTCTGCGGCGGGACCGACTGCGGACCGTTCGACTGGCCACTGACGCACACCCCGGAGAAGTGGCTGGGCACCGTGCCATACGGGCAGGCGTAGGCAGGCGCGGCCGCGGTCAGCGAGACAGCCGACAAGGGACCGGCGACCAACGCAACCGCGCTGGCTCCGATGAGAACCGCACGTTTCATGTCACCATCTCCCCACAATCTCGCAACCAGCAACATCAACAGTCACCACTGTAACTCGCCGACCAGCCCGGTGCCCATGGCATTGGGCTCAGCCCCCGTCTAACTTGCCGGGCTTCTCAACGCGGCTCGTGCCTCGCCGCTTGATCGGCACCCGGCCCCCGTCTAACTTGCCGGGCT
>JARLGS010000544.1 GCA_031292695.1 Mycobacterium sp. | reverse complement strand
GGCGCCACCCTCGACAAGCTGGCCGGTCACGGGTTCGGCCGGGGCAGTCTCGATTTCATGTTCATCGACCACGACAAGAACGCCTACCTCGACGACCTCACGTCCGTCATGGAGCGCGGCTGGCTGCGCCGCGGGGCGGTCGTGGTCGCCGACAACGTCAAGGTGCCCGGCGCGCCCAAGTACCGGGCGTACATGAAGGAACAGCAGGGCAAGACCTGGAACACCGTCGAGCACGACACCCACGTCGAGTACCAGAGTCTGCTCACCGACCTGGTGCTCGAGTCCGATTACTTGGGCTGACGGCCATCCACCGGCTCGGCCGAATCCGGCCCGCGTTCGGTCTGGACCGGACGCTGCCACGGCCAGGAGCCCGTCATCTCGACCTGTAGCGAGAAGCTCAGGAAGGTTCGGATCGCGACGATGCCGGCCAGCACCGCGACGCTTTGCGCGGTCGGCGTGACGGCCACGGTACGGATGATGTCGGCCGCGACGAGGAATTCGAGCCCGAGCAGGATCGAGCGGCCGAGCTGCCTCCTGAACGCCTCGTAGGCGCCACCCTCGGAGCCGCGCATCCGAACGACCGTTGCGGCCAAGGCGATCGCGGCACCGCCCACGATCACCGCAACACCGACGGCGTCGATCACTTTGCCGATCGTCTCGATGATCTCGAAGCCCATCACCGGATGCTAGCTCCGGCCGATCGTCATGCTCACCTGGCGCGCGGGTGTGCCCCTGCCCACACCTCACGCAATGCGCTGACAGTCACCAGGGTGTAGATCTGCGTGGTGGTCACCGAGGCGTGACCGAGCAACTCCTGCACCACTCGCACGTCGGCGCCGCCTTCGAGCAGGTGCGTGGCGAACGAGTGTCGCAAGGTGTGCGGTGACACCGCGGCAGTGATGCCAGCCCGCTCGGCCGAGTCCTGCAGCACCTGCCACGCGCTCTGCCGGGACAACCGGCCACCGCGCGCATTGAGGAAGATCGCGGGCGTGCCCTTGCCGCGCCGAGCCAGGTCGGGACGGCCCCGGATCAGGTAGGCATCCAGCGCGCTGACCGCGGGCCGGCCGATCGGCACCAGCCGCTGCTTGCCGCCCTTACCGTGCAGCATCACCGACCGGGACTCGGTGTCGACGTCGTCGCGATCCAGTCCGACCGCCTCCGATATCCGCGCCCCGGTCGAGTACAGCAGCTCGAGGAGTGCCCGGTTGCGCAACGTCAGCGGATTGTCGGCTTCGCTGTCACCACCTGCGCCGTCCAGCAGCGCCACCACGTCGTCGTAGCTGAGGCTCTTGGGCAGCCGTCGGCCCGGCGTCGGCGGTTTCACCCCGCGCGCGACGTCGGTCTCGGTGAGCCCTTCGGCGGTGGCGAACTTGTGCAACCCACGCACGGCGATCACCGCCCGCGCCGCCGACACCGACGACAGCGCCACCACGCCGTTATCGGGATCGCCCTGGCGCAGTGCGACGAGGAACTCGCTGACGTCGGTCTCGGTGACCGCACCCAGGTCGTCGATGCCGCGGCCGGCCAGGTGTGCGGTGTAGCGCCGGATGTCACGCCGGTAGGAACTCAGTGTGTTGGCCGCGACGCCCCGCTCGATGCTGAGGTGGTCCAGGTAGCCCTGGACCTGTTCCTCGAGACGCGAGCGGACACCCGCGGGCGCCGGAGTCATCAGTCGCGGTCCCGCCGGGTACGCAGTGCGCTCGGCCGGTCGGTCCACGGTGCGTCGATCGGTCGCAGCTCGGCGGGCCGGTTCGCCGCGGCAAGAATCCCGGCCACCGCGAGGGAATTGACTATCTCGCCGTCGAACACCATCCGCACCGCGTCGGCCAGCGGAACCCGCTTGAGCACCAGGTCGGCCTCTTCGTCGTGCGCATCCGGGCGACCGATCTCGGTCAGACCGGTGGCCAGAAAGATCCGCACGCTCTCGTCACTGAAACCGGGCGCCGAGTCGATGTCGATCAGCGTCTGCCAGTGCGCCGCAGCCAGACCCGCTTCTTCTGCGAGTTCGCGCGCCGCCGTCAGGTGCGGAGCCTCTTCGCCCATGTCAAGCAGGCCTGCCGGCAGCTCCCACAGCCGCCGGCCCAGCGGGTGCCGGTACTGGTACACCAGTACCACGTTGCCGTCGTCATCCAGCGCGACAATCCCCACCGCGCCGTAGTGTTCGACCACCTCGCGGCGCGCCGAGCCACCGCCCGGCATCGCGACCTCGTCGGCGCGCAGAGCGAAAATCTTTCCTACATAGACAGTTTCGCTCGACAGCGTGGCGAAATCGTGATCAGCCACGGGATTCTTGCAGCTGCTCAGCCTCCGAGTCCTCAGCCTGCGCGTCATTCGTCGGCAGGTGGGACTCGACCTCTTCCAGCGGCAACCGTTCGGCGGCCTTGTACTCCAGTGCCGCACTGACGAACGAGGTGAACAGCGGATGCGGATGGGTCGGGCGGCTCTTGAGCTCCGGGTGCGCCTGGGTTCCGACCAGGAACGGATGCAGATCGGCGTCGTACTCGACGAACTCGACCAGCTGCCCATCCGGCGAAGTACCGGAGAACTTGAGCCCGCTCTCGGCGATCCGGTCGCGGTACGCGTTGTTCACCTCGTAGCGGTGCCGGTGCCGCTCGGACACCTCAGTGGCACCATACGCCTTGGCCACAATCGAATCCGCCTGCAGCACGGCCGGGTAGGCGCCGAGGCGCATGGTGCCGCCGAGGTCGGCCTCGCCGGCTACCGCGTCCCGCTGGTCGGCCATGGTGGAGATCACCGGATCGGGGGTGTGCTCATCGAACTCCGCCGAGTTGGCGCCGGTGATGCCGACCGACCGCGCCGCCTCGATGACGATGCACTGCAACCCCAGACACAGGCCCAGCAACGGCAGTCGCTGGCGGCGGGCGTACCGGATCGCGCCAAGCTTGCCCTCGATGCCGCGGATGCCGAAGCCTCCCGGGATCAGCACACCGTGGACGTCACCGAGTGCGGCGGACGCGCCCTGATCGGTCTGGCAGTCGTCCGAGGCGACCCACCGGATCTCGACCTTGGCATGGTTGGCAAACCCGCCGGCCCGCAGCGCCTCGGCCACCGACAGGTATGCGTCGGACAGGTCGATGTACTTGCCCACCAAGGCAATTCGCACGGTTTCCTTGGGCTCGTGCACGCGCCGCAGCAGGTCATCCCACTCGGTCCAGTCGACGTCGCGGAACGGCAGGTTCAGCCGGCGCACCACGTAGGCGTCGAGTTCCTCGCGGTGCAGCACCTTGGGGATGTCGTAGATGGACGGCGCGTCGGGGGTAGAGATCACGCCATCGATGTCGACGTCGCACATCAGCGCGATCTTGTTCTTCAGCGGCTCCGGCACGTCGCGATCGCAACGCAGGATCAGCGCGTCCGGGGTGATACCGATGCTGCGCAGCGCGGCCACCGAGTGCTGGGTGGGCTTGGTCTTCAGCTCGCCTGACGGCGCCAGGTAAGGCACCAGCGACACGTGCAGGAAGAAGACGTTCTCCCGGCCGACGTCGTGCCGAACCTGACGGGCCGCCTCCAGGAACGGCTGCGACTCGATATCGCCTACGGTGCCACCGATTTCGGTGATGACTACATCCGGCCGCTTGCCCTTGGCGTCCGGCAGCGCCATCTCCAGGATGCGGCTCTTGATCTCGTCGGTGATGTGCGGGATCACCTGTACGGTGTCGCCGAGGTAGTCGCCGCGGCGTTCCTTGGCGATCACCTCCGAATACACCTGGCCGGTGGTGACATTCGCCGACCGGGACAGGTTGCGGTCCAGGAAGCGCTCGTAGTGGCCGATGTCCAGATCGGTCTCAGCGCCGTCCTCGGTGACGAACACCTCGCCGTGCTGGAACGGGTTCATGGTGCCGGGATCGACGTTGAGGTACGGGTCCAGCTTCTGCATCGTCACGTGCAAGCCACGCGCCGTCAGAAGCTGACCGAGACTACTCGCGGTAAGACCCTTGCCCAGCGAGGACGCGACGCCGCCGCTGACAAAGATGTGCTTCGTCGCGGCCTGCGGGTGCCTGCGTAGCGATGCCAAGAACGACCTCCGTGGTGATGGGGCAGGACGGGTACAGGCTGGTTTCAGCTCTGAGCCAAACCCAGGTCGGGGCCTGCCGACCCACGGAATCTCACCTTAACACCGACCCACACCACCTGTCGCTGACGCGCCGGTCGTGGTCTGGTGATGGTCGCCACGACTCGCGCGGCGCGCGAGCTATTGCGGAACGGTCACCGAACCGGCGCCGCGGCCGATCCCCAGCTGAGCCGGGTGCCCGCCGGCGACGAGCTGCTGCAGCGCCAGCACCGCGGTGATCCGGCCCGACTGGTTGTTGATGTCGTCGACGGTGCCCACCGCACCGGACAGTCCCGCATCAGAGCGCACGACGGCCACCGCCGCGGTTCCCGACGCGCAGCCGTCCCGGCCGGCCATCAGCGTGCCTGCACCATGGGGTGCCAGACCCGAGGCGAGTCGCGCGACCGTTGCGCCGCGGTTGCCTGCGTCATCGCCCAACGCGCCACCGGTGACGATGAGGGCGCTGTCGGCGACCCCGATGTGCTGGCTGCCGAAGGTGATGAACCCGGTGTCGCGCAGAGTGGCCAGCACGGTGTCGCGCTGCATGTCATCGACCGGCAGGACCGCGGGGTTCCGGTCCCGCAGCAGGGTGATGCCCAGCAGGTCGCCGGCCTGCGAACCCTGGTCGACCGACCTGGTGCTCAGCTGGCGCCCGGCGGGCACGATCGGCGAGTTCACCACCGACAGCAGCTTCTCCGAGGCGTTGGCGTCCACGAACTGCTGGGTCAGCGTGATCGTCCCGGACACCAAACCGCCCGCAGTGGCAACCAGTTTCGAGACCGCGTCGACGTCGTCGCCAACCGCGTCGGGAGTGCGGAACACCACCACCGACTTGCCGGCCAGGGCGTCCCGCACGATGCGCGGCGACATCTGGGTGTCGAACTCCCCTGCCGCGCTGAGCTTCTGGTTGAGCCCGTTCTTCTCGTCGGTCAGTGTGTTGATCTGGTTCTGCAACTGGTGCTTGTCGTCACGCAAACCGGACAGCAGGGTGTTGGACAGCAAACCCGAACCGAGCATCACCCCGATCGCCAGTGCGATGAACACCGCCGCCAGCGAGATCGCATGTGAGCGTAGGGAAATCACAGTTACTCCCGTTCGGTGGATGTTCGGGCCCGCTTTCGGCGGCGCCCGAACCGGACCGGCCTCGGCCCGATGGCCGCTAGCTCACCAGGCCTTGTGCCCAGAGCAGGAAGCGGTTCCAGTAGTCGGTAACCCATTGCAGGACAGCGGCGTCGGCGCGGGAGACCCACAGTGCGACGATGACGGCGACGAGCATCGCCAGCACCAGCAGCGCGATGGCGCCGCCGGAAACCCGGCTGCGGTACAGCGTCGCAACGGCTTTGGCGTCGACCAGCTTCTCCCCCACCTTCAGGCGAGTCAGGAAGGTCGACGGGGTGCTCGACTGCCGCGTGCGATCGAAGAACTCCTCGATGTTGGCGCGGTGGCCGACGGTGACGATGAGCGCTGCGCCATGGTGGTCGACCAGCAGCAGCGCCAGGTCCGCCGCCGACCCGGCGGCCGGGAAGGTCATCGCGCCCACACCCAGATCCTGAATGCGCTCAAGACCCTTGGCGTGGCCGTCGGCGTCGGCCGGCAGCACCACCTGGGCACCCGAACGCAGCACCTCGGCACTCATGTCCTCGGGGTCGCCGACGATCAGGGCAGGCCGGTATCCGGCCTTGCGCAGCACGTCGGCGCCGGAGCCGACACCGACCAGCACCGGCTGGTACTCCTTGATGAACGGCTTGATGGCCTTGAGGTCACCTTCAGCCGTGGGATCGTCAGTCACCACCACGACGTGTCGGCGGTTGACGTCGATATCGATGTCCGGGATGCCCATGCCGTCGATCAGCAGCGGGCTCTCGCTGCGGATGAACTCGATGGTGTTGCCGGCGAACGCCTCCAGATGCGCGACGAGTCCACTCTTGGCCTCGTGCATCATCTCGTGGATCTGCTGATCGCTGCGCTCAGTGCCGAGGATCAGGCGGCGGTCGCCGTTGTAGATACCGCCGTTGTGCAGCCGCACCCGAGCGCCGTCCTTGACCTTCTTGAAGACCTCCGGCCCGGTCTCGTCGATCAACGTAACCCCGTTGGCGACAAGCACTTCGGGCCCGAGGTTCGGGTAGCGGCCGGAGATCGACGACGAGGCGTTGACCACCGCGGCAACCTGGGCTTCCACCAGCGCGTCGGCGGTGATCCGATCGAGGTCGAGGGCGTCCATGACAACGATGTCACCCGGACCGACGCGGCGCAGCAGTCGGTCGATGTCGCGGTCGACGCGGGCGGTTCCAGTCACGCCCGGCTTCGGTCCGGCATTTCGGGAGAGCAGAGCTGCCATCTTCATGCGTCGATTCTGTCGACGAACCCTCTGGTTGAGGTGGAGGCGCGCCGTAACACCAGCCTCATAAGTTTCTTCTGTCACATCTGCAACAGCGGGATTATCTCAATCCCGCTTAGCCGCGTAGTGCCGCGCCGCCTTGGCGCGGTTGCCGCAGACGGCCATGGAACACCATCGTCGGGTGCCGTTTTTCGAGGTGTCGTAGAACCAGAGGACGCAGTGCGGGTGGGCGCACGGCTTGATCCGGTCGGGCGCCTCGGCAAGCAGGCGCAGGAGGTTGTCCGCAGCCAGCCAGCCCGGCAGCCACTCCGAATTGGGCACATCCGCGTCGTCGCGCGGTCCGGATTCGGTGAGCACACGCCGGACGCAGCCGCGGGCGAGCACGGCGTTCAGGTCAACAGCCGAGTCGTCGGAGTCTTCTCTAACCACACCCAGGATCGCCGCCCTGGCCCGCACCAGCGCGCCGCGCGTCTGCTCATCAGCAGCGCAGCGGCCATCGAGTTTGTTGGCCGTCAGCCAGCACTCGAGACCTGCCACGTCAGCGAGCAGATCCTGCGGCCCATCGGCCGACATCCACGTGGTGTTCAGCAAATCCAGCGCGAGGGGTTCCCCGACAAGCGGGCGCGGATCGCGCATATCTGAGATTAACCGCCTCTCTTCGTCGGCAACCAACCATCAACGTGGCTATCCATCAAAACGGATTTTGATGGTTGACAGCATCGCACCACCGATTCTAACCTTTGATTATCACTTTAACAGTTACATCGGAGGATTCACATGACTGCCCCCACCGTTCCCCAACTCGCCCCCGGACACGTCGGACTCAACGTCACCGATGTCGAGCGGTCGGTCGACTTCTACCGGCGCGCACTGGGTTTCGAGCAGCTGCGCATCAGCAGCGAGGGAGACCGCAAGTTCGCGTTCCTGGGCCTGGACGGCGCACTGCGCCTGACCTTGTGGCAGCAGAGCGACGGCGAGTTCTCCCCCAAGACTCCGGGTCTGCACCACCTGGGACTTCTGGTCGACACCATCGAGCAGGTCCGCACCGTGGAAGCGGCACTGAAGGATATGGGTGTGGCGTTCGCGTACGACGGCGTCGTCGTGCACGGCGAGGGTATGGCATCGGGTGGCATCTTCTTCAGTGACCCGGACGGCATCCGACTGGAGGTCTACGCCCCGAACGGCGCCGAGGCCGAGCCGTCGCCGCACGGTTCCGACCCCGCGTGCGGCTTCTTCTAGGCACACCATGAGCGCCTTTCACGCCGGAGAGGTGTCGGTGCAACGGCGGATGGGGCAGAGCGAGATCGCCGAACGCGTCGGCCGGATGATCCGTAGGGAGATTCCGGCCGCCGCGGCGGACTTCCTGCTCGACCAGCCGATGGTCGTGCTCGCCGCCGCCGATGATGCCGGTCGGATATGGGCCGGCCTGGTCACCGGCCCGGCCGGCTTCGTTCACGCAGACGATGACCACGCCATCGCAGTCGACGCCCTGCCCGTCCCCGGCGATCCGTTGCGCGATGTCCTACTGCGGCCGGGCCGACAGGTCGGGATGATCGCGGTGCAGCCTCAGACCAGGCGCCGGATGCGGGTGAACGGCCTCGCCGAGCCGACCGGCGCCGGCCTGCGCGTCCAGCCCGACCAGGTGTACTCGAACTGCCCGAAGTACATCTCGCGCCGGCACATCGAAGACATCGACGCTGTCCACCACCAGCCGATCGTCCGTAGCGCCGAGGCCATCGACACGCACATAGCGCAGGTCATCGCCGCCGCCGACACGTTCTTCATCGGGTCGGCCGATGCCGAAGGCAACGCTGACGCGTCGCACCGTGGTGGCAATCCCGGTTTCCTGCAAGTGCTTTCGCCGACCCGATTGCGGTGGCCGGACTACCGGGGGAACTCGATGTTCATGACGCTGGGCAACATCAGCGTCAATCCGCGCTGCGGCTTGCTGCTGCCCGATTGGAAGACCGGGTCCACCATCCAGCTCACCGGCACCGCCGAGATCGTCTTCGACGACGAGCCCGACGGCACCCACTGCGCCGTCGAGTTCACCCTGGACCAGCTGATCGAGCTGACCGCGGTGAGCCCACTGCGCTGGGGCAGCGCCGAACTGTCCCCCGCCAACCCGGCCTGACCAGCTACGGCGCGGCGTGCACCTGCTGTGCCGCCGCCAGCAGCTCGCGCGCGTGCGCGCGGCCGCTGTCGGTATCGCCGAGGCCGGCCAGCATGCGGGCCAACTCGGCCACCCGGTCGTCATCCTCCAGCCGGACCACCCGACTCGACTTCGCGCCGCTCTCCACGACGAGATGCACGTCGGCGTACGCGGCCACCTGCGGCAGGTGCGTCACCACGATGACCTGATGAGTGCGGGCCAACCGCGCCAACCGCTTCCCGATCTGTACCGCGGCCCGCCCACCGACACCGGCGTCCACCTCGTCGAACACCATCGTGGTGCCCTCAGCTGAGGCGGACAGCACCACTTCGAGGGCGAGCATCACCCGGGACAGTTCACCGCCGGACGCGCTCTTGGCCAGCGGCAGCACGTCCGAACCACTGTGCGGGGTGAAACCGAACTCGACGGCGTCGATACCGTCATGACCGGCGTGCACCCTCGTGCCATCCGGCAGGGTCAGCGGCGCGCTGTCATCGGCGCGCGCCTCCAGCGGCAGCACCGCGATGCTGAATCCGGCGCCGCCCATGGCCAGCCCGGCCAGCTCGGCCGTCACCGCTTTGGCCAACGACTTGGCCGCCTTGGTCCGAACCTTGGTGATCTCGGCGGCGGCGAGCACCACCTTGTCGTGCAACTCGTCGACCCGCTGCTGCAGACCGGCCAGCGCCTCCTCGGAGACGTCGAGCTGGGACAGCCGCTGCCGCGCCTCGTCGGCCCACTTCAGCACCCCGTCGATGTCGGCGGCGTACTTGCGGGTGAGGTTGCGCAGCTCCGCCTGGCGCGCCAGCTTGGTTTCCAAAGTGCTTGCGTCACTGGGCAATTCAGAAAGGTAATCGCCGATCTCGCCGGCCACGTCGCTGATCACCGCTACCGCCTCGGCGAGCCGGTCGCCGAGTGCACGCAGTGCGGTGTCGTCCGTGGCCGACAATGTCGACCTGGCCTGCGCGGCGGCATCCAGTGCGGAACCCGCGTCGTCCTGACCACTTTCGTCGAGCGAGCCGGCCAGGGCTGCGCGCGCGGTCTGAGCCGCTTCGCGCAAGGCATCGAGTTCAGACAGCCGGCGGATGTCCTCCACCAGGGCGTCGTCCTCGCCAGGTTCCGGTGCCACCGTGTCGATCTCACCCAGGCCGAACTGCAGCCGGTCGGCCTCCAGGGCGAGGTCGCGGGCTCGTTGCCGGCGGTCGATGAGATCCCGTCGGGCACCCAGCCAGTCGTCTCGCAGCTTGCGGTACTTGGCCAGCAGCGCGGTCACATCGACGTACCGGTCCAACGCACCGCGTTGCTCATCCGGTCGCATCAACCGCAACTGATCGTTCTGCCCGTGCAGCGCCAACAACTCGGTAGTGAACGTCGCGAGCGATTTCGCCGGCACACTGCGCCCACCCAGATACGCGCGGGACGGGCCGTCCTTGCTCACCGACCGCGCCGCGATGACGCTGCCGTCGTCGTCCCGGTCGGCACCGGAGGCTTCCAGGATGCCGTCGACCCGCTCCGACACTCCGTCGCCGAGTTCCGTTGTGGTGAAACGACCTTCGACGACCGCACGGGCGGAGCCCGAACGCACCCGACTGGCGTCGGCCCGCGCCCCGCCCAGCAGGTGCAGGCTGGTCACCACCATGGTCTTGCCCGTTCCGGTTTCGCCGGTGAGCACGGTCAGGCCACGGCCAAATTCGGCAGTGGCCGCACTGATGGCGCCGAGCGCCTCGATGCGAATTTCGGTCAGCATTACTGGCCGCGCCACCCTTTCACCGGCAACCGGAATTTGCGCACCAAGCGGTCAGAGAACGGGGCGCTGTCCAGTCGAACCCATTTCAGCGACGTGTGGCAGCGCGTGACCTCCAGCCGGCCACCGGCCGGAACCACCATCTTGCGGCGGCCGTCACAGAAAACCATGGCGTCATTGTTGCCCGATTCCACTTCGATCGCGATCGCTGCGTCCGGACTGGTCACCATCGGACGGGCGAACAACGCGTGAGCGTTGTTGGGCACCACCAGGATTGCCTCCAGGTCCGGCCACAGGATCGGACCGCCAGCGGAGAAGGCATACGCCGTCGAACCGGTAGGCGTCGACATCAGCACCCCGTCACAACCGAACGCCGATACCGGTCGCCCGTCGACCTCCAGCACGACACTCAAGACTCCGTACCGGGAACTCTTCTCCAGGCTGGCCTCGTTAAGTGCCCAGCCCCGCTGGACCAACTCCCCATTGACCCGCACCGCGATGTCGAGCGTCATCCGCTCCTCGATCCGGTAGTCCCGGTCGATGATGCGGTCCAGCACGTGGTCGATGGCCTCGTATTCGGCTTCGGCCAAAAACCCGATGTGGCCCAAGTTCACGCCGACAACCGGGATTTGGGCATTGCGGGCCAGTTCGGCTGCCCGCAGGAAGGTGCCGTCGCCGCCGAGCACCAGCACCAGTTCACAGCCCTCGGCCGCGTACTCGTCGGGGTCGACCACCTGGATATCAACGCCGAGCGCCCGCATGTGGTCCGGCGCCAGGTGCAACGCACCTCGGTCGACCGCTTCGGCCGCCAGCACCCGCAGGCCAATGCCGTTGTCGCCCAAAACTTTTTCCACCCGGCGGGCAGTGTCGGTCGCTTCGTCGCGGCCGGTGTGGATCACCAGCAGTACGGTCCGTTCGAGCGTCACTGCGGCCCCTCGGCTACCGCGCGTTCAACGGCCGCAACGAGTGCGTCGCCCTGCAACGGCTGATCGGTGGTGGTGCGCAATCGCAGGAAATACTCCACGTTGCCGGACGGGCCCGGCAGCGGACTTGCCGTTACATCTACGGCGTGCCAGCCGAACTCGGCAGCCCGGTGGGCGACGGTCAGCACGGCGTCGGCACGCAGTGCCGGATCGGAGACCACTCCGCCGGCTCCGACCCGCTCCTTGCCCACCTCGAACTGCGGCTTCACCATGGGAACGATATCGGCTTGTGACGACGCACACGCGGTCAGTGCCGGTAGCACGGTGGACAGCGAAATGAACGACAAGTCGGCCACCACGAGGTCGACGGGTCCGCCGATCGCGTCCGCGGTCAGCTCCCGCACGTTGGTGCGCTCCATCACGATGACGCGATCGTCGGACCGCAACGGCCAGGCCAACTGCCCGTACCCGACGTCGGCAGCGACGATCTCCCGCGCACCGCGGTCCAGCAGCACCTCAGTGAATCCGCCGGTCGAGGCGCCGGCGTCCAGGCAACGACGCCCCTCCGGAGACACCTCGAAGGCATCCAGCGCACCGATCAGCTTGTGCGCGCCCCGCGACACCCAGCTGCGCTCGTGGGATTCGGCGACGATCAGGTTGGCCGCGGTGGTCACCGCCGTCGAAGCCTTGGCCGCCCGCATGCCGTCGATGGTCACCCGGCCGGCCTCGATCAGTTCGGCGGCCTGCTGACGAGACCGCGCCAGGCCCCGGCGGACGAGTTCGGCATCAACACGTGCGCGTCGCGTCACGCGCGCTCACCCCTTCTCGACCGATTCCAGGGCCCGTACCAGCAGATTGTGGGCATGGTCCAAACCCGCCGCGACAGCCTCGAGATCCGGGGCCTCTTCACCGGCACCGGACAAATCCGGGAGGTGGGACAGCAGGACCGCGATATCGCCGCGGATCTGGTCAGGATCGGTACTCATAGCGGTATTCACGCTAGCCGATCACGGCTGCTGAGCAGTGACCACCGATGCAGCGCGTCTTCAGCCGTGGCGTCACCTGCCGCAATCCGCACTGGGCCGTCAGCGCAGTCGGCCCACACCGCACCGGCAGTGGCGCGCACCACCGACAGCGGGTCCGTGGTGAGCACGCCCGTGGCGTGCACCGTCACATATGTGCCCATGACCTCCACCCGCCACGCCGGATGCGGTCCGATCCGCAGCGAATCTGCGTCCTGAGTGAGCGAGCGCAGATCCGCGGCGAGGTAATCGGGACGCTCAGCCGGGATCGCGAGCACCATGTCCGCGGCGGTGTTCACCCCCGTCAACACCATCAGGCTCGGCAGCCCGGCGGCGCAGGCTCCGGCAATATCGGTGTCGAGTCGGTCGCCCACCACCAGCGGGCTGCTGAACCGCCCGCGGGCCAACGCGTCGTTCATCAGCGTGGGTTGCGGTTTACCCGCCACCTGAGGTTCCCGTTCGGTGGCGGATCGCAGCGCCGAGACCATCGAGCCGTTGCCCGGCAGCAAGCCCCGCTCCGACGGCAGCGTCTTGTCGACATTCGCCGCCACCCATACGCCGCCGGCCCGGATGGTCAACGCCGCCTCGGCCAGATCGGACCAGCCGGTGTCGGGCGAGTGCCCCTGCACCACCGCGACCGGGTCGTCAGAGAAGTGCCGCACCGGATGTAGCCCGTTGTTCGCGATTTCTCCGGCCAGCGCTTCGGTACCGATGACCAGTACCTTTGCTCCGGCGGGCAACTGTTGCGCAAGGAGACGTGCCGCGCTCTGCGCGCTGGTCACCACATCGTCAGCGTGGGCCGCGAAACCAAGGGTATCGAGGTGATCTGCCACCTCGGCCGGGCTCCGCGACGCGTTGTTGGTGACGTAGAGCTTGCGGGACGTGACGGTGGCAAGCGTCTCCACTGCGCCTTCCGTGGCCTCGTGGCCGCGGAAGACCGTACCGTCGAGGTCCAGGAGCAGGCAGTCGTGCTGCTGAGCCAGTGTGGGCACGTCAGCCCAATTCGCTGACGCGGTCCTCGGCGTCGGTGGCGCCCTCCAGGTCCGCGGCGGCTGCGTGCAAGAACCACTGCACGGCTTCGCTCTTCCGGTCCAGCGCCAGCAGGGTGTCGGCGTACACGTAGAACAGCCGGGCTGCGGTCTCACCGGTGCGCGTCGGATCGAGCGGCGGTGTGGACAACAGCGCCAGCGCCTGCGCGGCCTGACCCAGATCACACCGGGCGCCGGCGACCACGATCTTCAGCTCGTCGGCGTCATCGCCGGTGAGCTCGTCCGCTTCTGGGGTGCGGGCCAGCTCGATGGCACGTTCCGGCCGGCCCACACCGCGTTCGCAGTCCGCGATCAAGGCAAGAAGGGGCGACTTACTGCCCATCCGGCGAGCGGCACGCAGTTCCGACAACGCCTGTGCCCAGTCACCACAGTGGTAGGCCGCAATGCCTACCGCTTCTCTGACCCCAGCGATACGGCTGGCCCGTCCCCGGGCAGCACGGGCATGCTCAAGCGCGGCCTCCGGGTCTTCATCAAGCAGATCGCCGGCGACGACCAGGTGTTTTGCGACGTAATCGGCGGTGGCCTTGTCCAACGTGGTCAGTTCGCGGCGAACCTCAGGAGCCAACTGCTTGGCCTCGACGTCATCCGGCAACCGCGGGCCGGCCGGGCGATCGGAAGTAGTCGCGCCGTCACGTGACGGCGGCGTCGACCGACCGGGCCGATCAGAACCGGACCTTCTCGGCGCCTGCGTGCGATCCCGCTGAGGCCGCTGTCCCCGCCGTGCGTCGCCGTCTTCTCTGCGAGAGGGGCGGCGTTCGCCGCCTTGCCTGTTGTCGACCACTGGAACCTTTCGCTACGAAATCTGAGGTCAGAATACGGCCCGATGCGGCACTGGCCGAACTCGCCGGCGACAACTCACCCTCCGACCGCAGCCACCGATCGAGTCAGCCGCCCGGTGATGGCCAATTTCCGAACCCCGGTGAATTGACGGCCATCAAATAGAATCACCCCCCACATAAAGTGGGGGGTGATTCCTAATTTGTGTTCGGCGGTGTCCTACTTTTCCGCCCGTGCAGGGCAGTATCATCGGCGCTGGCAGGCTTAGCTTCCGGGTTCGGGATGGGACCGGGCGTTTCCCTGCCGCTGTTGCCGCCGTAACTCTATTTATTTGGTGC
>JARLGS010000061.1 GCA_031292695.1 Mycobacterium sp. | reverse complement strand
GGCGGCGGCGGCGCTGGTGGCGGCCGCCGGGGGACAGGTCCGGGCCAAGTACGGCTGGACCGACGTGGCCCGCTTTGCCGCCCTTGGCATTCCGGCGGTCAACTACGGGCCGGGCGATCCGAACCTGGCCCACAAGGTCGACGAGCGGGTGTCGACGGCGGCGATCACGACGGTCACCGACATGCTGCGCCGGTATCTGACGAGGCCATGAGCAGCGTCCGCGTCGACAGCTGGATTTTCGCCGTCCGGATCACCAAGACCCGCGCCGTGGCAGCCGCCGCGTGCCGGGCCGGGCACGTCCGAGTCAACGACGTGACGGCCAAGCCGGCGCAGTTGGTGGGTCCAGGCGATGAGGTTCGCGTCCGGCTCGACGGTCGTGAGCGCATCGTGGAGGTCATCCGGCCGATCGCCAAGCGGGTGGGCGCGGCCATCGTCCCGGAATGCTTGATCGACCGCAGTCCGCCGCCACCGGCCAAGGAGAACCTGCCGGCCGTGCCGGTGCGCGATCGGGGCGCCGGCCGACCCACGAAACGTGAACGGCGACAGCTGGATCGGTTACACGGCCACGCCTGATCGAAAATAATCGGTTGCGCGCGCGGGTACGGTGGAACTCGTAACTGCTGTCAACCGAGGTGGGCCGAGAACATGCTGGGAGACGACGACATCTCCGGGTGATCCCGAGAGAGTCGATTCGTTCTGTCCATCAATGCGGTGCGTTGCCACTGAAATGTAGGCCCGGCGCCGAACGGTGCCGGAAAGAGCACATTGCTCAACCTCATTGCCGGACAACTTCAGCCGACCGACGGTGCCATCACCGTCGACGGCACCGTCGGTTATCTGCCCCAGGAGCTGCCGTTCGTGACCGACCTGACCGTTGCGCAAATGCTCGACGTGGCAACGATATTGACCGCGTTGGAGGCGCTGGCCGGCGGTGATGCGGCCGAAGAGGTCTTCACCGCGATCGGAGACGACTGGGACATCGAGGAACGCTGCACCGCACAGTTGGCGCGGCTGGGGCTCGACGTCACCCTGGATCGAG
>JARLGS010000060.1 GCA_031292695.1 Mycobacterium sp. | reverse complement strand
GGGCTGATCGTCTGGATCACCGAATACTACACCTCCACCGAGTTCCGCCCGGTGCGCAGCATCGCGCAGTCCTCCACCACCGGGCACGGCACCAACGTCATCCAGGGCCTCGCGATCTCGATGGAATCGACCGCGCTGCCGGTGCTGGTGATCTGCGTCGGCATCGTGCTGTCCTACATGGTGGCCGGGCTGTTCGGCATCTCCATCGCGGCCACCACGATGCTGTCGCTGGCCGGCATGGTCGTGGCGCTCGACGCCTATGGGCCGGTGACGGACAACGCCGGCGGGATCGCCGAGATGGCGGAACTGCCGCCGGACGTGCGCAAGGTCACCGACGCGCTGGACGCGGTCGGCAACACGACCAAGGCCGTGACCAAGGGCTACGCCATCGGCTCCGCCGGCCTCGCCTCGCTGGTGTTGTTCGCGGCCTACACTGAGGATCTGAAGCACTATTTCCCAACGGTGGTGGTCGATTTCACCCTGCAAAATCCGTTCGTGGTCATCGGCCTGTTCATCGGCGGCCTGCTGCCGTACCTGTTCGGCTCGATGGGCATGACGGCGGTGGGCCGTGCCGCCGGCTCGGTGGTGGTCGAGGTGCGCCGCCAGTTCCGCGAAATCCCCGGCATCATGGAGGGCACCGCGAAGCCCGACTACAGCCGCGCCGTCGATCTGCTGACCAAGGCGGCGATCAAGGAGATGATCGTCCCCTCGCTGCTGCCGGTGCTGGCGCCGTTCGTGCTGTATTTCGTCATCGCTGCCATCGCCGGGCGCGGGCAGGCGTTCTCCGCCCTCGGCGCCATGCTGCTCGGCACCATCGTCACCGGGCTGTTCGTGGCGATCTCGATGACCTCGGGCGGTGGCGCCTGGGATAACGCGAAGAAATACATCGAGGAAGGCCACCACGGCGGCAAAGGCTCCGACGCGCACAAGGCGGCGGTGACAGGCGATACCGTGGGCGACCCGTACAAGGACACCGCCGGTCCGGCGGTCAACCCGATGATCAAGATCACCAACATCGTCGCCCTGCTGCTGCTGGCGATCCTCGCCAGCTTCGGCTGATCGACGCGGGACGCCCGACCGCACGCGGCCCCGGAGCGCAAGCTCCGGGGCCGCTGTCGTTTCAGCGCCCGGTAATCTCCTCGATCGTGCCCAGCATCCGGTTCAGGTAGTCGTGCATGTCCAGATGCGCCTCGGCGT
>JARLGS010000543.1 GCA_031292695.1 Mycobacterium sp. | reverse complement strand
GGCCACGTCCCGATGCACAAGATCGTGGAGAACGTTCGCCTGGAAGAAGAGCTGTGCGAAGAGGCGCCGTTCTACACCCTCGGCCCGCTGGCCACCGACATCGCGCCGGCGTACGACCACATCACCAGCGCAATCGGCGCGGCGATCATCGCCCAGGCCGGCACCGCCATGCTGTGCTACGTCACCCCGAAGGAACACCTGGGCCTGCCGAATCGCAAGGACGTCAAGGACGGGGTGATCGCCTACAAGATCGCCGCGCACGCCGCCGACCTGGCCAAGTGCCACCCGGGGGCACAGGACCGCGACAACGCATTGAGCCAGGCCCGCTTCGAGTTCCGCTGGCACGATCAGTTCGCGCTGTCCCTGGACCCGGACACCGCCCGCGAATACCACGACGAGACGCTGCCCGCCGAACCGGCCAAGACCGCGCACTTCTGCTCGATGTGCGGGCCGAAGTTCTGCTCCATGCGGATCACCCAGGACATCCGGGACGCCTACCCGGACGGCGTCGCGCCCGATGAGATCGAACGGGGCATGGCAGAGAAATCGCAGGAGTTCGCCGAGCACGGCAACCGGGTGTATCTACCCTTGACGTCGTGAACTTCCTGCCGCTGACCCCGCCCGGACAAACGCCGGTGCGGGTGATGACCATCGCCGGCTCGGATTCCGGCGGTGGTGCCGGCATCCAGGCCGACCTGCGCACCTTCGCGATGCTGGGTGTGCACGGCTGCGTCGCCGTCGCCGCGGTGACGGTGCAGAACTCGGTCGGCGTCAAGGCTTTTCACGAGCTGCCGTTGGACATCATCAGCGGACAGATCACCGCTGTCGCCGAGGACATCGGCATCCAGGCCGCCAAAACCGGCATGCTGGCCTCGGCCGAGATCATCGGCGCGGTCGTAGATAGTTGGAGGGACGTGGGCGACCAGGTCCCCCTGGTGGTCGACCCCGTGTGCGCGTCCATGCACGGCGACCCCCTGCTGCACCCGAGTGCGTTGAATTCGGTTCGCACCCAACTGTTTCCGATCGCCACCCTGGTCACCCCGAACCTCGACGAGGTGCGGTTGATCACCGGCATCGACGTGGTCGATGAAGCCAGCCAGCGCGAAGCGGCCAAAGCCCTGCACGACCTCGGCCCGAAGTGGGCGCTGGTCAAAGGCGGCCACCTGCGGTCCAGCGATCAGAGCCCCGACCTGCTCTACGACGGCACCGAGTTCTACGAATTCACCACCGAACGCATCGACACCGGCCACGACCACGGCGCCGGAGACACGCTGGCCGCGGCCACGGCTTGCGCACTGGCACATGGGTTTTCGGTTCCCGACGCGGTGGCGTTCGGCAAATCGTGGGTCACCGAATGTCTGCGCGCGGCATATCCATTGGGGCATGGGCACGGTCCGGTGAACGCGCTCTTCCGGTTGCACGCATGAATCTTGACGACATCGCCGGCATCGCGCACGAACCCGCCGGCAAGCCCACGGGCACGGTGCTGCTCACCCACGGCGCAGGCGGCAACCGCGACGCCCCGCTGATCATCCGCATCTGCGACGAGTGGGCCCGCCAGGGCTGGCTGGCCGTGCGCTACAACCTGCCGTACCGGCGCCGCCGGCCCAAGGGCCCGCCGTCCAACTCGGCGGCATCCGATCAGGCCGGCATCGTCGAGGCCATCGAACTGGCTCGCACCCTCACCGGCGGCCCGGTGCTCGCCGGCGGCCATTCCTACGGCGGCCGGATGACGTCGATGGTCGCCGCGTCCGGCATCGAAGGACACAGCCCGGACGTCCTCACCCTCTTCTCCTACCCGCTGCACCCGCCCGGCAAGCCTGAGCGGGCCCGCACCGAGCACCTCGGACAGATCACCGCGCCGACCGTGTTCACGCACGGCACCGCCGACCCGTTCGGCAGCATCGCCGAACTCACGTCCGCCGCTGCCCTCATTCCGGCCGCCACCGAAATCGTCGAGATCACCGGGGCCCGACACGACCTGGGATCCAAGACCCTGGACGTCCCGGCACTGGCGGTCGCCGCGGCATTGAGACTCTCGGAAATATCCAGTACCTGAGGTACCGTCTAAAACATGACGACGACGCAACAGTTCGAAGCGGTCATCGTCGGTGCAGGGTTCGCCGGTATCGGGGCAGCCATCCAGTTCAACCGCCTGGGCATCGATGACTTCGTCATCCTCGAGCGCGAGGACGACCTCGGCGGCACCTGGTACGTCAACCACTACCCGGGCCTGGCGGTCGACGTCCCGACCACCACCTACTCGTACTTCTTCGAGCCCAACCCCAACTGGTCGCGGCTGTTCACCCCCGGCCCGGAGATCAAACGGTACGCCGACGACATCGCCGCCAAGTACGACGTGCGCCGGCGCATCCGGTTCAACACCGTGGTCGACGGCGCCCGCTGGGACGAGGACGCCTCGGTCTGGCGGATCAGCGTGGCCGACGGCGAAACCCTCAGCGCCCGTTACCTGTTGACGGCGACGGGCTTTCTGTCCCAGCCACACATACCCGAGATTCCGGGCATCGAGACCTTCGGCGGACAGGTCATCCACACCACCGAATGGAACGACGACTACAACCCGGCGGGCAAGCGCGTCGCAGTGATCGGCACCGGCGCCACCGCAGTGCAGCTGATCCCCGAGCTGGCCGATACCGCGGCCGACCTGACCGTGTTCCAGCGCACCCCGATCTGGGTGGTCCCCAAGATCGACGTGCGCTTCGGCCGGCGGGCTCAGCGGTTGTTCGCCCGGGTACCGGCTACCCAGCGCGCAATTCGCTGGCTCACCGACTCGATCTACGAGGTGATGGTCTCCGTCGGGGTCCGGCATTACGGGACGTTCCGGGGCCGGTTCAACATCTCCGCCTCGGACCTGTCCAAGATCCACCGGTTGCTGGTCATCCGGGACAAGGACCTGCGCCGCCGACTGACCCCGGACTACGACTTCGGGTGCAAGCGCCCGACTTTCTCCAACGGCTACTACCAGGCCTTCAACCGGCCCAACGTGCACTTGCAGGATGCGGGCATCGACCACATCGTTGCCGACGGGATCGTCGGCAACGACGGCGCCAAGACCGAGATCGACACGCTCGTGCTGGCCACCGGATTCGACCTGTGGGAGGCGAACTTCCCGGCCATCGAGGTGATCGGCCGGGAGGGCCGCAACCTCGGAAAGTGGTGGCGCGAAACGCGATTCCAGGCCTATCAGGGCGTGTCGATGCCGTACTTCCCGAACTACCTCAGCCTGGCCAGCCCGTACGCCTTCCTGGGGTTGAACTTCTTCAACACCATGGAGTACCAGATGCGGCTCATGGACCGGCTCTTCTCCGAGGTGAAGCGACGCGGGGCGACGACGTTCGAGGTCACCGAGGAAGCCAACACGGCGTTCCTCGACCGGATGACCGAACTGCTCGGCGACTCGCTTTTCACCCTGGGCAATTGCGCCAGTGCCCACTCGTACTACTTCAACCCTGCGGGCGAGCCCACGCTGCTGCGCCCGTCCTCGACCGAGACGGCAATCCGGGAAGCGTCCGAATTTCCGTTGAGTGATTACCGAATCAACTGATCAGAGAGGATCATTGGTGACCCACGCCGCTGAGCACGCCGAGAAAGCCCCCGGGAAGAAGGGCCTGCTGACCGGGATCCTGTTCGCCCTGACCGGGATCGCGCACTTCATCAAGCCGGAGCTGTTCACGTCGATCACCGCGACGGCGTTCCCGCGGGACACCGGCATGCACCTCCAGATCAACGGATCCATCGAAACCGCACTGGGTCTCGGCTTGATCGTGCCCAAGACCCGCAAGCTGGCCACCGTCGGCGTGCTCGGCTACGTCGGCTACCTGGCGGCCAACGCCGCCCGCAACCGCACCTGACGCGACTAGGCGGCGGCTGGTAGGTGCTTGGCCCAGCCTGCGGCGCAGATCGCGGTGCAGACCGCCGCCAGCACGCCGACCACGGTGAGCATCACCGGGTAGCTGGCGTAGTGGGCGAGCGTGGCCAACACCGCCGGCAGCAGGAACCCCAGGTAGGCCAGCGAGTAGTAGACGCCGGACGCCCCGGCCAGCTCGTGGGGTTCGGCGATCCGCTGAATCTCCAACAGCCCGGACACGATCGCGATGCCGTAGGCGCTGCCGAGCAGCATCGCCACCAGCACCGCGATCCCCGGTGATCGGGTGACCGCAGTGGCGACGGCGGCGAACACTCCCGCCGACATCAGCACCATCGACACCACCACCGCGCGGGCGCTGGAGTGATCGTCCAGCCGCCGCGCGAGCGGCTGCACCAGCACCCCGCAGGCCAGGGTCAGCACTGTCAGCCCGGCGGTGTACAGCAGCGCCCACGACCCGAGGCGGTCGGCGACCAGCGCCGGCACGATGGCGTAGGCAATGGCCGCCGAACCGAACACCCAGGGCGCCATCGGCGCCACCACGTGAACAAAGCGGCGATGCGTGGCGGCCCGAACCCGTAACTGGGACACCAGGTCTCCGCTGACCCGTGCACGTCGGGTCTCCACCGTGCGGCTGCGCACCAGCCACAGCGCCGGCCCGCACAGTGCGGCCTGCACCAGGTAGGTCAGGGTCAACGGCAGCGGGGCGAACTGCGCCAGCAGTCCTGAGCACAGCGGACCGATTGCCAGCCCCAGGGACAGCCAGATCGACGCCCGGCGCGCGCCGGCGCCGGCGGCCGCCCCGTCATATGGGGACGCAGACAGCTCGGCGATCCAGGTCGAACCGACCGCCATGGCGATCCCGACGCTCAGCCCGCTCAGCAGTCGGCCGGCGAAAAGCGCTGGGAATCCACCGAGTTCGCCGGTGGCCAGGATGAGGCTCCCCACGGCCGAGCTGATCAGCCCAACGACCATCAGCGGGCGCCGACCGTACCGGTTCGACATCGCGGCGGCCACCAGCAGCCCGGGAATCAAGCCAAGCACGTAGGCACCGAGCAGGACGTCCACGTCCACCCGCGAGTATCCGGCCCGGCGCACGTACTCGATCAGCATCGGCGTGAATTGGTTTCCGCCCCAACCGATACAGAAGACGCTCGCAGCAACCGCCAGCCACGGCTTCATCGCAGCACCACCTGGTAGGTCGACTCCAGGTGCGAGAGCAGTTGCGCGTCAAAGGTTGTCGCGTCGCGCCTGCCGACGGTAGCGGCCAGTTCGGCGTGCTCAGCGATGAGCCGCTCGACCAGGCTCCGGTCGGCCTGCACGGCGTCCGCCATCATCCGGCGTTGCCGGTCGCCCAGCGAGCAGTAAAAGCGCTGCGCGATGCAGTTGCCGGCGGCGTCCACGAGATGCCGGTGAAAGGCGTCGTCGAGCTCGGCGAAGCGGACCAGGTCGGTGGCTGCGCCGCGCTGCTCGTCGACGAGGCGGGCCAGTTCGGCGGACGCCGTCTGGGCTGCGGCCTCGGATCGACACAGGCGGCGAACGGCACTGCCTTCCAACGCCAGCCGCATCTCGAGCAGGTCGGTGGCCTCACGGGGCGGGATCGGCACGACGACCGCACCCCGGCGCGGCAGCAGGTCGAGCAGGTCCTCTGCGGCCAGGCGCAGAAATGCTTCGTGCACCGGAGTGCGGCTGACGCCGAGTTCGGCGGCCACCTCGACCTCGCTGAGCAGCTGACCGCCTTTGACAGCGCCACCCAGGATCTTGGCCTTGGTGTCGCGGTAGGCGCGCTCGCTCGCGGGGGTCTGCTCGATGGCCATTGCTCGACCGTACCAACTTGCATGCAAGGTTGCATACAAGCAGTGACGGAGCTAACGCAGAACGGCCACCACCCGGATTGCCGGGCGGCGGCCGTTGCGCCAGCTCAGAGTCGGATCAGTGCTGCTGCGAAGGCTGCTGCTGACCGCCCTGGTTGTATCCGCCCCGCTGCCACGGCGGGGTCTGGTACACGGTCTGCGTCGACGTCGCGACCGAAGTCGAGGTCTGGATTGACGTCGAGGTATCGGTCTCGGTCGAGGTTTGAACCGACGTCGAGGTCTCAGTCTGCGTCTGCGTCTGAGTCTGGGTGTCGGTCTCGGTGTTGGTGACCGTCGCCGGCGCGGGCGCCTGCTGCTGGCCACCGCCGCCGCCACCGGAGTTGCTGCCGGAGTTGCCGCCGCCTCCGCCACCACCGCCGTGGTGCTCTTTGGCGGTGCTGCTGGTGGTTGTCGGGGTCGCGGTCACGGTGGTCGTGGACGCCGGAGTGTTGCCGGCTTTCGAGCCGCAAGCCACGGTCAGCCCGCCCATGGCCAGGACGGTCAACGCTCCCGCGGCCGCCGACCAGCGGCGATAAGTGGTGTTCACGGCAATAATTACTAGCCGAGCAACCTGAAACCGGGCTCACAGACTGCGCCGTGCCACTTATGAAGTTGCTGTGAAACTCGGCTACTTACCCGCTGAGCGGTGCCGTTGCTCGTGCGTCGGCACCCCGTTGGGACCGGTCAACGACTGCGCGTAGGTGCCCACCGCAAACGCGACGGCCGGGCAGGTGACGATCAGCGCATCGCGGTTGAGAGCATCCAACTTGTCGCCCATGTCGCGCGGCGTCCCGTACCCGGGATCGAACGAGACGCCGGCCTGCCCACCCCACAGCCTGGCCTGGACCGCCGACTTCCGTTGCGACGAACCGGTCGTGACGCCACCGATGGGAACGCCGGCGGTCAGGAAGGCGCCGTAATCGGTGGCGAGACTCAACGTCATGTCTGCGGGACGCTTGCCGGCGAGATACAGGTAGCCGGCCAGCGTGCGTTCCAGGCCCGCCGACCCCGGCGGCACCGACTCGATCGCGATGGCCGGGTTCAGCTGCCCCGACTGGTCGCCGTCGTAGGTGAAGAACCCGGCATTGGGCGAGCCCAGCATCCCGAAATCCAGATAGAGCGCAATGTCGTTCAGATTGCCGTCGTCCAGTCCGCGCACATATGTCGTCGAACCTTCTTGGTCGGCGGCACCTGAACCCCAGAACGTGAACCGCACCGCATTCGACACCCTGGGCGACCCACCAAGGGCGGCTGCCGTCTCTAGTAGCGCGGCCACGCCGGTCGCATTGTCATTGATGCCAGGACGGTCGGGCGCGCTGTCCAGGTGCGCACCGGCCACCACCACGTTATGCGCATCACCGGTCTTGGTCTGCGCCACCACATTTCGCGACATGACGGTGGACGCCTTGCCGTCCAAGGTCAGCCGGACCGGCGCGCTGGTCTGCAGCAGCGCGGTGTCGGCGTCGCGGCCGATCACCGCGACCGGCGTAGTCAGCTTCTCGTAGTACCCCGGGGTGAACAATCCAGGCGGGCTGCCGTTCGGGCCGGGAACACTGACCACCAGCACGGCCACCGCGCCACGCGCCACCGCCACGTTCTGCTTGTCGACGACCGAACATCCCGTGTCGTCCACCACCGCGATGGCGCCGCGCAGGTTGAGCGTGCCGTAGTCGGTTGCCGCGCAACCGGCCGGCTTGACTGCATGTAGCGAGGGGGCGCTCAGCCCGCCGGCCGGCGTCGGCACCAGCAGCGACGCCTGGCCGACCGGCAACTTGCGCCCGCTGACCTCCAGCGTGGGATAGCCGGGAGGGCCGGGCACGAGCCGCCGATACTGCGGCGTCAGCACATCGAATCCCTTGTCCCGCAGAATGTTCGCCACGTAGTCGACGCTGGCGTCATACCCGGGCGTGCCGTCGGCCCGACTGCCCTTGTTGGCCGCGGCGATGTCGTCGAATTTGCGTAGGTGGGTGTAGATGGCGTCGGCGTTGATCTTGCCGGCCAGGGTGCGCCCGAGGTTGGGTGGCGGTGTCGGGGCCGCTGCTTGCTGGGCCGGCGAGCAGGCGGCAACTGTAACCGCCACCACTGCGGCGGAGAGGGCCCGCCTCATGACGGCGTCACCACGTGCCGGGTCCGGTCGTCGCGGACCGGAACACCGTTGTGGCCGCCCTGGTCCTCGGCATAGCAGGCGACGGCGAAAGCCACTCCGCGGCCGAGGATTTCCAGTGCATCGCGGTTGATGTGCGCCAAGGTGTCCGTCTTCTTGTGATAGTTGGAATCGAACGGTTTTCCGGCGGTGCCAGCCCACAGGCGGGCCTGCTCGTCGTTCATCTTCTCCTCGTCGCCGGAGAACAGTCCGCCGGACGGAATGCCCGCCTCGGTGAACGCGGCATAGTCCGACCGGCCGTTGAAGGGATAGTCCTGCGCACGTTTGCCCGCCCCGCCCAGATAGCCGGCCAGGGTGCGCTCGATGCCCGCTGAGCCTTCCGGTATCCGCGGCACCGCGTCGTCGGCCGGCGGCGGACCGGACTGGTCACCGTCATAGGTGAAGTAGCCGGCATTCTCCGAGGCGATCATGTCGAAATTCAGATACAGCGCAATGTCTTTGAGCGCTTCCACACCGAGGGATTCGAGGTAATCGGTCGAGCCGACCACCCCTTCTTCCTCGGCGCCCCAGAAGGTGAACCGCACTGCGTTGTGGATCGCCGGGGTGCTGCCGAGCTGCAATGCGGTCTCCAGCACGGCCGCGACGCCGGAGCCGTTGTCATTGATCCCCGGTCCCTCGTCGACGCTGTCCAGATGCGCACCGACCACCACGACGTCGTGCGGTGATCCGGTCTTGGTCTGCGCAATCACATTGCGGGTGTGCTCGATTCGCACGCCCGCATCGAGCTTGAGGGTCACCGTCCCCGGGTTACCCCGCAGCCGCGCCCCGTCCGCCTTCGTGATGAGTACCGACGGGATCTGAACCAGGGTCCTCGCACCCAGCGACCCGGTGCGCGGCGGGCCACCCTCGACCTTGTCCTTGTTGTCGGCCACCACCAGCGCCACCGCACCACGGGCCGCCGCCACGGCTTCCTTCACCGCGAAGGTGCAGCTGCCACGGTCCACCAGGGCCGCCGCGCCCTTGATCGGCAGGCCACCGTAATCCGTCGGGCTGCAGCCTGATCCATCGCCGGCCCGCACAGAGATCAGCGGTGCGGTGAGACCCGGAGTGCCGATCGAATAGTGCAGCGCATCGGCCGATATTCGGGCGCCGCCGACGGTCAGTTCCGGTGTCCCGTCGTAGGCCACCTTGACCTGCAGGTCAGGTGTGGAGACGTCGAACCCTTTGGCGCGCAGCGCCTTCACCACGTAGTCCACACTCGCGTCATATCCGCCGGTATCGAAGGCCCGGTTCCCGCCGTGGGCATCCGCGATGGCCTGCAGCGCGGCGAGGTGTCCCACCATGGCCTCGGCCGTCACGCTCTTGGACAGCTCGCCGGCGACCCGATCGGCGGTCACCGCCGATCGCGAACACCCCAGCACTCCGGCGGCCAGCATCACCAGCACAAGCGGGATGCGGACCATGGGCACCACCGTAACGGAGAACCCGCGGGCAGACGGCGAGTCAGCCCGACCCGGTGCTCACGGATCGCGGCGCCCCACCACTGCCAGTGCCGCGACGAACACCGCTGCCACCACTGACGCAAAGTACAACGCGGCGCCGACGGGCCCCCACCACATGGAAAATGTCTGGAACACCGGGGTTTTGATGAACGCATAGGCGTTGGCGAACGGCAGCAGCGACCCGACCCGGCCCCCGATCTGCGGAATGGTGCCGAGCAGCGGCTCCACCACGAACGGCAGCAGCACCAGGATCGCCACGACCGCGGCGGTGTGTTGCACCAGCGCCCCCAGGGCCACGGCCAGCACCGCGCCCAGCGCGGCGAACAGACTGGTCGTGCCGACGGCCCGCCACACCTGGCCGCTGGTCAGGTCCAGGTCCGCCGCGCTCGCCCCGGACAGCAGCGACCCCGCCAAAGCAATCGCCCCGATCGTCATCACTGCGGTGACGACACTGGAAAACACCCCGGCGACAATCGCTTTGGCGGCCAACACGGTGCCGCGCCGCGGGGTGGCCAGGAAGGTACTGCGGATCATGCCGGTGCGGTACTCGGCAGTCACGGACAGCGCCGACAGGATCATCAGCACCGGAACGCCGAACATGCTGACGCCCATGGCGGCTCGCTCAGGCGGCAGGAAGCTGTACGGCAACGCCAGCGCCTGGATGGCGGCGAAACCCAGGCTGAGCCCGGCAACGGCCAGTGTCGTCCACACGGGCGCACGGGTGGACTGCAGTTTGATGCGTTCGGAGTTCAGCGTCGCGAGCATCAGGAGGCCGCCCGGTAGTCGACCGCACCGTCGGTCAATTGCAGATAGGCCTCTTCCAGCGACACCTGACGCGAACTGAGCTCGTGCAGGGTGATGCCGTGGGCCGCCGCCAGTTCCCCGATCTGCTCGGTCGAACATCCGGTCACGGCCAGCGCGTCGCCTTCGTCACGCACCGAAACCTCCTGTGTGGTGAGCACTTCCCGCAGCAGGTCCCGTTGGGGGCTGCGGACCCGGACGGTGCCGACCCCGGCGCCGTCCAAAAACTCCGCCATGGTGGTCGAGGCGATCAGCCGGCCCCGGCCGATCACCACCAGCCGATCGGCGGTATTGGCCATCTCAGCCAGCAGATGGCTGGAGACAAGCACCGTCCGGCCTTGAGTGGCCAAGTCGCGCATCAGGGTGCGAATCCACCGGATACCTTCGGGATCCAGGCCGTTGACCGGTTCGTCGAACAGCAGCACCTCGGGGTCACCGAGCAGCGCCCCGGCGATGCCCAGGCGCTGCGCCATGCCGAGCGAGAACGATCCGGCCGGCTTGCCCGCCGCGTCGGTCAGGCCCACGAGCCCGAGCACTTCTTCGACCCGGCCTCGTGGCAATTTGTTCGCGGCGGCCAGCCACTGCAAGTGGGCCCGGGCGGTGCGGTTGGGCTGCACCTGGCGGGCATCCAGCAACGCACCGACGCTGCGCAGCGGCGAAGCGAGATCCCGGTAGCGCTTGCCCAGCACGGTGGCGCTACCGGCAGTCGGCCGGTCCAGCCCGACGATCATCCGCATCGTGGTGGACTTACCGGCGCCGTTGGGCCCCAGAAAGCCGGTGACGACACCGGGTTCGATGGTGCAGGTCAGGTCGTCCACAGCACGAGTGCGACCGAAAACCTTTGTCAGACCGGTCAGTTGGATCATCGGCCCACAGCCCCCACGACCAGACCGGCGACGGCCCGCATGCCGGCCGCATTGGGGTGCAGCGGCGCCACCCGACCCGGCAGCGGCCAGTGGAACGCGGTGGTCCACGGGTCGGCGGACCAGCTGTGATGGTCGCGGCTCGCGGCGGCAGCCGGGACCAGTTCGCATCCGGTGTCGGCGGCTGCCGCGGCGGTCAGCTCCGCCAGCCGGGCCGCGATGTGCCGGCCCAGCTCAGCGTCGGCGTCGCCGATCGGTGGTGCCGGCACCCCGGCGGGCGGCAGCAGCGTCAGGTAGTCGACGAACAGCACCCGCGCCTCGGGCGCACGTCGACGCACTTCTCGGCCAACGGTTTTCAGCGACTCACCCACCGTGTCGAGTGCCCGGTCCCGGGCCGTGGCGTCGAGCTGGCCGCGCAGCAGCCCACCGGCGACCGGTACCGACCGCAGGAATCGGGGCAGGCAGGCGGCCAGCAGTGCGGGGACGTACCCCGCGTCGTTACCACCGATCGTGACGGTGACCAGCGATTCCGATCCGTCGAGGGCAGCGACCTGTGGTGGCGCACCGAACTGCCGCTCGGAGAGCACATGCGCGGTGGTGGCACCCGAAAAGGTCACGTCGACAAGGTGATAACCGAGCTGCTCGGCCACCAGGTGCGGGTAGTTGATGGCCGACCGCCCGGATCGCGACGGCGCGCCCGGAGCCCCTGGCGCGATCCCCGGTCCCGCCGCCATCGAACTGCCGAGGGCGACGTAGCGCGCGGTCACTTGGCCGGGCTCGACGCCTGCGCCCAGAACCGCTTGGGCACCCGACCGGCCTGATAGGCCAGCCGCCCGGCCGTGACCGCGGCGGCCATCGCGGCGGCCATCATCGGCGGGTCGGAGGCGCGAGTCACCGCGGTCGCGAGAAGTACTGCGTCGCAACCCAACTCCATCGCCAACGCGGCATCGCTGGCGGTACCGATGCCGGCATCGAGAACCACCGGCACCCCGGCGCCGGCGACAATCATCTCGATGTTGTGCGGATTGCAGATGCCCAGTCCGGTACCGATCGGCGCCCCCAGCGGCATCACCGCGGCACAGCCGGCGTCTTCAAGCCGTTTGGCCAGCACCGGATCATCGTTGGTGTAGGGCAGGACGACGAAGCCGTCGTCCACCAATTGTTCTGCCGCACGGACCAATTCGATCGCATCGGGTAGCAGGGTGCGCTCGTCGGCGATCACCTCGAGTTTCACCCAGTTGGTCTGCAACGCCTCCCGCGCCAACTGGGCGGTCAGCACCGCTTCGGCAGC
>JARLGS010000542.1 GCA_031292695.1 Mycobacterium sp. | reverse complement strand
CGAGACCGCCCGGGTCAACCTGGGCTATACCCGCATCGTCGCGCCGATCAGCGGTGATGTGGTGGGTATCGTGACCCAGGAAGGCCAGACCGTGATCGCCAGCCAGCTGACACCGGTCATCCTCAAGCTCGCCGACCTGGACACCATGACCATCAAGGCTCAGGTCTCCGAGGCCGATGTGATTCATATCGTCCCGGGCCAGGAGGTGTATTTCACCATCCTCGGCGATGCCGACAAACGTTATTACGCCAAGCTGCGCGGCACCGAGCCGGCGCCGCAGAACTTCCTGGATGCCCAGGCCACCAGCGCCAGCAAGCAGAACAGTGCGGTGTTCTACAACGCCTTGTTCGATGTGCCGAATCCGGATCACCGCCTGCGCATCTCCATGACCGCCCAAGTGCATATCGTCCGTGACCAGGCCAAGACCGTGTTGACGGTGCCGGTCGCAGCGCTGGGTGACAAGAACCAGGATGGCACGTTCCCGGTGCGGGTGGTGGACGAGCAGGGCCAGGCGCAGATCCGCAACGTGCAGACCGGCATCAATAACAATGTCCGGGTCGAGATCAAGAGCGGCCTGGCCGAAGGTGACAAGGTGGTGATCGGCGAGCCGTCGGCCACACCCGCGGTAGCAGGAGCCTGACCATGAGCCGACCCCTGCTGGAACTCAAGGGCATTACGCGTCGTTTCGTCGCCGGTGAGAAGGATTTCATCGCGCTCAATGACATCAACCTGACGATCAATGCCGGCGAGCTGGTGGCGATTACCGGCGCCTCGGGCTCCGGCAAATCAACCCTGATGAACGTGCTGGGTTGCCTGGACCACGCCAACAGCGGCAGCTACCAGGTCGACGGGCGTGAAACCAGCACCCTGAGCGACGATGAGCTGGCGGAGTTGCGCCGCGATCACTTCGGCTTCATTTTCCAGCGCTATCACCTGTTGCCGCACCTGGGGGCGACCCACAACGTCGAAATGCCGGCGGTCTATGCCGGTACCGGCGAGAGCAAGCGTTACCTCCGCGCCCAGGAACTGCTGGCGCGCCTGGGCCTGGCAGGGCACTTGGGGCATCGGCCGAGCCAGTTGTCGGGCGGTCAGCAGCAACGGGTCAGTATCGCCCGGGCATTGATGAACGGCGGCGAAATCATCCTCGCCGACGAACCGACCGGGGCGCTGGACAGCGTCAGCGGCAAGGAGGTGATGAAGATCCTGCTGGAGCTCAACAGCGCCGGGCACACGGTGATCCTGGTGACGCACGATGAAAAGGTTGCGGCCCATGCCGAGCGCATCATCGAGATGCGTGACGGCGAGATCGTCGCCGATCGGGTCAACGTCAATCGTCCGCTGGTCAACGAAAAAGCCACTGAGCGTCTGCCGGCCAAGCCCAGACAGGGCAATCGGCTGATGGCCGGTCTGGCGCTGTTCCAGGAAGCCTTCGTGATGGCCTGGGTGGCGCTGATCTCGCACCGCATGCGTACCTTGCTGACCATGCTCGGGATCATTATCGGTATCACTTCGGTGGTGTCGATCGTGGCCATTGGCGAAGGGGCCAAGCGCTATGTGCTCAAGGACATCCAGGCCATCGGCAGCAACACCATTGAGATCTTCCCCGGCAGCGATTTTGGCGACAGTAAATCGGGGGCCATCGAAACCCTGGCACTGTCCGATGTCACGGCCTTGAGCAGCCAGTACTACATCGACAGTGCCTCGCCGAACATCGGACGCAACCTGTTGGTGCGTTACCGCAACCTCGATGTGACAGCAACGGTCAGTGGGGTCAGCCCGAGTTACTTCCAGGTGCGCGGCACCAAGATGGGCTCGGGGGTGTCGTTCAGCAAGGACGATGCCCGGCGGCAGGCGCAGGTGGTGGTGATCGACTACAACACCCGGACCCGCCTGTTCGGCCCGTCGGTCGACCCGCTGGGCCAGGTGATCCTCGTCGATAACCTGCCGTGTACGGTGATCGGCGTGACCGAAGACAAGAAGAGCATCTTCAACACCAGCAAGAATCTGAATATCTGGATGCCCTACGAAACCGCCGCCGGTCGTGTGCTGGGCCAGCGCTACCTGGACAGCATCACGGTGCGGATCAAGGACGGCCAGCCGAGCAAGGTGGTCGAGGACAACGTCAACAAACTGATGGAGAAGCGCCACGGGACCAAGGATTTCTTCACCTATAACCTCGACAGCGTGATGCAGACGGTGCAGAAGACCAGCCAGTCGCTGGCGTTGCTGTTGTCGTTGATTGCGGTGATCTCGTTGGCGGTGGGGGGGATCGGGGTGATGAATATCATGCTGGTGTCGGTGACCGAACGGACCCGCGAGATCGGCATTCGCATGGCCGTGGGCGCACGTCAGTCGGATATTCGCCAGCAGTTCCTGGTGGAGGCGGTGATGGTCTGCCTGATTGGCGGGGTGATCGGCATCAGCGTGTCGTTGGGTATCGGTTATGTGTTTTCGCTGCTGGTCAAGGAATGGCAGATGGTGTTCTCGGTGGGCTCGATTGTCACCGCGTTCATCTGCTCGACGTTGATCGGTATCGTCTTCGGCTTCGTCCCGGCGCGCAATGCCGCGCGGCTTGATCCGATCGAGGCGTTGGCGCGGGATTAGCGGAAGAGAAGGAAGGGCCTGTCGCCTGGGTGGTGACGGGCTCTTTTTGAGGTGCCAAGGTGACTGCGGTTATGTGGGAGCGGTGGTTGGCCCCCCCCGCGGCCCCCAGGTCGCTAAAAACATATCGGGCAACCAACCCGCCCACAAAGGCAGGGGTGAAAACACCCCACATACCCGGGCAAAACCTTGCGCGCTGCTGGTCTTTTGGGCCAGTTTT
>JARLGS010000541.1 GCA_031292695.1 Mycobacterium sp. | reverse complement strand
GTGGTGCTGTTGCAGCTCACCACCGGCGAGAGCCGCGCGTACAAGATGTGGCTGCCACCGCTGCTGGACCCGGTTCCGGTCAACGAGCTGGTGCAGCGGGACCAGCAGCAGCCGTTGCGCTTCGGTCTCGGCATCATGGACGAGCCGCGCCGGCACAAACAGGAAGTGTGGGGCATCGACACCTCCGCCGCCGGTGGCAACATCGCGATCGGTGGCGCGCCGCAGACCGGTAAGTCCACGTTCCTGCAGACGCTGGTCCTGTCCGCCGCCGCCACGCACACCCCCCGGCAGGTGCAGTTCTACTGCGTCGACCTCGGTGGTGGCGGTCTGATGTACCTCGAGGACCTGCCGCATGTCGGCGGCGTCGCCACGCGTTCCGAACCGGACCGGGTGATGCGCGTTGTCGCGGAGATGAAAGCCGTTCTGCGGCAACGTGAATTGACGTTCAAAGAACACCGCATCGGCTCCATCGCCAGTTACCGACAGTTGCGGGAAGACCCGAGCCACGCGGCATCGGCGGACCCGTTCGGCGACGTGTACCTGGTGATCGACGGATGGCCGGCCTTCGTTTCTGAATTCCCCGACCTGGAGCCGGTGGTCCAGGACCTGGCCGGGCAGGGTCTGGCGTACGGCGTGCACGTCATCATCTCGACGCCGCGCTGGACCGAACTGAAATCCCGGGTCCGCGACTACCTGGGCACCAAGGTCGAATTCCGCCTCGGCGATGTCAACGAGACCCAGATCGACCGCATCACTAGGGAGATCCCCACGAACCGCCCCGGCCGGGCGGTGTCGATGGAGAAGCACCACCTGATGATCGGGGTGCCCCGGATGGACGGGGTGCACAGCGTTGACGACATCGTGCCCGCGATCACCGCGGCGGTCGACCACATCGCGTCGCTGCACACCGACATCGCCCCGCGGGTACGGGTCCTGCCCGAGCGCATCTACCTGCACGAACTCGACCCCAACCCGCCAGGGTCGGAGAACGACTACCGCACGCGGTGGACGGTGCCGCTGGGCGTGCGCGAGGCCGATCTGTCGGTGGCGTACAACCAGATGCACAACACGCCGCACTTGCTGATCTTCGGTGCGCCCAAGTCTGGCAAGACCACCATCGCGCACGCCGTGGCGGAGGCGATCTGTTCGCGCAACAGCCCGGACCAGGTGCGGTTCATGCTGGCCGACTTCCGCTCGGGCCTGCTCGATGCGGTG
>JARLGS010000540.1 GCA_031292695.1 Mycobacterium sp. | reverse complement strand
GCGAAGAACTCAAGCCGCTGCTTCACGCTGGAGTCGCCCTTCCACGTGCCGGCCTGCGCCAGCTTGAACACCGCTCCGGTATACTGGTAGGTGCTGGTCGAGCCGTCTGTCTCGCTCACGTACTGATAAAGTGTGCCCGCCGGCACCGCCGATCCGGCAAAGAACGCAGCCTCGGCCTGGGCGATAAAATCGTCCACCGCCGGCGATCCTCGCTCCACCTCGAAATGACCTTCCCACCCCTTGGGCAGTTCGGCCGCCATCTGGGTGCCGTCGATGCGGTCGATGCGCACCGGTGCGGTCAACTGCCGGCTGTCGAACGCCGTCACATAGGTCAGGTCGATCCGACCATACGGCCCCATCACCACCAATTGGCAGTCGCGGCCGACCGAAAAGTTCGTACTCGTCACCATGCCCTCCTGTTACGCCGACGCGCCGGACGCATTCGCCAGCGACTGCTGCGTCACCGTGACGGTCTGGCCGCCTTCGATATTGACGATGAACTTCTCGTTGATCGCCTGGTACTGAATCTGCGCGTCGGATTGCACGTAGCCCAGTCCGGTCCGGCTCACCGGATTGTTCGAGGTGTCGCAGATCACGCTGAACGGCAGGCTGCCATCGGTGCTGCCGAGCATGCCCTGCGACAGCATCCCCTGCAGGAAGCTGAGCTGGGTGGCGCGGATCTGCTGGAACAGCGTGGCGTTGACCACCCGCCCCACATACTGCCCCATTCCGGCCGCCAGCGTGGCGGCAATGTAGTTGGTCAGCCGCGTATAGTTGTCGCCATTGATCGAGGCGTTGGACGAGCTGTTGTGACCGCACCGGACGCCCCAATAGTACCCGCCGGGCTGCGGGTTCGAAACCACGTCAATGCCGGCCTGAAACAGTGTCTGTAGGTCCGCGCTGGCGTAGGCGTTCGTCTGTCCCGACCCTGGCGTACCCGACTTTTGGCTGCCCACCACGCTGTAAAGTGGCTTGTTCAGACTCGACTGCTCCGGTGAAAGATTGGCCAACCGCCCGGCCACGAAGCCCTGCGGCGAAACCAGCCGCAAAACGGCGTTCACCTGGTCGTTCCACCACAGCCAGTCGCCAAACATCAGCTTGCAGGCATAGGAATCGAGGCCGGCGGACCGCATCGTCGCCACCGCGTTGGTGATGGTGTCGCCGCTCGGTCCGGTCAGGATCATGTAGACCCCCTCGGACAATCCGAACGCCTCCTGCGTGGTCCATTGGGTCGAATCGTCCGCGTCGGCCAGCACGGCGATGCTGCAACCCTGCCCTCGCAGTGCATACATGCCTTGCCTCGGCAACTGATCCACGCCCACCAGGGTGCCCGCACTCACGTTCGCGCCGTCGGTTCCAGGTGTGCCCGTCACGAAAGTAAAAGTGAACGCATACGCTGCCGCCCCAGTCGCGTTGGCGTTCGCGACCACAATCTGGCTTGGCCCGCGCTGCGGCCCCTGTCCGCCATTCACCGCCGCCGCCAGGTTCTGCCAGAATATCGTTCCGGTGCCGCTGATATTGTCGAACAACTCGATCGGTCCGCCGGGCAGCGACACCACCAGCCGCCACGTCCCGGCCTGCGATCCAGTCGTGAGCGTCACCGAGATTTGGCTACCCAGACTGCCCGTGTACAGAGCGGTGAACAGAAAATTGGTGTTTGGTACCAGGAATTGTGCCGCTGTATCGGTCCCGTCGCTCACCCGCACACACCGGAAGTTTGCCGCTCCCTGCTGAACTGCGGTCGCCACCTGCGTGGCCATATCGTATTTGCGCGCTACGATCGGGCCGAAATTGTTCGCGTAATCTGCCATGGTGGCCACAATCACGGGCTGTCCTATTGGCCCCCAGTTCGCCGTGCCCACCACGCCGATCACGTTAGTCGGCACCCCATTAAGCATGAGATTCTGCGGCGGGACGATCTGCACATACAGATCGGGCACCACCAATGCGGTGGTATTGACGCTGCCCTCTTGGATGATCGGCATTCCTTAACCCTTCTGCTTCGGCTGGTTCTGTGCCGACGGCTGCACTCGCACCACGCAAGTCGCCGTTTCGGATGCCGATATGGTCGCGATCGAGGCTGCATCCCCGATGACGTCGCCCTTT
>JARLGS010000539.1 GCA_031292695.1 Mycobacterium sp. | reverse complement strand
GTGAGACGAAACTACCGACGCGAAGCCGCGGCCTTCTCCGCCGCGCGATAAAGATCGAGGCGTGAATACACGCCGAACGACGAACCGTTGTCGAGGAATCCACCGCCCGGCCCTTCGGTCGCGGTCAGGATGGCATCGGCCTGGGCGAGGGTCAGATGGGGGAAGGCCACGGTCAGCAGGGTGCCCGCCTCCGGTGCCAGCTTGCCGACGTCCTCGGTCCCCTTGGCATTCTCGGCGAACACCACCGGCAGGCGGTAGGTCTGCGTGACCTCGTAGAATGCCCGGTTCCGCGGCGCACACCGCGGGGACCGAGTTGACGCAGTGTGCCGCGGTGGCCACGACGCCGGGTTCCGGGCCGTCCTCACCCACCTCGCCCTGAAAGCCCTTGATCGCGACGGTGAAGTCCGGATTGCCACGGACCTCCATCTCGTAGCGCTGTCCTTCGGGGCCGAAATCCCATGCCGGGTTGAGGTTTTCCTCGCCCATGAACCAGTTGACGGTCACCCGCACCACGACCTCGTCGCCGACCAGCGCCTCCCAGTGGAACTTGCGGGCAGCCACCTGGCCGGGCTGGATCGGCCCCAGGGGCGAGTCGATCGGCGCCGTGGCGACCGCAATCTCCTGGCGGGCACGGATTTTCGGGTCGACGTTGAAACCGAATTCGTCGACGCACATCCGCACGGCCTGGATGAAGCCGCCGTCGAGCAGCTTCTGCATCGGGCCGGTCAGCGCCTTGTCGGGGGTCTCGCCGAAGCCCATGACGTGCCGCAGCACATCGGGCGCGTCATAGGTGCGCAGGTCCGAGAACTCTTCGGCCCGAACGAATGTCACGCCGGTGGACATCACCGAGAACAGCAGCGGGAACTTCTCGCTGATGCCGCCCGGCGCGATGCCGGTGCCGTGCAGGGTGGCATTGCCGGCCAGTGCGGCTTCCCGCAGTGGCGCGCCCTGCTTCTCGCTTGGGTACACCCAACCGACCGGCGTCACCACGTTCTTACCGGACCGCAGGAGCGCGGCCACCTCGCCGGGGTTCGGCAGCAGCGGGGCGTAGATGACGGCATCGGCGTCGAGCGCCAGGATGTCGTCGATGCTGTTGGTCGCGGTGACCCCCAGCGGCGCTTGGCCGATGAGTTCGCCGACGTCCCTGCCGTTCTTGGCCTCCGAGTGCACCCAGCAGCCGGCCAGTTCCAGCTCGGGATGCTCGAGCACGCCTTTGATCGCGGCGACGCCGACACCGCCGGTTGCCCACTGGACCACTCGCAATGTCATCGCCATCCTCCCGAGCACAGGCAGAACTAGAACACGTTCTAGGTTGTATACCACCGGCCCGGCGGATGAACCAGGCTTCTGGGTCTTGACTAATGACGCTTCCGGTGGCTGAACTACTGGCAGTAGCGAAAGGATCCCAATGTCCAAGAACCGTGTGTTTGTTGTCGGCGTAGGAATGACCAAGTTCGAGAAGCCCGGCAGTCGCGAAGGCTGGGACTACCCGCAGATGGCCAACGAGTCCGGCAACAAGGCACTCGCCGACGCCGGCATCGACTACTCGCAGGTGGAGCAGGGGTACGTCGGCTACTGCTCGGGCGACTCGACCTCCGGCCAGCGCGCGCTGTACGAGCTGGGCATGACGGGCATCCCGATCGTCAACGTGAACAACAACTGTTCGACCGGTTCGACCGCGCTTTACCTTGCCGCACAAGCGATCCGCGGCGGCCTCGCGGACTGCACCATCGCGCTGGGCTTCGAGAAGATGCAGCCCGGCTCCCTCGGTGGCGGCGCCCAGGACCGCGAATCGCCGCTGGGCCGGCACGTCAAGGCACTGGCCGAGATCGACGAGTTCGCGTTCCCGGTGGCGCCGTGGATGTTCGGCGCGGCGGGCCGCGAGCACATGGAGAAATATGGAAGCACTGCCGAGCATTTTGCCAAGATCGGCTACAAGAACCACAAGCATTCGGTCAACAATCCGAATGCGCAGTTCCAGGATGAGTACACCCTGGACGACATCCTGGGCGCCAAGATGATCTCCGATCCGCTGACCAAGCTGCAGTGCTCCCCGACCTCCGACGGATCCGGCGCGGCGATCGTGGCCAGCGAGGCGTTCGTCGACAAGCACGGGCTGGCCGGTCAGGCCGTCGAGGTCGTCGGACAGGCGATGACCACCGACTTCGCCTCGACCTTCGATGGCAGCGCCGCCAACATCATCGGATACGACATGAATGTCCAAGCGGCTCAACAGGTTTACGACCAGTCCGGGCTGGGACCGCAGGACTTCCAGGTCATCGAGCTGCACGACTGCTTCAGCGCCAACGAGCTGCTGCTCTACGAAGCCCTCGGCCTGTGCGGCGAGGGCGAGGCGCCGCGGCTGATCGACAACAACGACACCACCTACGGCGGCCGCTGGGTGGTCAACCCGTCCGGCGGGCTGATCTCCAAGGGCCACCCGCTCGGCGCCACCGGCCTGGCCCAGTGTGCTGAGCTGACCTGGCAGCTGCGCGGCACCGCCGACAAGCGTCAGGTCTCCGGCGTCAACGCCGCACTGCAGCACAACATCGGCCTCGGCGGCGCCGCGGTCGTGACGGCCTACCAGCGCGCCGAGCGGTAGCACTTCGCCCGCGAAACGGCATTCCGGCAGGCAAGTTCTCGAACTTTCGCTGCTGGAATGCCGTTTCGGCGATCAGGGGGTGAACATCGCGTCGACCAGGTGGCGTAACACCTGCCTGGTCTCGCGGCGGGCCCGCTTCGGGTCGTCGGCAGTGGCGATGACCATGGCGGCCTCGTCGAGTGCTCCGATCAGCACGTGGGCCAGCGCCCGCACCGGCTGTCGGGCGAGCTGGCCGGCCTTGATCGCCTCGTTGAGCAGCTGCTCGGTCATGCCCAGGCTGTAGCGCTGGGCCACATCGCGGAAGCCCGCCCAGCCGAGCACACTCGGGGCGTCCAACAGGATCAGCTGCCGCACCTCGGGGTCCCCGGACACCTCCAGCCAGGCGTCGACCGCGGCGCGGATCGCATCGGCCGGCGTCGTCGAGCCGGAGGTCGCCACCTTCGCGGCCATCCGGTCCATCACGTCCTGCTCCACCACCTCGACCACGGCCAGGAAAAGCGCCGCCTTGTCGGCGAATTGGTGATACATCGCGCCCCGGGTCACCCCGGCGGCAGTGGCGATCTCGGGTGTGCCCACCTCGGCGTAACCGCGTTCACCCCACAGGCGCCGGGCAGCAGCGATCAACGCCTCTCGCGTCGCCGCGGAGCGTTCTTCCTGAGTACGTCTCTTGTTTTCCATACACCCTGTTGGTAAGTTACGGACAGTCTGTTTGTAAATACATATCGAGCTGGGAGCAATCCATGTCGATCATCGAGATTAACGCCGGAACCATCCATTTCGAGGAATTCGGGCCGAAGGACGGCAGGCCGGTCGTCTTCGTCCACGGGTACATGATGGGCGGCCAACTGTGGCGACAGGTCGCCGCGCGACTCGCCGCACGCGGCCTGCGGTGCATCGCCCCGACCGGGTCGCTGGGCGCCCATCCCGAACCCCTGCGCCCCAAAGCCGACCGGAGCATCCACGGCGTCGCGCGCATCGTCGCCGACACTCTGGCCGCGCTTGACCTCGACGACGTCGTGCTCGTCGGCAACGACACCGGCGGCGTGGTCACCCAACTGGTCGCGGTCCACCATCCGGAACGCATCGGCGCCATGGTGCTGACGAGCTGCGATGCGTTCGAACACTTCCCGCCGCCCATCCTCAAACCTCTGATCCGGGCCTCGCAGTCCAGGGCATTGTTCCGCGCCGCCGCACAGGTGATACGAATCCCGTTGGTACGCAAGCGCGCCTACGCGGGACTGGCCCACAGCAACATCGATGAACTGACGCGGGAGTGGGTCGCCAACCCGCTGTCCAATCCGGCGATCGCCGAGGACCTCCGGCAGTTCACCCGGTCCCTGCGCACCGAGGTCACCACCGCGGTGGCGGCGCGGCTCCCCGAGTTCGACAAGCCGACGCTCATCGCGTGGTCGGCCGACGACGTGTTCTTCGAAGTCGGTGACGGCAAGAAGCTGGCGGAGATCATCCCGCACGCACGCCTCGAGATCATCGATGGCGCCCGCACGTTCTCGATGCTCGACCGGCCGGACCGGCTCGCCGACCTGATGTCGACGATCGCCGTGCGCGCCTAGCCGCGAACAGACACAAAACTGCCCCATTCCAACCGGAAAGGGGCAGTTTTGTGCCTGATCGCGCTAAAGGATGATGACCTCGTACTGCCCGTCGGCGTACCGGGCCCGGATGGTCTTCTTGTCGTATTTGCCGACACTGGTGCGCGGCACCTGATCGACGTATGTCCACCGTTCCGGCAGCCACCACCGAACCACCTTGTCCGCCAAGAACTCTCGCAGCTCGTGCGGCGTGGCGGTAGCGCCGGCGTGCAGTACCACCGCAACCAACGGCCGTTCCTGCCAACGATCGTCAGGCACCGCTACCACCGCGGCCTCCAGCACCGCCGGATGTGCGATCAGATGGTTCTCCAGCTCGACCGACGAAATCCATTCCCCGCCAGACTTGATGACGTCCTTGGCCCGGTCGGTGAGGGTGACGAACCCGCATTCGTCGATGCGCCCGACGTCACCCGTGCGCAGCCAGCCGCTGTCGAACTTGCCGGCGTCGTAGCCCAGGTAGTAGCTGCCGGTGATCCACGGTCCGCGGACTTCGATCTCGCCGACCGCCTCGCCATCGCTGGGCAGCGCCGCACCCGCGTCGTCGACGATCCGCACCTCGACGCCGCACATCGCACGCCCCTGCGTCGCGCGCGTCGCCCAATACTGTTCGTCGGGCACTCCCGGCAGCGGCTTGGCGGTGGTGGCCATCGGCGACGTCTCCGTCATGCCCCACAGCTGCTGGATGTACACGCCATGGCGTTCCTGGAAGTTCCGCATCAGAGACACCGGCACCGCGGAGCCGCCGCAGGCCACCAGTCGCAGCGACGAGATATCGTGTCCCGCACCCTTTTCCAGGCAGTTCTGCACATCGTTCCAGATGGTCGGGACGGCGGCCGCGACGGTCGGCCGGCAGGTCTCGATCAAGTTGATCAGAGAAGCGCCGTCCAGAAAACGGTCGGGCATCACCAGGTCGGCGCCGGCCATCAGCGCGGCGTAGGGCAGACCCCAGGCGTTGGCGTGGAACATCGGCACGATGGGCAGCGCCACGTCGTCGCTGCTGATCCCCAGGGCATTGTTGGTGCACGTCGCCAGCGCGTGCAGGAAGCTCGAACGATGGCTGTAGACAACACCTTTCGGGTGTCCGGTGGTGCCGCTGGTGTAGCACATCGCGGCCGCGGACCGCTCGTCGAGCTCGGGCCAGTCGAAGTCCACGGGCTGGCCGGCCAGCAGATCGTCGTACCGCAGCACGGTCTTGCCCGAGGCCTCCAACGGGCCCAAATCCCCTGCCCCAACCGCGATCACGGTATGCACCGTGGTCATCTGGGGCAGCACCGGAGCCAGCTGGGCCGTCAGCGACAGGTCGGCGATGACGATCTGGTCCTCGGCCTCGTTGGCAATGTAGGCGATCTGCTCGGGCGACAACCGGATGTTGAGGGTGTGCAGCACCGCGCCCATCGACGGAACGGCCAGATAGGCCACCGTATGTTCGGTGTTATTCCACATGAAGGTGCCCACCCGCTGGTCGCCCGTGATGCCGAGGCCGCGCAGCGCGTTGGCGAGCCGGCCGGCCTGTTCGCCGACCTCGCGATAGGTCACCGTGCGGTACTGACCGTCGCCGAGCGCAGACGTGAGGGTCCGGCAGGAGTTCAACGTGCATGCGTGCCGCATGATCGTCGCGATGGTGAGCGGAGCGTCCTGCATCGTACTGAGCATCGTGAAATTCGCCTCTGCGTAACCGGCCGTCGGGATGGTCGCGATGCTAGCCGACCCCGCAATATCGGAGCATGATTGGCGGTAGCAGAACAGGAGAACCATCATGGGCACGTCATGGGCGCTCGCCGCGGCGATAGCCGGGACGGCGCTGGCGCTGGTCGCGCCGCCGGACTCGGCGGCCGCCCAGACGGCGCAGGACACGATCAATCAATTGCAAGCCGAAGGCTATGTGGTCACCATCGACAGGGTCGGGTCGGCACCGATGTCTCAATGCACGGTAACCAGCGTGCGCAACCCACAGCAGACCACCCAGTGGGTGCCGTATGTCGGACCTGGCCGGGGCGGCAACAACAACTTCCTGGTGCCCCAGGTCACCAAGACCATTTCGGTCTCGCTGGACTGCACCGGCTCACGCTGAGCACAACCCCGTCAACGCAAAACGCCCCCGCCTTCCGGTGGGGGCGTTCTACGTTGAGTGATCAGACGGCCGCGGGCTCCAGCGCGCGCATCTCAGCCATGCCGACCGACTTGGTCGCCATGAACTGCGAGTAGAGCAACGGCTTGGGGGCGTTGACGGCCACGGCGGTGACGTCGCCGGCGCAATCGGAGATGTACAGCGTCGAGCCGTCGCGGCTGACCGCGGCACAGGACGGCTGCGCGTCGGTCCCGATGGTGTCGACGACCTCGTTGGTCAGGGTGCAGAACACCGTGACGCGGTTGTAGTCGACGACGTACACCTGGGTGCCGTCGGCACTGAGCACGAGCTGGGTCGGGGCATCGCCGACGGCGAAACGCCCGGTCACGCGGTTGGCGACCAGATCGACGACGACGACCTCGCCGCGGGCGGTCAAGTCCGAGGTCAGCACGTAGGCAGTGTTGTCCGGGCCGAGCGCCAGGCTGCGGATCGGGGCGCCGATGACGATGGTGCTGCGAATCCGCGCGGTCTCGGTGTCGACGACCACCAGCTGGCTGCCCATCGCATCGGTGGCGGCGACGTAGAGGCGGCGACCGGTGTGGTCGACGGCCAGGGCGTCGATGCTGATGGCGGCACCGGTGGCGATCTCGATGGTGCCGACCCGATCGGCGGTGATGTCGATGACGGCGACGTCGATGTAGGCGTCACCCGCGCGGCCGGCGAACACCCGCTTGCCGTCGGGACTGACGGCAAGCGCGCTGACTCCGGAGGCCAGCGGGTAAGTGGCCAACTCGGTACCGGTGGCCACGTCGATCACTGCGACGCCGTCGAACTCGGCGGCCGACACGGCCACGTAGGCGCGGTCGTCGGTGGCGACCACGGCGAACGGTTCGCCGTCAACGGCGATATCGCGGATGCGGCGACTCTGCGGGTCGATCAACGACACCACGTTGTCGGCGTAGCTGCTCGCAACCAGGTGGCCAGCGCTCTCGGCGATGTCGGCGATGGTGCCGCGGCCGACGCGGGCGACGTCCACTGCGCCACGTCCACTCCGCAGGCCCTTACGCTTCATCCTTGCGCGAGCGTTATTATTTGCCACGATCTTCGGTACCTCCGCCGGCTCAGCGATGCGCCGATAGTCGATTCCCCGTTCGGGTGCGCCCGGATGGGCACTGCTTTCAAGAAGTGTAGTGACCCCTACCGACATTCCGGACGGCTTCCGCGACGCCTCATCACCAATTACTCGGAGGCTCTCAGAAGTTACTTAAGATACGAATTGTTATGCACTTGTTATGAACCGGGGGCAATGCCCCCACCAGCAACAACACCCGAGAATTTCGGATCCGGCAAACGTAGGTCGGGCTCATTTGCAGCACTCCTCCGACGCCATTTCTCAGCATTCCCGCGCAAAATGAGCGAAACGTCACACCGCGACACGAACGCCAACAATCTCATCCGCCCCACCTGCACGATAAAACTCAGGGTCCCCTTCCGCACGTCGCGTTCGTGACAGCACCGAGACTCCATCGATGTACCCATGAGATTCGCTGTTAGCGATCAATTCACATTTCGTTCATGATGTGATGCCCGTCACGCCGACGTTGCAGGCACCTTGTCCGCACCCGAATCCAGCATCGTCAATTCATCGAACGGATCCGTGCCGTGCAGCACCGCTGCGGCCTTGGCGTGGTCGATCGTGCTGGTCCAGGTGCCGACCAACACCGTCGCTACGGCATTGCCCGAGAAGTTGGTGATGGCCCGGGCCTCGGACATGAACCGGTCGATGCCCACGATGAGGCCGACGCCGTCGAGCAGGTCCGGCCGATGGCTCTGCAAGCCGCCGGCCAGGGTGGCCAGGCCGGCGCCGCTGACCCCGGCGGCGCCCTTGGACACGACGATCATGAAGACCAGCAGTGACAACTGCTGCCCGATCGACAATGGCCGGCCCATGGCGTCGGCGATGAACAACGACGCCATGGTCAGGTAGATGGCGGTCCCATCCAGGTTGAACGAATAACCCGTCGGCACCACGACACCGACGGTGCTGCGGTCCACGCCCAGGTGCTCCATCTTGGCGATCAGCCGGGGCAGCGCCGACTCTGACGACGACGTCGAGAAGATCAGCAGGTACTCGCGGGCCAGATACCGGACCAGCCGGAAGATCGACACCCGGGCCACCGCCCACAGCACCAGCCCGAGCACGCCGAAGATGAACACCACGCAGGTCACGTAGAAGCCCAACATCAGCGTCAGCAGCTGGCCCACCGCGCGCCAGCCGGTCTGGCCGACCACCCCGGCCATCGCCCCGAACGCGCCGACCGGCGCCAGCCACAGGATCATGCTCAACACCCGGAACACCAGTTTCTGCAGGTATTCGATACCGCGCAGGACCGCTTCACCTGAGGTTCCCATGGCCTGCACGGCGAAGCCCACGAGCAGCGCGATGAACAGAGCCTGCAGCACGTTTCCACTGGTCAGCGCCGAAAACAGGGTGTCCGGGATGATGTGTCCGACGAAGTCGACCAGACCGCCCGACTCGTGTGCCTTCTGTGCGAACTGCGCACCCTGACCGGTCTGGGCCAGGTGCAGGCCCGATCCCGGGCTGAGCAGGTTGCCGACCACCAGTCCGATGGCCAGGGCCACGGTTGACATGGCCAGGAAGTACCCCAGCGCCAGACCGCCGATCCTGCCGACCGTCGCGGCTTTGCGTATCGAGCCGATGCCCAGCACGATCGTGCAGAAGATGACCGGCGCGATCATCATCTTGATCAGGTTGACGAACATCGTGCCGAGCACGGCGATGTCCTTACCGACGCCGGGCGCGATCAGGCCGACGGCCACGCCGGCGAAGACGGCGACGATCACCGCCAGATACAGCCAGTGCGTGCGGTCGCTACGCGGCGCTTGTGCGGTCATGTCGGGAATCCTCCGGCCTCGATGTCGAAAAAGTTCTGCAAGGATGTTGAGCCAGAACGTGAGGCACGTCACGCATATGTTCATTTCGTTCAGGGAAGTTCACGGAAGGGCGCCGTGATGCGCAGTTGGCCGGCCGCGCCTCGCTGGTCGCTGGCCGGGCAGATCGTCGCCCTGCAGATCGCCATCATCATCGTGGTGGTGGCGGCCGGCAGCGCGCTGGCGCTGGTGGAATCCCGCCGCACCAACGACGCGGCGGCCCGGCAGCTGCTCACCGGCATCGTCACGGCGCTGACCGACGCGCCGTCGACGGCCGCCGCCCTGCAGGCCGGCAGAGCCACGGACGTGCTGCAGCCCGTGGCCGAATCGGTGCGGGCACAGACCGGGATCGCGTTCATCACCGTCATGGCGCCCGACGGCACCCGCTTCACCCACACCGACCCGCACCAGATCGGCGGCCACTACCTGGGGACCATGGAGCCGGCCCTGCGAGGCCAGACGTTCACCGAGTTCTACACCGGGACGCTGGGCCGGTCGGTCCGCACCATCGCCCCCGTGCGGGACAGCTCCGGACGGGTACTGGGCCTGGTCGCCGCGGGCATCACCGAGACCACCCTGACCGCGCAGTGGCGCCACCAGGTTCCGATCATTGCGGCGATCAGCCTTGCCGCCCTTGCCCTTTCGCTGGCGGGCACGTGGCTGATCCGGCGCCGACTGCTCCGCCAGACGCACGGACTGCGGCCGGACCAGTTGCGAGTGATGTACGAGCACCACGACGCCGTCCTGCATTCGGTGTCCGAAGGTCTGTTGGTGCTGGAGCGGGGCCGCGTCCCGCTGGCCAACGACGAGGCGCGCCGCCTGCTGGCCCTGCCTGCGGGTGCCATCGCCCCGAGCGATCTGCCGGAGTTCCTGCGCGCCGCCGATCCCGGAGTGCGCGACGAGGTCCACGTCACCGACGACCGGGTGCTGGTGGTGAGCCGGTCACCGGTTGCCGGCGCGTCGGGTGCTGAGGTGGTGACCATCCGGGACCGCACCGAATTACAAAGCGCGCTGGGCGAACTCACCTCCCTGAAGGTGCTCACCGACTCGTTGCGGGCGCAGGCGCACGAGGCCGCCAACAAGCTGCACACGGTGGTCACCATGGTGGAAATGGGCCGGACCAATGACGCCGTCGCCTTCGCCACCGACGAACTGGAGCTGTCTCAGCGACTCGTCGACCGGCTGTCCAATGAGGTACGCGAACCCGCCTTGGTGGCGCTGCTGCTGGGCAAGAGCGCGCAGGCTCACGAGCGCGGCATCGAGTTCAGCGTCACTGCGGACTCTCAGTTGCCTTCGGACACTTCACATCTGCCGCTGACCGGGCAGGAGATGGTGACGGTGCTGGGCAACCTGATCGACAACGCGATGGACGCGTGCGACCGGGACGAGCCGTGGGTCGAGGTGACGGTGCGCTGGGAGCCGACGGCCGAGCTGCTGATGCGGGTGGCCGACAGCGGCGCCGGCATGGATCCACAGACTTTCGAAAAAGCCATGCGCCGGGGCTATTCGACGAAATCGGCGCCGGGGCACGGACTGGGGCTGGCGCTGGTGGCCCAGGTGGTCAAGCGGCACGCGGGTACTTTGACGGCAGCTGTCAGCTACGGCTCGGTGGTGTCGGTGACGATTCGGGCGGCGCGCACATGACCACCGTGCTGATCGTCGAGGACGATCCGTTGATCGCCGAGGCGCACCGCACCTACGTCGAACGGCTCGAAGGCTTCTCTGTTGCGGCGGTGGCCCGTACCGCACGTGAGGCGATTCAGACCGCCACCCGTGCGAGCGCCACTGACCAACCCATCGATCTGGTCCTGCTTGACCTCGGGCTGCCCGATGCCAGCGGGATCAGCCTGGCCTCGGCCCTGTCCGGGCTGCGGCCGGCCCCGGACATCATCGCCATCACCTCCGAGCGCGATCTGGAGATGGTGCGCGCGGCTGTCGCCCACGGCGCATTGGCTTACCTGTTGAAGCCGTTCACCTTCGCGGCGTTCCGGGACCGGTTGGCTCGCTACCAGCGGTACCGCACGGCGCTGCCGGCCGGGGTGGACGCCGCCAGCCAAGCCGAGGTGGACCGGGCACTCGCCGAATTACGCACCGGCGCAGACAAATCCGCGGCCCCCAAGGGCGCCGCGGCGCTGACCAATGACGACATCGCCCGAGCGGTTCGGGACAGTCCCGGCGGGCTGACAGCCGACCAGGTCGCGAAAGCGGTCGGAGTGGCCCGCGTGACCGCGTGGCGCTACCTGGAACGGCTGGCCGAGGACGGAACCGTCACGCGCCGAAGCGAATACGGCGGGACCGGGCGGCCCAAAACCCGCTACCTATGGCGTTGAGCTGCCCCACCGGTTGTGACAGCATCAAGACATGAGTCGCGACGATGACCCGGAGGCCCGCATCCGCGAGCTCGAGCGCGCGATGAATGAGCAGGCGCAGGCCTCGGAATTGACGCAGCCCGGCCAACAATGGGCCGCGGCCGCGCCGGTGAGCAGTCGTCCGTACCCCAACCGGTACCAACCACCCCGCCCTCCCCTGTCGTCGCGGCAGCCCCAACCGCCCCGGCCCGGATTCCCGGCCCGGCGACTGTTCTTCGCCGCCTTCCTCATCGCAGGACT
>JARLGS010000538.1 GCA_031292695.1 Mycobacterium sp. | reverse complement strand
TGCGCGAGAAGTACCCGCAGGTCACCGTCGCGGACCTGTACGACCACCCGCGGCTGGGTTCGTTGGCCGGCTATCTGGACGAACTCGATCCGCCGCCGGTGGTCGAAACCCGAAGCGTCGCACCAGTTCCGCTATTGACCCAGCTGACCCAGTCATTGCTGGCGATCCCGCTGGCGACCCTGGCCGGGATGCAGTGGGTGGTGTGGCTGGCGCTGCTGAACAACGTCGCCGCCGCGCTGCACCTACTGCCGTGGGCGAACCCCGTGAGTTGGTGGTGGGTGCTGGCCGGTTTCCTGGTGTTCGTCACGCCCGTCGGCCGGATGGGCATCGCCGTGTTCTTCGCCCGGGCACTGCTGTCGGGCCTCGAGCCGGGCACCTACCGCCGCGGCGGGTCCGAGCACCTGCGGGTGTGGCTGGCCGAGCGGCTCGGTGAGGCCAGCGGCGCCGAAAACCAGGCCGGCGCACCGTGGTTGGTGTACTACGCCCGGGCGCTGGGCAACCAGGTCGGCAAGGGCGTCGACCTGCACTCCGCCCCACCGGTCACCGGCATGCTCACCCTCGGTCACCGGTGTTCGATCGAGCCAGAGGTCGACCTCACCGGGCACTGGATCGACGGCGACCTGTTCCATGTCGGGCCGATCAGCGTCGGCAACGACGCAACCATCGGCGCCCGCACCACGTTGCTGCCGGGCGCGGTGATCGGCAAGAACGCTGATGTGGCACCGGGTTCCGGGGTGGTCGGCAAGGTGAAAGCCGGGCAGTACTGGAAGGGCTCGCCGGCGGTGAAGTCCGGCAAGGCCCATCACCCCTGGCCCGAGGAGCGGCCGGCGGCGGCGCCGGTGTGGGTGGCCATCTACGGACTGACCTCCATGCTGCTCGGCGGGCTGCCGGTGCTCGCCCTTGCCGCCGGACTGGCGGTCCTGATTCTGCCTGTGCGCCACACCCATTCGCTGCCGGAGGCGATCCTGCCGACTGCCTTGTGGACGCCGCTGGCCGCAGTGGTGGCCATGGCGGTGTACGCCGCGCTGACCGTGGTCGGGGTGCGCACGCTGGCCCTCGGCCTGACCGAGGGCTACCACCCGGTTCGCAGCCGGGTGGGCTGGCAGCTGTGGGCCACCGAACGGCTGATGGACGCCGCCCGCAACTACCTGTTCCCGATCTACGCCAGCCTGCTGACGCCGTGGTGGCTACGTGTGCTCGGCGCGAAAGTCGGTAAGGACACCGAGATTTCGACCGCCCTGCTGACCCCCAAGTTCACCGAGGTGCTCGACGGCGCATTCCTGGCCGATGACACCATGGTGGCGTCGTACGAGCTCGGCGGTGGCTGGATTTACGTGGCCAAGGCCACCGTCGGCCGCCGGGCCTTCCTCGGCAACTCCGGCATCACCCAGCCGGGGCGCCGAGTTCCCGATGACGGCCTGGTTGCGGTGCTTTCCGCCACCCCGTACAAGGCCAAGGCCGGGTCGTCGTGGCTGGGCAGCCCGCCGGTCCGGTTGCGCCGCCAGCCGACCGAGGCCGACACCCTGCGCACCTTCCACCCGTCGCTCCGCCTCAAGTTCATGCGGTCGACGGTCGAAACCCTCCGGATCGTCCCGGTGATGGTGACGTTCGGGATCGGCGTCGCGGTGCTTGGCGTCCTGCAGGCACTGGCCGGTGAATTCGGTTGGCTGTGGGCCGCATTGGCGGGTGGGCTGGTGCTGCTCAATGCTGGTGCCGTCGCGGGGGCCATCGCCGTGGTGGCGAAGTGGTTGATGGTGGGCCGGATTCGGGCCGTCGAACACCCGCTGTGGTCACCGTTCGTGTGGCGCAACGAAGTGTCCGACACCTTCGTCGAGACCGTCGCCGCCCCGTGGTTCGCCCGCGCTGCCAGCGGCACCCCGGTGATGAACCTCTGGCTGCGCGCCCTGGGCGCGGTGATCGGCCGCGGCGTATGGTGCGAAACCTATTGGCTGCCTGAGGCGGATCTGGTGACACTGGGCCGCGGTGCCACGGTGAACCGGGGCTGCGTGGTGCAGACCCACCTGTTCCACGACCGCATCATGCAGTTGGATACCGTGGTCGTGGCCGAAGGCGCAACGCTCGGCACGCACTGCGTGGCACTGCCCGCCGCGAGCATCGGCGCCGGCGCGACGGTCGGCCCGGCGTCGCTGGTGATGCGTGGTGATGCGGTGCCGCCGTCCACCCGTTGGCAGGGCAACCCGATTGCCCCGTGGGCCGCCAAGAAACGCAAGTCCGGCAACCGGCAAAAGGCAACTGCCGCGTGACCCGAACAAATAAGAAGGACCGCAAAGACGTTCCGCCGGTTATCGATCCGTATCTACCGGCCGTCGGCAATTTCGGTTACCGGGTGTCCCGGTACGAGCTGAACCTCGAATACAAGGTGGAGAGCAACCGACTGACCGGCACCGCCACCATCACCGCGGTGACGCTGGCGTCGCTCAAGTCGTTCAGCCTGGATCTGTCCGACGCACTGAACGTGGCCAAGGTCGAGGTCAACGGCCGCCGGCCGGCCAAGTACCGCAGCGGCGACGGCAAGCTGCACATCGCGTTGGCGGCCGAGTTGCCCGCCGGGGCCGCGCTGACCGTAACGGTGCGCTACGGCGGAAACCCGCAGCCCATCAAATCCACTTGGGGCACAGTCGGTTTCGAGGAACTGTCCGAAGGCGTGCTGGTTGCGGGGCAACCGAACGGCGCGGCGTCCTGGTTCCCATGTGACGACCATCCCGGCGACAAGGCCAGCTACCGCATCCAGATCAGCACCGACAGCCCCTACCGGGTGGTCGCCAATGGCGTGCTGGTGAGCCGGAAAAGCCGTGCAGCACAGACCACCTGGATCTACGAGCTGGCCGAGCCGACGTCGACCTACCTGATCACCCTGCAGATCGGCCGGTACGAGGCGGTCCGGATGACCAAGTCGCCGGTGCCGATGTCGGCGGCGTTGCCGCAGCGACTGATCCGCAATTTCGAGTACGACTTCGCCCGGCAGCCGCAGATGATGGAGCTGTTCACCCATTTGTTCGGGCCGTATCCACTATCCTCCGGATACACCGTCGTGGTCACCGACGACGACCTGGAGATTCCACTTGAGGCGCAAGGGGTTTCGATCTTCGGCGCCAACCATTGCGACGGCCGGCGCAGCTCCGAGCGGCTGATCGCGCACGAGCTGGCCCACCAATGGTTCGGCAATTCGGTGACGGTGCGGCGATGGCGGGACATCTGGCTGCACGAGGGATTCGCCTGCTACGCCGAGTGGTTGTGGGCCGAGGAGTCGGGCTGGCGCACCGCGGACGAACTGGCCGCGCGCTACCTGCAGAAGCTCCGCGGTCTGCCGCAGGACCTGGTGCTGGCCGACCCCGGGCCCCGCGACATGTTCGATGACCGCGTGTACAAGCGCGGCGCCCTGACACTGCACGTGCTGCGGCGGACCATCGGCGACGAGAGTTTCTTTGCGCTGCTGCGGGAATGGACCACCCGGTACCGGCATGCAACCGCGCTGACCGACGACTTCACCGGCCTGGCCGCCCACTACACCGAGCAGTCACTGCGCGGACTGTGGACCTCCTGGCTCTACACCGCGGAGCTGCCGGCGTTGTGAGCGACGGCTCAGCCACCGGCGGCGCGATCACCCGGAGCAGCGTGGCCCGGGTCGGTGTCGCGACGGTACTCAGTGCGCTCTGCGGCTACGCGGTCCTGTATCTGGCCGCCCGCAACCTGGCCCCAGCGGGGTTCTCCGTATTCAGCGTCTTCTGGGGCGCTTTCGGGTTGTTCACCGGTGCGGCCAACGGACTGCTGCAGGAGGCCACCCGGGAGGTCCGCACCGCGCGCGGCGAATCCCGGCCGCCCGCGGGCCCGCACCTGCAGCCGATCCGGGTGGCGGCCGCGGTGGCCGTCGCTGCCGGACTGCTGATCGCCGGCACCGCCCCACTGTGGGCCGGCCAGGTGTTCGTCCAATCCGAGCCGCTGAGCGTGGCGCTGCTGAGCGTCGGCCTGGCCGGCTTCTGTCTGCACGCCACCCTGCTCGGCGTACTGGCCGGCGCGGACGGGTGGACCCAGTACGGCGCATTGATGGTGACCGATGCGGTCATCCGGGTCGCCGTCGCAGTCGCCGCGTTCATGTTGGGCTGGGGGCTGGACGGCTACCTGTGGGCCACCGTCGCCGGATCGATGTCCTGGCTGATCCTGCTGCTGGCCTCGCCGGCGGCCCGGGCCGCGGCGGCCATCCGGACCCCGGGCACGGCCCGCACCTTTCTGTCCGGGGCCGCACATTCGATCGCCGCGGCGGGGGCCAGCGCCATCCTGGTGATGGGCTTCCCGGTGCTGTTGCAGGCCACGTCACAGGATCTGGGTGCCACCGGCGGCGTCATCATCCTGGCCGTGACGCTGACCAGGGCGCCGCTGCTGGTGCCGCTGACCGCCATGCAGGGCAATCTGATCGCGCACTTCGTCGACAACCGCCGGTTGCGCGCACTGGTGACCCCGGCAGTGGTGCTGGCCGGGCTGGGGGCGCTGGCGATCCTGGCCGCCGGACTGGTCGGGCCGTGGCTGCTGCGTACCTTGTTCGGGCCCGAGTACGCCGCCACCGGCGCGCTGTTGGCCTGGCTGACCGCCGGCGCCGTCGCCATCGCCTTCCTGACCTTGACCGGCGCCGCGACGGTGGCCGCCGCGCAACAGCGCGCGTACGCGACGGGTTGGGTCGGCGCCACCCTGGCCGCGGCCCTCTTGCTGCTGCTGCCGATCGACCTGCAGACCCGCACCATCGTCGCCTTGCTGTGCGGACCGCTGGTCGGAATCGTCGTCCACCTTGCCGCGCTCGTCGCGATCCGACGCCGCTGAGCGTGTACTTTCGGCATCAACATGTCCGCGTATTCCGATGTCTGGATCGTCATCCCCGCCTACAACGAGGCGAGCGTTATCGGTGATGTCGTCGCTGACGTCCGCGCCGTCTTCCCCAACGTGGTCTGCGTTGACGACGGCGGCAGCGACGACACCGGTGACCGCGCCTTCGCCGCCGGCGCCCACGTGGTGCGCCACCCGGTGAACCTCGGCCAGGGTGCAGCCATCCAGACCGGCGTCGAATACGCCCGATCCCAGCCCGGCGCACAGATTTTCGCCACCTTCGACGCCGACGGCCAGCACCGGGTCAAGGACGTGGTGCTGATGATCGACCGGCTCTGCGCCGAGGATCTGGACATCGTGATCGGCACCCGGTTCGCCGACCAGCCGCCCGAGCGCATGCCGGCACTCAAGCGACTACTGCTGCCGATCGTCGCCAGGCTCAGCCCGGCCAGCCGCAAGCTGCATCTGACCGATGCGCACAACGGGCTGCGGGTGTTCAACAAGACGGTGGCCGACGGGCTGCACCTGACCATGAACGGCATGAGCCACGCCAGCGAGTTCGTCAGCCTGATCGTGGAGAACCACTGGCGGGTGGCCGAGCAGCCGGTGCAAATCCTGTACACCGACTATTCGATGTCCAAGGGTCAGCCACTGGTCAACGGCGTCAACATCATCGTCGACGGATTGCTGCGCGGAAGGTTGCGCCGATGATCGGGACCAAGGCATTTCTGATCGGCGCGGTCGTCCTGCTGCTGGTGTATCTGTTCCGCTCCCGGCGCAACGCACAATCCAGAGCCTGGGTGAAGGTCGGCTATGTGATGTTCGTGCTCGGCGCCATCTATGCGATCGTGCGGCCGGACGACACCACCGTGGTCGCGCACTGGCTCGGTATCGGGCGCGGCGCCGACCTGCTGTTATATGCGCTGGTCATCGCGTTCCTGTTCACCACGATCAGCGCCTAC
>JARLGS010000537.1 GCA_031292695.1 Mycobacterium sp. | reverse complement strand
GGTGCCGGGGCCGCATAGGCGCGATGCCACGCCCGCCGATCAGGATCAAGGCCCGGGTCTGTCACCTGCGCCAGCGCGTGGTGTGCCGCGCGGCGGTTTTCGATACTGGCTGCGCGGTACACCGCCGAACGCCACAATGGGTGTCGGAAGCGCACCGATGCGCCAATCGACAACATTCCGGCGCCAACGGCCGCCTCGGCGGCGTCGAAACCGAGGCCACATCTCGTGGCCGCTGCGAGGACCACAGCGGTGTCCCCCACCGGATCAGCGGCGGCCAGCAGCAAGAGCTGCTGGGTATCCGGAGGCAGAGAACGGAGACGGGCCAGATACTCGTCCTCGATGCGGTGCGACAGACTCGCATGGTCATGCAGCGCGAAACCGCCCGCGAAACCCACTGTCCCCATGTGTGCACCGAATTCCAGCAACGCAAGTGGATTCCCTTGTGTCTCATCGAGAATTCGCACCTGTATGCGCTCATCGACTCGGCCCCGAGCGACGGATTCCAACAGGGCCCGCGCGTGTGGCGGGTCCAACCCTTCGACGTGCAACTCCGGCAGACCCGTCAGATGGTCCGGAGCAGCCACCGCTGGGCGCGCTGCGAACACCACACCGATCCGCTCGGCCAGCAGTCGGCGTCCGACGAACCCGAGTATCTGAGCCGACGATTGATCAAGCCAATGCGCATCCTCAACCACACACAACACCGGTCGGTCGTCGGCGGCGGCAGCGAGAAGTCCAAGGACTGCCAGTCCCACCAAGAACTTGTCCGGGCTTTCCCCGGCCTCAAGCCCAAGGGCGACGCTCAAGGCCTTCCGCTGCGGCTCAGGCAACGAGCTCTGACCCGCCAGGAAAGGTGAACACAGCTCGTGCAGCCCGGCGAAGGGCAATTCCATTTCGGATTCCACCCCGGTACACCGCGCCACCGTGAACCCAGACGCCGCAGACACCAGATAGTGAAGAAGTTCCGTCTTACCCATGCCCGCCTCACCGCGCAGCACACACACGGCGCTACGGCCGTCGCGGGCTTGGTGCAATATCTCGTCCAGCACGGCGCGTTCGTGCCGGCGCCCCAACAAGGCCGCGGAAGCCAGTGGTTCGAAACGACGATCAGCCATCAACTCGCGGCCCAGAGGACGGTGTCATGGAGGCCGCCGGTCGATGGCAGTAAGGCAATAATCAGATGGCCGAAGCAGTGATCCATCGATCCCCACAGCGAACTTGGAGTTTGACCCAGGAAGTATATGGCCTGACCAGCACTGGGCTTGGCACCACCAGCATATTGACAGTCAAAGGACTCATACGCGGCGTTCGGCGAGCATCCGTGAAAAAACTACACATGGGAGAAACAGTGAGCGGCGCCTCCATGCCGGGTTCTACTCGGCGCGTACCGGAACTGCGCGGGCAGACCGTCGTCCTCATCGGCGGAAGCGCGGGGATCGGGCTCGCGACTGCGCGCCGAGCCCGCGCCGAGGGGGCCGACGTCGTGCTCACCGGCCGCGACCCGGACCGGCTCGCGCATGCGGCTGCCGATATCGGCGCAATCGGCACCGCCGCCTTTGACGCCACCGACCCCGACGCGCTGCACGAATTTTTCGCCGGGACCCCTCACCCGATCGACCACATCCTGGCGACTGCCGGTGGTCCGAAATACGGTCCACTACTGGAGATGAGCGCGGCCGACGTTCGCGACACGCTCAGTGCACATGTTGTGCTGGGGCTGGAGGTCGCGCGCAACGCCCAACCCGTGATGCGCCCCGGCGGCTCGCTCACCCTCATGGGCGGCACCGGTGGTCGGCGCATCGACCATCGACTCGGAATTCTCTCCGCGGCAACGGCTGCCCTGCCGCCGTTCACCGCGGCACTGGCCCTCGAGGTGGCACCGATGCGCGTCAACCTAATCGCCGCAGGTTTCGTCGACACTCCTTTGTCGGCGTCGTTGCTCGGCGATCATCTCGACAACCGCCGCGACGATTTGCGCTCGACTCTACCGATCGGGCGTGTCGTCACAGCGGACGATATCGCGGCACTGGCCGTGCACCTGATGGTCAACACCGCGCTCACCGGCGCCACTTACGATATCGACGGCGGGCAGCAATTCATATGAGTCACAACGCGAATCACCATCGGGCTCAGACCGGCTGGGCTGCCGGGAACGTCCAGCTGCCGTCGAGGATTTCGGCACGCGGCCGGTACAGCCGCACCGTGTAGTTCCAACCGTCGGTGACAGGCAACAGATTGGCCGCGTCGGCGCCACCGAACTGGATGGTGGCCGTGCCGTCGGGATCTTCGATCGCAGTGATGTTGTTCACGGAGTGGGCGTTCTGCGCATTCGGTGCGAGATATCCGTCCTTGTTGTACACCGTCACCGACCAGAATCCGTCCACGGGAACGTCTTTGACCACGAGCCGATGTACGGTGGCGCCGTCGTTCCGGCCCGGGGTGACGGTCAGATACAGAGCGTCGCGCTCGGGGTTGCCACCCCACGCGTTCGCCGAACCGATCAGGTGCCGCACCGGATCCGTGTCGGCTGCGGTGCCGAACATCCGCTTGGTGTCGGGCAGCGTGGTGGCCAGGATGACCAGAGCGTCGCGAACCGTGTTCTGGCTGACCGGATCCCAGTCCGGCACCACGAAGCTGCCCCGCTGGTCCTGGGCGAGGGTGACGGCGTCCTGCAGCCCATGCACGACGGCTACGTCGGCCGCGTCATTGGGATCCAGCAGCGTCCGGAGCGCCACCGCTACGTACCGGGTGCCCACCCCGTCGCGGGTCAGGGTCACCTCGGCCGGCGCATACGCGACCTGGGTCGTGTAGTGGTCCTCGCTGATGGCCTGCAAGGACATGAAGCGTCCAGCGCTGTCCGGCAGGGTGACGGTGACGGGACCTGCGTCGAGGTCGAACACCGCAGCTGAGTACAGAGTGTCGCGGTTCTGCCGGATCACGATCTGGTGGTCGACCGGCGTCAGCTCGCGGTTGTGGAGGAACTTTCCGAAGCCGTTGTCCTTGACGATGCCGGAGAAGTACAGGTCGGATTCGGCGCGGGCGAAGTTATCAGGGCTCACCGGTCTGGTCATGCCCATAAATTAACGCGCCGATGCGACGTCGGGTGTGCCTGGGTCGGCCGGGCGGATCAGTGACCGAACAGCGTCGGCAGCGCCAGTGCCGAGTCGACCGCCAGCGCGCAGAACACCACGGCCAGATAGTTGTTCGACTGCAGAAACAGGCGCAGCGGCTTGACCGGCTCACCGCGCTTCACCCCGGAGTACAACTGATGCGCCATCACCAGGAACCACACCCCGGCGGCCAGCGCGACTACCGCATACAGCCATCCGGTGGCCAGCGCGAGCGCCAGCGTGGTGATCACGGTCAGCCAGGTGTAGATCAGGATCTGGCGGGTCACCTCGCGCTCAGTGGCGACCACAGGCAGCATCGGCACGCCGGCGGCCTGATAGTCCTCCTTGTAGCGCATCGCCAGCGCCCAGGTGTGCGGCGGCGTCCAGAAGAAGATGATCAGGAACATCACCAGGGCCGGCCATTGGATGGTCCCGGTCACCGCGGACCAGCCGATCATCACCGGCATGCAGCCGGCGGCGCCGCCCCACACCACATTCTGCGAGGTCCGGCGCTTGAGCAGCAGCGTGTACACGAAGACGTAGAAGGCGATGGTCGCCAGCGCCAGGAGGCCCGACAGCAGATTCGAGGTGCGCCACAGCCACAGGAACGACGTGACAGTCAGCACCAGGCCGAAGATGAGCGCGTTCCGGGTGGATACCGTCGCCCGGGCCAATGGCCGGCGGGCGGTGCGCTTCATCACCTTGTCGATGTCGGCGTCCGCGACACAGTTCAGGGTGTTGGCGCCGGCGGCCGCGAGCATGCCGCCGAACAGGGTGTTCAGGATCAGCAGCGGTTTGATCGGACCTTGGCTTGCCACCCAGTCGAAGCGGTGGGCGAGCAACATCGCCGGAATCGTGGTCACCAACAGCAGTTCGATAACCCGCGGCTTGGTGAGGGCGATGTAGGCCAGCAACGTGTCCCGAACACGGTTCGGCGACTTGGTCACGGACTCGTCAGACGCCGCAGCTCCGGGACCGAAGCCGTGCGCCCCGTGGACAGAACGGCGCTCGCGAATGCTCACGCAGATATCTCCTCGGATGTCACGGCCGCGCAGCCTCTACTACAGACGATGGTAGACCGGTTGCCTGAGTGCTTGACACCGCAGGGTGGTTTCAGGTGAACGGAAACCGAATCACGGATAGGGCATAGGTGAAGCGGTCTGCACCGGATGAGCAGCGAGCATTAGGGTAGTCATGCAGCTCGCTTGCAATTTGTCGAGCCCGAGACGTCCCCCAGTAGGAGTGCGCCCGTGACCACAGTCGAAGAGATTTCCGAACTCACCCGCCCGCACCACCCGGACGACTGGACCGAGCTGGACTCGGCCGCCGTCGATACCGTGCGGGTGCTGGCCGCGGACGCGGTTCAGAAGGTCGGTAACGGCCACCCCGGAACCGCGATGAGCCTCGCTCCCCTTGCGTACACGCTGTTCCAGCGTCAGATGCGCCATGACCCGTCGGACACGCATTGGATCGGCCGCGACCGATTCGTGCTGTCCTGTGGGCACTCCAGCCTGACTCTGTACCTACAGCTGTACCTTGGCGGCTTCGGCTTGGAGCTGGCCGACATCGAGGCGCTGCGTACCTGGGGTTCGCTGACGCCGGGCCACCCGGAATACGGCCACACCAAGGGTGTGGAGATCACCACCGGACCGCTGGGCCAGGGCCTGGCCTCCTCGGTCGGCATGGCGATGGCGTCTCGCTACGAGCGCGGCCTGTTCGACCCCGATGCCGCACCCGGCGAGAGCCCCTTCGACCACTTCATCTACGTGATCGCCTCTGACGGCGACATGGAAGAGGGCGTCACCAGCGAGGCTTCCTCACTGGCCGGTACCCAACAGCTCGGCAACCTGATCGTGTTGTGGGACAACAACAAAATCTCGATCGAGCACGACACGAACATCGCGCTTTCCGAGGACGTCCCGGCGCGCTATCGGGCGTATGGCTGGCACGTGCAGGAGGTCGAGGGCGGCGAGAACGTCGTCGGTATCGAAGAGGCACTGGCGGCCGCAAGGGCAGTGACCGACAAGCCGTCGTTCATCTCGGTTCGCACCATCATCGGCTACCCCGCCCCCACCAAGATGAACACCGGCGGCGTGCACGGCTCGGCGCTGGGCGCCGACGAGGTGGCTGCTACCAAGAAGGTGCTGGGCTTCGACCCGGACAAGAGCTTCGACGTGAGCCCCGAGGTCATCGACCACACCCGCGAGCTGGTCGCCCGCGGCAAACACGCGCACGACGAGTGGCAGGTCGCCTTCGATGGCTGGGCCGCCAAGGAGCCCGAGCGCAAGAAGCTGCTGGACCGGCTGCAGGCCGGCGAACTGCCCGAAGGTTGGGACGCCGACCTGACGTACTGGGAGCCCGGCAGCAAGGCGGTCGCGACCCGCGCCGCGTTCGGCAAGGTGCTCAACGACGTCGCGCCGAAGCTGCCCGAATTGTGGGGTGGCTCAGCCGATCTCGCGGGTAGCAACAACACCACCATCAACGGGGTGCGCTCGTTCGGCCCGCCGTCCATCTCGACCGAGGACTACACCGCCGATTGGTACGGCCGGGTGCTGCACTTCGGTATCCGGGAGCACGCCATGGGTTCGATCCTGTCCGGCATCGTGCTGCACGGCCCGACGCGTCCGTTCGGTGGCACCTTCCTGCAATTCGCCGACTACATGCGCCCGGCGGTCCGGTTGGCCGCGCTGATGAACATCGACCCGATCTACATCTGGACCCACGACTCGATCGGCCTGGGTGAGGACGGCCCCACCCACCAGCCGATCGAGCACCTGGCCGCGCTGCGGGCGATCCCGAACCTGTCGGTGGTGCGTCCCGCCGACCCGAACGAGACCGCCTACACCTGGCGCACCATCGTGCAGCGCACCCATGGCAACAACCCGACCGGCTTCATCCTGACCCGCCAAGGGGTACCCGTGCTCGAGGGCACCGACGCCGACGGCGCCGCCCG
>JARLGS010000536.1 GCA_031292695.1 Mycobacterium sp. | reverse complement strand
GACCTGATCCAACGACAGCCGGCCTTCTCGCATCCCTTCGCCGCAAGCCGGGAACTCTGCCAGTCGATGCGCGACCGCCACCATCACCGCTGCATTGTGTGGTGTCACCCCGGTTTTCCAGGCCACCAGCGCCGGCAGCGATCGGGCGCCGGTGGCGCCCCACAGCCCGTCGCGGTCGATCTCGGCGACAATGTCCACCAAGCGCCCGTCGATCGCGTTGCGCTGACCGGTCAGCTCCGCGATCTCGTCGAACAACACCTCAAGACGCTCACCAGGGCTCACCTCGGTGGCCAAAGAGGTTGCGGCGGTGGACATAACCACATCATCGCAGAGGGGTCCGACAAATTTAGGCCCACACGACTCAACGTTCAAGAGGGCGGTCAAACCGAATCTGACGTTGAAACAAACCACTGGGGCCGTGTCTGATCATCCGGTAGATCCCCATGGGCTGCCCCGGCGATTGAGACACACGCGTTAGCTACCGACGCCGCACGTAGCTGAAAAACCGGTAGCGCAGGCCGGCCTTGCTGGTCCGCCACTCGCCTGGCGTACCCGTCCACGACTCGTCCAGCGCCGGGGCGAACGCGTCACCGTCGGGCACATCCAGGTCGATCTCGGTCACCTCACACACCGAGGCCCGGGGCAGCGCCAACGCGTACAACTGCGCGCCCCCGATCACCCAACCGTCTGCCTCGTCGGGCAACGCCGTCACCACGTCGGCACCCTCGGCGACATACCCGGCGTCGCGGCTGACCACCACATTGCGACGTCCCGGCAGCGGCCGGAACCGCTCCGGCAGCGACTCCCAGGTCAGCCGGCCCATGAGCACGGTGTGCCCGAGCGTCAGTTCCTTGAAATGGGCCATGTCCTCGGGCAGCCGCCACGGGATGCCATTGCCCCGGCCGATGACACCGGCATTCGCCTGAGCCCAGATCAGCTTCACCGGCGGCCAACCGCGCTAGACAGCAACGGGGGCCTTGATCGCGGGGTGCGGGTCATAGTTGACGATCGCGATGTCCTCGTACTCATACTCGAAGATCGAATCCCGGGGCGCCAGAACGAGTTCCGGATACGGCCGGGCTTCACGCGACAGTTGCAGCCGCACCTGCTCGACGTGGTTGTCGTAGATATGGCAGTCCCCGCCCGTCCAGACGAACTCGCCGACCTCGAGGCCCGCCTGAGCGGCCATCATGTGGGTCAGCAGCGCATACGAGGCAATGTTGAAAGGCACGCCCAGGAACAGGTCGGCGCTGCGCTGGTACAGCTGGCAGCTGAGCTTGCCGTCAGCAACATAGAACTGGAACAGCGCGTGGCACGGTGGCAGGGCCATCTGGGCGATCTCGCCGACGTTCCACGCCGAGACGATGTTGCGCCGGCTGTCCGGGTTGGTCCGCAGCATCTCGAGCGCCGCGCTGATCTGGTCAATGTGCTCGCCGGACGGAGTCGGCCAGGACCGCCACTGGACGCCGTACACCGGCCCCAGATCACCTGTCTCCGAAGCCCATTCGTCCCAGATCGTGACGCCGCGCTCCTGCAGCCAGCGCACGTTGGAGTCGCCGCGCAGGAACCACAGCAGCTCGTAGATGACCGACTTGGTGTGCACCTTCTTCGTGGTG
>JARLGS010000059.1 GCA_031292695.1 Mycobacterium sp. | reverse complement strand
CTGATTGTCAGCGGCCAGGCCGAGCCCGGCGCGTGGGTCACGGTGTCGTTCAACGGCGACCCCACCGACACCGATGTGTTCCAGCTCGTGCTGCCCGCCGACGCCAAGGCGCAGGGCGACACCTGTTCGATCGATCGCCCGCTCGGGAAGGCGCTGCACGGCGCCCATGTCGGCGAAACCCGTACGTATGAAACAGAATCCAAGCGAACCATGACCATTACGGTGTTGGCCGTCGATAGCGCGAACCCGAAAGAGACGGCGGGGCGCTGACCCGGACGTCTGCCCGTCGATAGCTGCGGTCAGGACAGGGCGATCCCGTGTTCGCCCCGTCGACCACGCACCCGCGTCGCGGAAACACTGCACATCTCACGACTATTCCGCACTTGTGTGTCACCAACGCCACACATGACTAACGGTCACATTAATCAGCTTCGGTGGTTGTGCCTAAGTAACGAGATCATTAGTCAAACTGAGAGGCACGGGACATGACCGATGTAACAGGCAAGGTCGTTCTGGTAACGGGTGGTCGTCGCGGCCTGGGCGCGGCCTTGGTCGACGAGGTGCTGGCCCGCGGGGCTCGCAAGGTCTACTCCACCGCGCGGTCGGCCTTCGCTGACGACCGCCCGCAGGTGGTCACGTACGGCCTCGAGGTGAGTTCGGCGGATTCGGTTGCCGCACTGGCTAATATCGCCACCGACGTCGACATCGTGATCAACAACGCGGGTGTCTCCCACCTGGACGACTTGCTGACCGGCAGCTTCGACGACATCACCGAAACCTTCGACACCAACGTGTTCGGCCCGCTGCGGGTGACGCGCGCGTTCGCGCCGATCCTCGCCACCAACGGCGGTGGCGCGCTGGTCAATGTGCACTCGGTGTTGTCCTGGCTGGGTGGCGCAGGCTCCTACGGCGCATCGAAGGCCGCGATCTGGTCGATCACCAACTCGCTGCGCCTCGAACTTCAGCCACAGCACACCCAGGTGGTCGGGGTGCACGTCGGGTATATCGACACCGACATGACCGCGGGTATCGATGCTCCCAAACTCACGCCCGAAGAGGTCGCCCGACGCATCATCGACGGGTTGGAAGCCGGTGCGGCCGAGGTACTGGTTGATGACCTCTCGGCACAGGTCAAGGCGGCGCTGTCCGGGCCGGTT
>JARLGS010000535.1 GCA_031292695.1 Mycobacterium sp. | reverse complement strand
GTGTTCCCGATGCCCGAGATGAAGCCGGACGCTGCGCCGCCGTCCGCGGAGTTGAAGAAGCCCGACACGTCGGTGCCGGTGTTGCCATAGCCCGACGTGGTCGCTCCGGTGTTGGTGATGGACCCGAAGCCGGTGTTGGTGTCCCCCGAATTCCAGATCCCGGTATTGACGTTCCCCGAGTTTCCCCAGCCCGTTGTTCGTGTAGCCCGAATTCCAGAAGCCCGTGTTGCCGCCCGCACCCTCGTTGCCGCCGCCGTTCCCGAAGCCGGTGTCCAGCTGTCCCGAGTTGGAGATGCCGGTGTCCAGCAGGCCCGAGTTCCCGAAGCCGAAGTTTCCGGTCCCCGAGTTCCCGAGTCCGATGTTGCCGGCGCCGGCGTTCCCGATGCCGAGGTTGGGGAGGTCGCCGTGCGTCGTGACGCTCGTGTTGAAGATGCCGACGTTGCCGTCTCCGGAGTTGAAGAATCCGATGTTGTTGCTGCCCGAGTTGCCGAAGCCGACGTTGCCGGTGCCCGAGTTCAGCCCTCCCGCGGCGAACTGGCCCTTTGCGGTGTTGTAATACGTTCCGCCGATACCGATCTCGTTGTTGCCGGTAAGCCCGAAGCCCACGTTGTTGTTGCCGGTGTTCCCGCCGCCGATGTTGTAGTTGCCGGAGTTCCCTCCGCCGACGTTGCCGGTGCCGAAGTTTCCCAAGCCAAAGTTGTTGGCGCCGTTATTGCCCACGCCGACGTCGTAGTTCGGCGTGGCACTGCTGGGGTTGCCGGTGTTACCAAAGCCAATGTTGTTGATGCCGATGTTTCCGCCGCCGATGTTGTTGCTGCCGTTGTTCCCGCTGCCGACGTTGCCATTGCTCGTAATTGCGCCACTGCCGTTGCCGCCGCCGATGTTGTTGCTGCCGGTGTTCCCGCTGCCGAGGTTGTACATGCCGATGTTCCCGTTGCCCACGTTGAAGGTGCCCTGGTTGCCCAGCCCCAAGTTGACCCCGACGTAGGCGGCCGCGCGATTCACCTGGCTGCTAAGCGATCCGGGCAGACCCGCCAGCGTCTGCTGCAGACTCTGTACCGGCGTCAACTGCGCGGCCGCCGCCGACACCCCGGAGTGATACCCCGACATCGCCGCAACGTCCTGGGCCCACATCTGCTCGTACTCGGACTCCAACTGGGCGATCGCCGGGGCGTTTTGCCCGAAAAGGTTCGACATCACCATCTGCACAAAGGAATTTCGGTTCAGGTCCACGAACGTCGGGTGGACCGTGGCAGCCACCGCGGCCTCAAACGCACTCACTACCGCACGCGCCTGCCCCGCCGCGCCCGCCGCCTGGCCCGCCGCCGCGTTCAGCCACCCGGTATATGGAGCCGCCTCCGCCACCATCGCCTGCGACGCCGGGCCTTGCCAGCCCTGGCCCGCCAATCCTGACGTCACCGACCCGAACGACGACGCCGCCGACCCCAACTCCGACGCTAAGCCGTCCCCGGCCGCCGCCGCCTCCAACATCGGCGCCGACCCCGCACCGGAAAACATCCGCAGCGAATTGATCTCCGGCGGCAACGTCATAAAGCTCATCAAACCCGTCCTTTTCGGCCCGATTACAAAGGCAAAACGAACCTTAAACCGTTCACCGGCCCGTGGTTTGAATTTCAGGTAACCCGAAGGTTGGCGACACATGCACGTCACACTCGCATTCGCCGAGTCACGACGATCCGGCGGGCTTCCCAACGTGCGGCCCTGACAAGCGCGCACCGAGTACCGGAGAACCCCGGGTCACAACCCCAGCTTGGCGAGCTGCGCCAGCGCGTCGAACGGACCCACAACGAAGCTGCCGTTGTTGGCCACCCCCGAGACAAAGCCGGCTGTCAATGCGCCAGGGCTGGGGACGGCGGTGTTGAAGATGCCCGATACGGAGCCGTTGATAAGCGCGCCGCCGCTGTTGAAAAAGCCCGAAAAGAGACCGCCGTGGGCCGTGTTTCCGATGCCCGAAACGACGAGACCCGTGTTCGCGTACCCCGAGTTCACCTGGCCGGTGTCGCCGATGCCACCGAAGCCGGTGTTGGCGTGCCCCGCGTTTCCAATTCCCGTGTTGACGCCGCGTCCGTCGATAATGCTACCCGAGTTCCCGAAGCCCGTGTTGACGTCACCGGAATTCCAGCTGCCGGTGTTCAAAAGGCCGGTGTTGCCGAAGCCGGTGTCGAAGGTCCCGGCGTTGAATTGGCCGGTTGTTCCCTCCCCCGAATTGCCGACGCCCCAATTCAACTCGCCCGAGTTCCCGACACCGAAGACGCCGGTGCCGGAGTTGCCGATACCAAAGCTGTTCAGACTGCCCGGTTTCAGGGTGTTGGTGCCGGAGTTGAAGAGGCCGACGTTGCCGTCGCCGGAGTTGAACAAGCCGATGTTGTTGGTGCCCGAGTTCCCGAACCCGATGTTGCCGGTGCCCGAGTTCAGCCCCCCGGCAACGAACTGGCCGTTCGCCGAGTCGTAGTAGGTGCCGCCCACACCGATCTCGTGGTTGCCGGTAAGCCCGAAGCCCATGTTGTAGTTGCCGGTGTTGCCCAAGCCGACGTTTCCCGTGCCGGTGTTGCCGCCACCGGAGTTTCCGGCCCCGGAGTTCCCGAAACCGGTGTTGTTGTTGCCGGTGTTACCGAGGCCGAGATTGAAGCCCGTTCTTTCGCCTGTGTTGGTGTTGCCGAAGCCGATGTTGTGGTCATGGGTGTTTCCGCCGCCGATGTTGTGACTGCCGAGGTTGCCGACACCGACGTTTAGGCCGCCGAAGTTGCCACCGCCCACGTCCAGCAGGCCGGTGTTGCCGAAGCCCAAGTTCCCGATGCCGATATTGCCCATTCCGACGTTGCCATAGCCGATGTTGCCGTTGCCCACGTTCGGCAGGCTCTGCAGCAACTCCGTCAGGGCCTCCTCCGGAGTCAGCTGTGCCGCCGCGGCCGACACCCCGGCGTGATAGCCCACCATCGCGCCAACGTCCTGGGCCCACATCTCCTCGTACTCGCTCTCCAGCTGGGCGATCGCCGGCGCGTTGAGCCCGAACCAGTTCGACATCACCATCTGCACAAACGAATTGCGGTTGAGTTGCACGAAGGCCGGGTGGATCGTCGCCGCCTGCGCCGCCTCGAACGCACTGACCACCGCGCGGGCCTGCCCCGCCGCTCCCGCCGCCTGAGTTGCCGCCTGACTGAGCCACCCGGTATACGGAGTGGCCGCGGCCACCATCGCCTGCGACGCCGGACCCTGCCAGGCCTGACCCGCTAAATTCGACGTCACCGACCCAAACGACCTCGCCGCCGACCCCAACTCCGACGCCAGCCCCTCCCAGGCCGCCGCCGCCTCCAACAACGGCGCCGACCCCGCACCCGAAAACATCAGGAACGAATTGATCTCCGGTGGCAACGTCATAAAGCTCATCAGACCCGTCCTTTGTCCAGCCCGACTGCAAGTGACAACAAAGGATGTTAAGCCTGGCCAAACCGCGAATGTCGGTTTTCGCTAGATCTGGACAACGTGATTCCCAGCATCGCTCGCAGCGCAAATCGGGTGTCACGGACGGTCGTGGGACTGCGGTCATCGGCGCCCCAGCCCAAGACGCCGGGCGGGTAGAGACCAGAACTAAATTCGGCTGAGGTTGAACAAGCCCGCTATGCCGGTTCCCCTGTTCAACAAGCCCGAGTCCCAGCCGCTTATAAACCCGCTCGCTTGCCGAAGAGGGTGCCCGTGACGCCGGTGTTCAAGAAGCCCGAGACGCCGACACCCGTGTTGCCGAAGCCCGAGGTGGAGGCGCCGCTGTCAGTATTGACTCCGAAGACCGGAGAGGTGATTCCGGTGTCCAGTCGGCACCCGCGAGCTGACCTGCCTATTTCGGTGACGCTACAACGCCGCCGCCAACTTATCGATGTCAAATAGGCCCGAAAAACCGGTGTTGTTGTTGTACAAGCCCGAGCCAAAGCCGCTAAGGATGCCGGACGGCAAGCCCTCAAGGGGGCCCGTGACGCCGGTGTTGACGAAGCCCGAGATTAAGCCATCCTCCACAGAGCCGCCGCTGGCAGTGTTGTTGAAGCCCGAGATTTGGCCGTTGAGGACGCCGCCGCCGCTGGCAGTGTTGTTGAAGCCCGAGATCGAGCCGTTGACCAATCCGCCGCTGGCATGGTTGTTGAAGCCCGACACATCCACACCCGTGTTGTTAAAGCCCGAGCTAGTGGCGCCGGCCGGAGTTGTGATGGACCCACTGCCGGTGTTGAAGCTGCCCGAGTCCCCGAAGCCCGTGTTCACCTGGCCCGAATTGAAGAAGCCAGTGTTCGTGAGGCCCGAATTCCCATTGCCCGTGTTGAACGTGCCCGAATTGAACAAGCCCGTGTTCAAGCTGCCCGAGTTCCCTAAGCCCGTGTTGAAGTTGCCCGAGTTCCCCCCGCCGGTGTCTAGCTGGCCCGAGTTCCCGGAGCCGAAGTCTCCTTCTCCCGAGTTCCCGAAGCCTAGGTTGCCGATACCCGATTCGCCGATGCCAAAGTTATTCTTGCCACCGGTGAGGGTATTGACACCCGTGTTGAAGATGCCGGTGTTGCCGCTGCCGGAGTTGAAGAAGCCGGTGTTGTTGGTACCCGAGTTCCCGAAGCCGACGTTGCCGGTACCCGAGTTCGGCCCTCCGGCAACGAACTGGCCGGTCGCCGTGTCGTAATAGGTGCCGCCGAAACCGATCTGGTGGTTGCCGGTAAGCCCGAAGCCCATGTTGTAGCTGCCGGTGTTGCCGAAACCGAGGTTTCCGGTGCCGGAGTTGCCGCCGCCGGAGTTTCCGGCGCCGAAGTTGCCCAAGCCGGTGTTGTTGTTGCCGGTGTTGCCGAAGCCGAGGTTGAAGCCCGTGGTACCGCCGGTGTTGAAGTTTCCGATGCCGATGTTGTTGTTGCCAAAGTTGCCGTTGCCAACGTTCCAACTGCCAAAGTTGCCGAAACCGAAGTTTCGGTTGCCGGTGTTGCCGTTGCCAAGGTTGGCGTTGCCGAGGTTGCCGTTGCCGAGGTCGTACTTGCCGAGGTTGCCGTTGCCGATGTTGGCGAGGCCGTTGTTGCCGATGCCGATGTTGGCGTTGCCGATGTTGCCGTTGCCCAAGTTCGGCAGATTCTTCAGCATGCTGCTCAGGGTCGCCCCCGGCGTCAACTGCGCGGCCGCGGCCGACACCCCGGCGTGATACCCGCCCATCGCCGACACGTCCTGGGCCCACATCTCCTCGTACTCGGACTCCAGTTGCGCGATCGCCGGGGCGTTGAGGCCGAACCAGTTCGACATCACCGCCTGCACGAAGCAGTTGCGGTTGAGTTGCACGAAGGACGGGTGCACCGTGGCCGCCGCCGCCGCCTCGAACGCGCTGACCACCGCGCGGGCCTGACCCGCCGCGCCGGAAGCCTGCGCCGCCGCCTCATTGAGAAACCCCGAATACGGAGCGGCCGCAGCCGTCATCGCCTGCGACGCCGGACCCTGCCAGGCCTGACCCGTCAAATTCGACGTCACCGACCCAAACGAGGACGCCGCCGACCCCAACTCCGAGGCCAGCCCCTCCCAGGCCGCCGCCGCCTCCAACATCGGCGCCGACCCCGCACCCGAATACATCAGGAACGAATTGATCTCCGGTGGCAACGTCATGAAGCTCATCAGACCCATCCTTTTCCTCGCGGCACTGCAGGGGACAAGAAGAACTGTAAGCCTCGTCACACCGCAATTTCCGATTTTCGTCAAAATCGAACCAATGATTTTGAACGTCGCGGGAGCATCTCCTGTCCGGCCGCAAAGCGGACGCGAACGAGTTAAGAAAATTACTGAGCGCGACGTTGCGGTTCCGGCGATTCCGGCAACGGTGCTTCCATCGCCAGCCTCTCGCCCGGCTCCCGGCTTTCTGCTGCTCGGCGCGGCCTCGGCGCTGAAATTGCCGCCGCCGGTGCTGCCGACGCCGACGTTGCGACCAATGGTGTCGTCACAGCCGGGGTCGTTGTCTCCTCGGCTTCCGCTGCGGGAGCTTCCACCACCTCCGGAGCAACCGGTGTTTCCGGTTCCGGAATTGCGTGGACATCCGCCGCCGGCGTCGTGGTTCCTGACGCCGTCGACCGCGTCGCCGACGACGCCATCATCGCTGCCATCCCAGCCGTTCCCACCAGGCCCGCGCTGCCACTGCCGGGGTTGACGGCGGCTACGCTGCCGCCGCCGAGGCCGGTACCGGCATTCGGACTGGCGACATCACCGGTGCTCCCGGTGGCCACGGCGTTGTTGCCCACGTTCCCGGCAGCAATGGTGCCGCCGGTCGCAGCAGCAGCAACGCCGACGTTGCCGGCGCCCACGTTGTTGCCGCCGACCGGGGTTGCGTTCCCCTGGTCAGCGCCGCCGGGGTTACCGCCGGCCCCGCTTCCGCCGGCAACGCCGGCCGCTGAGCTCGAGGAGCCGCCGAAGTTCCCCGCGGGAATCCCTGGGATGCTCGGCATGGCCGGCATACTGGCCTGTCCCGTCGTCAGTTGGCCGGCCGCCGCCGCCGCCCCGCCGTGGTAACTGACCATCGCGGACACGTCCTGGGCCCACATCTCCTCGTAATAAGACTCGGTCGCGGCGATCGCCGGCCAGTTCTGCCCGAACAGGTTCGACATCACCAACTGCACAAGGCCGTTGCGGTTCGCCTCCACCAGCAGTGGATGCACGGTGGCCGCCAGGGCCCCCTCGAACGCGCTGGCCACCGCCTCGGCCTGGGCCGCCGCCGCGGACGCCTGAGAGGCGGCCGC
>JARLGS010000534.1 GCA_031292695.1 Mycobacterium sp. | reverse complement strand
CGAACCGCCGGTGTAGGTCGCGGTGCCGCCGTCATTGAGCGTCAGCGTCGGGGTGCCGCCGGCCACCGTCACCGCCTCGCTCAGGTTGACCGTCAGCGTCACCACGCTGCCGGCCGCGAGATCGCCGGCGCCAGCCGTGATGCCGGTGCCCGAAGCCACCACTGACGATACCGAAGGCGTCGTGGTGTCGATCTGCAGCGTGCCGGCGGGGTAGTCACCGCGCCGGTGAGATCGGCGGCATTGCCGGCGCCGTCCTGGACAGTCGCGGTGCCGAGACTGACCGCCGTCACCGCCAGGTCGGACGTATTCTGGCCGGCCGCTACCGTATAGCTGAAGGTCAGCGCATTGCTGCCCGAACCGCCGGTGTAGGTCGCGGTGCCGCCGTCGTTGAGCGTCAGCGTCGGGGTGCCGCCGGCAACTGTCACCGCCTCGCTCAGGTTGAGTGTCAGCGTGACGACATGCCCGGCATTGAGGTCCCCCGTCCCGGATGTGATCCCGGTACCGGACGCCGCCACCGAGGATACCGAAGGCGTCGTGGTGTCGATCTGCAGCGTGCCGGCGGGGGTAGTCACCGCGCCGGTGAGGTTGGCGGCGTTGCCGGCGCCGTCCTTGACGGTTGCCGAGTTTAGATTGACCGCTGTCACCGAGAGGTCGGAGGTGTTCTGGCCGGCCGCCACCGTATAGCTGAAGGTCAGCGCATTGCTGCCCGAACCGCCGGTGTAGGTCGCGGTGCCGCCGTCATTGAGCGTCAGCGTCGGGGTGCCACTCGCGACCGTCACCGCCTCGCTCAGGTTGACCGTCAGCGTCACCACGCTGCCAACTCCGAGATCGCCCGTCCCGGATGTGATCCCGGTGCCCGACGCCACCACTGAGGATACCGAAGGCGTTGTGGTATCGATCTGCGGGCCGCTCTGCGTGTGGCCGGTTAGCGAGACATTCGCAGCATTGCCCGACACGTCGGCAATCGTGGCACCATTGAGATTAACCGCGCTCGCAGCCAGCGCGGCGGTGTTCTGACCAGCGGCCACCGTGTAACT
>JARLGS010000533.1 GCA_031292695.1 Mycobacterium sp. | reverse complement strand
TGGCGGGCTTGCCGCCGCCGAAGGCTTCACGCAACCGGCGTGCGACGGGCGCCTCCACGGTGGAGGACGCTGATTTAACGAATTCGCCCTGTTCGCTCAGTCGGGCGAGCACTTCCTTACTGGTGACACCGAGTTCCTTGGCCAACTCGTGTACACGTGCCTTACCTGCTGCCACTTCTCTCCTCATCGTGAGGCGTCAGCGGTAGTAGGCCGCGCCTCGGTTTAGCTATGACGCATGGTCATCGGGACTTCACGGTGTGCTCATGTTCTTCGCTACCTGTTCTGTTGCTGTGGTGTTCAGGGTCCGTCAGGCGGGTAAGGCCCTGAAGAACTCTTCCACCGCAGAGGTGTCCGGCGGACCGGTGATGCGCAACGCTCGGGCGAATGCTCGCCGCCGACCTGCCGCGTTGAGGCATTGCAGATCAGGGTGCAACCACGCACCCCGACCCGGCAGGTTACCCGCTGAATCGACCGAGACGCTGCATTTACCGTCCCCGTCGCGTACAGCTGCCACTCGTAGCAAGTCGACGGCCAGCTCTCGTTTCCGGCAGCCGATGCAGGTACGCACCGGAGCTTTCGGAGTCTCGCGCTGGATCACAAGGCAGTCTACCGTCATCGGGCCCTTGATCTTCAATCGCGGTCACGAGCCCGACACGCCGCCGGTAACTGGCGTTTCAACTAGCGGTCGCGGGCGGCTCCACGGCCGCCGTCGGCGTCCGAACCGACGTGACTGTCCGCGTCACTGCGGATGTCGATGCGCCAGCCCGTGAGCCGGGCCGCCAGCCGCGCGTTCTGCCCTTCCTTGCCGATCGCGAGCGACAGCTGAAAATCCGGAACCACCACGCGCGCCGCCCGCTGCGCGTCGTCGATCACCGTGACCGACATCACCTTGGCCGGCGACAAGGCGTTGGCGACGAACTTCGCCGGGTCCTCGTCGTAATCGATGATGTCGATCTTCTCGCCCGACAACTCGCTCATCACGTTCCGCACCCGCTGCCCCATCGGGCCGATGCAGGCGCCCTTTGCGTTGAGGCCCGGCACCCGCGAGGTGACCGCGATCTTGGACCGGTGCCCGGCCTCGCGTGCCACCGCGACGATCTCTACCGAACCGTCGGCGATCTCGGGCACCTCCAGCGAGAACAGCTTGCGCACCAGGTTCGGGTGCGTCCGCGACAGGGTGATCACGGGCTCACGGGCACCGCGGGTCACCCCGACGACATAGCACCGCACCCGGTCACCGTGTACGTAGCTCTCACCGGGCACCTGCTCGGCCGCCGGGATCACGCCCTCGGAGCCCTTGGCCTCGGTGCCGACCCGCACCACCACCAGGCCGCGCGCGTTGGCCCGGGCGTCGCGCTGGATCACGCCCGCCACGATGTCGCCCTCCCGGGCCGAGAACTCGCCGTAGTTCTTCTCGTTCTCCGCGTCGCGCAACCGCTGCAAGATCACCTGGCGCGCGGTGGTCGCCGCGATCCGGCCGAACCCTTCCGGGGTGTCGTCCCACTCGTGGATGACGGTCCCGTCGGTGTCGGTCTGGCGGGCGATCACCCGCACGATGCCGGACTTTCGGTCGATGTCGATGTACGCGTCGGGCTCGTGCCCTTCGGTGTGCCGATACGCGGTCAGCAGGGCCGTCTTGATGGTGTCGACCACGATGTCGACGCTGATTCCCTTGTCCGCCTCGATGGCATGCAGTGCCGCCATATCGATGTTCATCCGTCGGCCCCCTCTCCGGTCATACCCGCCAGCTCCAGTTCCCGGCGATTGGGTGGTGAAAATTCAACCTGCACAATGGCTTTCACGATGTCGGCGACTGCGACGTTGGTCAGCGCCGGGACGCCGCGGGCCCCGGGCACGACGAGCTGCAACTGGCTGCCATCGTGTTCGCCGAGCCGCCCGGTCAACGACGTTCCGTCGGTCAGGGTCAGCTCGACCTTCCGGCCGCGGGCGCGCCGGTAGTGCCGGTCCGCGGTCAGCGGACGCTCCACCCCCGGCGAGGTGACCTCGAGCACAAACGGCTCGGAATCGACGGTCGCCGGGTCCAACAGCTCTGATGCGGCGCCGGACAGTTCGGCGACTGCATCGAGGTTCAGACCGTCATCACCGTCGGCGACCACGACGATCCGCGGGGGCCGTGCGACGGCGTCCACGCGGACATCCTCGATGTCGTATCCGGCATCCGCGAAAGCACTGCTGAGCAGCTCAAGCACCTGGCCTGGGGTCGGTAGCCGACTGGGCGGCAGCGAACGTTCCGGCGTGTCCCGGGCCACGGCGAGCTCCTCATCTTGAGTTGTGCGGACAGGCTCCCCAGAAAGGCGAACCCGGTACCAACGATACGCCAGCAGCGCATTGCCGAATGGCAATCACCGCCGCACCGCCGGAGAACATACAGGCGGATGGTGCCGGGTAGCCGGCGGTGGCAATGGCAGGATATGGCTGTGCCGCACACCGAAACCACCGTCAGCAGGCGGCGTGTCCTGATCGGTACGGCAGCCCTGGCGTTGCTCGGCACCGCGGTCTCGGGCTGCGGACCGACTGCGCCGCAACGGGATCCCGCGCTGGACATCCTGACCGGACAGATCGGCCGAGCGCGCGGTGACAGCCAGCTGGCGGCCGCCACGGCCACCACGGCACCACCGAAAGCGGTGCCGGCGCTGACCGCCGTCGCCTCGCTCCGCGACGCGCACGCCCAGGCCCTGGCCGACGAACTCACCCGGATCGGTGGCACCCCGCCACCCACGCCGACGTCCGTCACCGAGACGTCAACCACTGCGCCGGCCACACCCGGCGCCGCCCCGGCTCCCGCCCCGCCGACGCCGCAGGACGTCGTCGCGGCACTGCAGCAATCAGCCGACAGCGCGACGCAGGCCGCAACCGGACAGTCGGGCTACCGCGCCGGACTGCTGGCCTCCATCGCCGCGGCCTGCACTGCCGCGCACACCGTCACGCTCGCCGGGCAGGCCTCATGACCAGCCCGCAGCCCACCCCGAGCCGACCGGCCGGCCCCGCCGACGCGGCGCTGTTCGACGCCATCGCCGCCGAGCACGGCACCATCTACGGTTACGGGCTGGTGTCGGCGCACACCACACCCGACGTCAACGATCTGGTGGCCGAGGCCATGGCCCAGCACCGCGCACACCGGGAAGCCGGCATCGCCGCGCTGTCCGGGCGGTCGGTCCCGGCACCGCTGCCCGCGGCCGGCTACCAAGTTCCGGTCGATGCCGACAACCCGAACGATGCGGCCAAGCTGGCGCTGCGCATGGAGGAAGACACCGCCACCGCATGGCGCGCGGTGGTCGAGCAGGCCACCACCACCGACGACCGCGCGACGGCCATCAAGGCTCTCACCGACTGTGCGGTGCTGGCCGCCCGCTGGCGTCAGGTGCTGGGCGTCACACCCAGCACGGTCGCGTTTCCCGGCGGCACCGAATAGCCGACTGACCAGATCGCCGGCCGGGGTCTACCCGGCCGGCGCGGCAATCGCCACCTATTCGGCCAGCGCGGCAGCGATCGCGGTTGCGGCGCCTGCAACGGGCACCTCGGTCTTCTCGCCGGTGAACCGGTTGCGCAGTTCCACGGTGCCGTCGGCCCAGCCGCGGCCCACCACGACGATCCACGGCACGCCCAG
>JARLGS010000532.1 GCA_031292695.1 Mycobacterium sp. | reverse complement strand
GGCGACGGCCCGGGCGCCGGCGGCCTTGATCTCCTCGACCACGTGGTCGGCCAAGTTGTGGCCGGCGCCGGTGCCGTCACGGGCACCGCCGAGGTCGTTGACCACGACGCAGGCGCCCTCGCGGGCGAGGGTCAGCGCGTACTCGCGGCCCAGGCCACCACCGGCACCGGTGACGACGACAACGCGATCCTGCACTCCGGGCATGGGATTCCTTTCCTACAACTGATTCGATGCAAACGAGATCGCCCACCGAGGCGGGCTCCCTTTGTGTATACGGCGACCGGGTGGCCGCCGGGCAACCGGGTCCGGGCACTAGAACAACCTGCCGCGCTCCTATCGCGGCTCGTCACGCGGCGCCGGCTAGAAGAACTTGCGCGCCAGCTTCCACGCCTTGTCGGTGTACGGCGGGTAGACCAGCTTGCTCAGGTCCGGCCGCGTCGGCTTGGTCATGACCGACTTGCTGTGGCTGAACTCCAGGAAGCCATACCGACCGTGGTAGGCGCCCATGCCGGACGGCCCGACCCCGCCGAACGGCAGCCGGGTCGTCGAAACCTGGAAGATCAAGTGGTTGACCAGCATTCCGCCCGCCGGCACCTCACGGATCACCCGCTCGCGAACCGCCTTGGCCTTGGTGAACAGGTAGGCGGCCAGGGGCTTGGGCCGGGCGTTGACGAACCGGATTGCGTCGTCGAGCGAGTCGACGGTGATCACCGGCAGGATCGGCCCGAAGATCTCTTCGGTCATCAGCGGCCCGTCCAGCGCCGGATCCACCACCACGGTCGGCTGAATGGTCAGCTTGCCCGCGTCTGTTCCACCGCCGGTGACAACCTCGCCACCGCAACCGCCGAGGTAAGAGTTGAGCCGGTTGAACTGGCGCTCGCTGACGATCGGCAGGCCGTCTGCGTCGTCGGCCGTGAAGGCTTCGATGGCATCCCGGATCTTGGTGACCAGCTGGTCCCGGATGGGCTTCTCGGCCACGACGTAGTCGGGAGCCACGCAGATCTGACCGGAGTTGATGACCTTGGCGAAGGCGATGCGCTTGGCGGCGACGTCGATGTCGGCGTCGGCCGCGACGATCACCGGGCTCTTGCCGCCCAGTTCCAGCGTCACCGGGGTCAGGTGCGGCGCGGCCGCAGCCATGATCTTCTTGCCGATCTCGGTGCCGCCGGTGAACATGATGCGGTCGAAGCCCTGCGCGATCAGCTCCTGACTGACCATGCCGTCACCCTCGACCACCGTGATGGCGTCGGTGTCCAGGTAGCGCTCCACCAGATCGACCATGAGCCGCGATGACGCAGGTGCGATCTCAGAGGGCTTGAGCACCACGGTGTTTCCCGCGGCCAGCGCGCCGACCAGCGGGCCCAGCGTGAGGTAGAACGGGAAGTTCCAGGCGCCGATGATCAGCACGGTGCCGTACGGCTCGTACTCGACCCAGCCACGGCCGGGCAGCTGCGAGCGCTCGAGCAACCGGTAGCGCCGCTTGGCCCACTTGTGCAGATTCTTGGCAGCATCCTTGGCCTCGGCGATGGTGCCGACGCTGTCGGCCAGCCAGGCCTCGAAGGGCTTGCGGCCCAAGTCGGCTTCCAGCGCCTTGGCGATGGCGGTCTCGTTCTCCTCCATCGCCTGGGCGAGTGCGAGCAGCTGACGCTGGCGCCACTGCAGGTCACGGGTCCGGCCGGTGGCGTAGGTCTGGCGCAGACCGGCGACGATGGCCGGGATGTCGACGGATGCAGCGGGGTCCGGCGTGGTGTTCGCCCCGAGGGCGGCGACGGATTCAGTGGTCATGGCGGTGTCCTTACGTGAGCCAGGCAACACCGAATCCTAACCAACCAGCTAGTTGGTTTGAAGGGGTCGACCGGTCTGGATCAACCTTTGTCCGCGGTGACAAATGTGGAGAACGCCTTGTCGTCGGCACCATCGACCTGCACCCATCGACCCAACCGGCGCATTTCGTCCTGCGAGGTGACCGAAGTGGACGACCAGCCGTGCGTGTCGAGCCATTCGGCCACGTCGGCGCGGTCCGGATCCTCGTACATCAGATCCTGCACGTTTATGGCCGGCGCCATACCCAGTTGGTCGGCGACCTTCTCGAACCGGTCCCGCATCCGCTGGCGACGTTCGGCAGCGTGCTCGCCGACCGTCTCCACCGATATCCGACTCCCCGGCGCGCTCACCGCGGTGATGTTCTCGAACAGCCGGTCCTGCGCTTCGGCCGGCAGATACATCAGCAGCCCTTCGGCCAGCCAGGCGGTCGGCGCCGTGTCGTCGAAACCGGCTTCCTGCAACGCTTTTGGCCAATCGTTTCGCAGGTCGATGGGCAGCTGGTGCAGTTCCGCGGCGGGCGTCACCCCGTGTGCCTTCAGCGTCTCGTCCTTGTATTCCAGGACCTTCGGCTGGTCGATCTCGAAGACGGTGGTACCAGCCGGCCAGTCCAGTCGGTAGGCGCGGGAATCGAGACCGGACGCCAGGATCACGATTTGCCGGATACCCGCGGCGGCGGCGTCGGCGAAGTACGCGTCGAAGAAATGTGTCCGCACCGCCTGGTAATTGCCCATGTGCTCAAGCACCAGGGCGACATCGGGATCGGCGCCGGCCATCCGGTTGTTGAAATCAGCGTCCAGGATCGTCTCCCACACGCCGGTTCCGGCCCCTTCAACCAAGATCTTCGCGAACGGATCGCGGATCAGCGCATCCTCGCGTTCCGTCTCACCGGCCCGCGCGGCTGCAACCATCACCGCCGTCGAACCAACGCTGGTGGCGATATCCCAGGTGTCGTCGTGGGTGCGCATGGTGCCCCAGGTTAGCCCCTGAAATCCCGCTAGTCGGCCATCCGCCACAGCTTGTTGGCCAACAGCAGCTCAAGCCGCTCGATGACCGCGGTCAGCTCCTGGCGGCTGCCGACGTACCCGGCATAGAAGCCCATCCCCCACATCATCGCGATCAGCATCTCCACCACAGTCGGTACCTCGGTCTCGACCGCTAGTTCTCCACGTTCGATAGCGTCGGTGACGGCCCAGGTCACGAACTCGCGGGAAGCCACGAGCGCGTCGTGCTCGTCCTGCCGCAATTCGGGGTGCCGCTGCGCCTCCAGGATTGAGGTCACCAGAAACGCTGCGGCAGAACGGTCCTCGGAGTCGGCCTGCATGGCGGCGATGAAGAAGGCCGACAGCCGCTTGACGAACTCCGTCTCCTCCTCAGCCCGGCGACGCCCTGCGGCAACCACCATGGCGTTGGTCTGATCGAGCACCTCGCCATAGAGAACGCGTTTGTTCGCGAAGTAGTGATTGATCGCCGGACGGGTCAGATCGGCCCGGATCGCGATGGCTTGGAATGTTGCTGCGTCATAACCGAGTTCACTGAAAACCTCGCGTGCGGCGCGCAAAATGCGCTCACGGGTTTCGGCCGCCTTCGCTGCGGGCGGGCGACCCGGACCTCGGGTGGCGATATACGGCATCGTCAAATTGTGCCACAAATCTCGGCCCGAGCCTGCTCGTATGTGATTCACAGCTACCCATCCGGACCCATCCAGCAAATTGTCAAATCCGTTAATCACCGCTTCCTGCGCCGGGCCCCGAAGCACCGCCCGAGGCGACCGCCGATATGCGGCCGGGCCAGCGCCGACCTCGGTCCGGCAGGCGACAGGCGCGGACCGGCCTCCGAACGCCCCAGTTGTCGGCCCCGAACCGCGTCAGCCAATTAATGTGAGGCGCCATGGTGGGCGTGGCGTCGCGAGAGTCGTACTTCGAGACCGGCTTCGACGTGCTCGCAGACACCGGATACGGCGGGCTGAAGCTCGCCGAGGTCTGCAAGCGCCTGGGTGTCACCACCGGGTCCTTCTATCATTTCTTCCCCAACTGGGCCGCGTACACCACCGAGCTGGTCCGGCACTGGGCCCACGACCGCACCGTCCGGATCGTCGAGTCAGTGCGCGCCCACCCGGATCCTCGGCAGCGCATCGACACGCTGATCCGGGAGGCGCTGGCCCTGCCGCACGGCGCCGAGGCCGCGATCCGCGTGTGGAGCGGGCTCGATTCCGAGGTGCACGCGGTCCAGCGCATGGTCGATCAGCACCGGTTCGACGTGATGTGCGATTCGGCGTTCGAGATTTTGGGCAACCGGCGCCAGGCCGAGGTGTTCGCCTCGTGGGGGCTGTACGTACTGGTCGGCTACGAACAGGCCGGCGTCCCCCGCGATATGGCAGGCCTGCGCTGGATCGCCGATCAGCTCCTCGACACCCTCGACTCGGGTCGGTTCAGCACGGTGCCAGATGCCTGAGACCCTGGCCAGGTCGTGGCAGCAGGTCCTCGCCCGGCCACGGGAAAGCGATCCCGAACATGACGCCTTGCGCCGCGCTGCGCGTGCCGGTCTGGTGCTTCCGGTCGTTGCCGTCGTCGGCCTGGGCATCGGCTCAATCGCCGGAAATAGCTCGCAGACAACAATGTTCGCCATCTTCGGCGCCGTCGCGCTGCTGGTCGTGGTGGACTTTCCGGGCAACCGGGCAGCGCGAGCGGTGGCCTACACCGGGCTCGGCTTCAACGGTGCGGTACTGATCAGCCTGGGCACCCTTGTGTCAGGACACCCATGGGTCGCAGTCCCGACGATGTTCGCCATCGGGGTACTGGTGACATTCTCGGGTGTACTCAGCGAGATCGTCGCGGCCGGGCAGCGCGCCACCCTGATGACCTTCGTGCTGCCGGTGTGCACGCCGCCGGGCCCCATCCCGGACCGCCTGCTCGGCTGGGCGATCGCCTGGGCCATCGCCGTACCCGCCGCATTGTTCGTGTTCCCGCCCACCCACCATGATGACCTGCGCAAACATGCCGCGCAGGTTTGCCGTCTGCTCGCCGCGCGCTTGGCAGGGACGGCCTCGGCGCAGGAACTCGCCGATGCGATGGAGACGCTGAACGACAATTTCCTGGGGGCGGATTTCCGGCCGGTCGGGTTGACCGCCGGCAGCCGCGCGTTGGTGCGGGTGGTCGACGACCTGCGCTGGCTGTGCGACCGCGCCGCCGACGCCACCGGCTCGCTGCTGGCCGAGACGCGTGCCCCGGCGATCCGCGTGCTGACCGACTGCGCCCGGGTGCTCAACACCTCACGCGCCGACGGTCGCGATCGCTACCGTGCCGATCTCACCGCCGCCCTGGCCGCACATCGGGCCGCCACCCAGGGGCGGTACCGCGAGGACATCGAGTTGATCCAGGGCGAACCCGACGACCACCTGGCGGTCGCCACCGGCCGGAAACTGTTGCGGCTACGAACGTTTTCGGCGTGTGTCGGGGCGACGGGCCGCGTGATCGGCCTGGCTGCCGACGCCGACGCCCGCCCCGTCTGGGCCCGGGTGCTGGGCCGCCGGCTCCCCGCATCCGGCATGTTCGACCGGGTGCTATCCGAGTCCGAGGCGGTGTCGGCCATCCCGTCAGGGCTGGTCGCGTCCCGAGCGGTGGTGGTGCGCAACAGCCTTCGCACCGGCATCGGGCTGGCGGTGGCAGTGGCGGTCACTCACGTGTTTCCGGTGCAGCACGGATTCTGGGTCGCGATGGCGTCGTTGTCAGTGCTGCGCAGCAGTGCGCTGACCACCGGGACCCGGGTGTTGCGTGCAGTCGGCGGCACGGTGATCGGATTCGTGCTGGGTGCCGTGCTGATCTACCTGATCGGGCCGAACCCGACGCTGCTGTGGCTGCTCCTGCCACTGGTGGCGTTCGGTTCGGCCTATGTGCCGGACGTGTTTTCGTTCGTCGCGGGCCAGGCGATGTTCACCATGCTGGTGCTGACCATCTACAACCTGATCAGCCCGGCCGGTTGGCGGGTCGGCCTGCTCCGGTTGGAGAACGTGCTCGTCGGCGCCGCGGTGGGCGTCGTAGTGTCGCTCCTGTTGTGGCCGCGCGGTTCGGCGGCCGTGGTGTCACGCACGCTGGAGTCGGCGCGTGCCGTGGGTACCCAGTACCTGACCGCGGCTGTGCGTCGCGTGACGCGTGGCGCGTCGGAGGCCGCCACCGACCGCGTGCACGCCCTGAGTCACGATGCCCTCGCCGCCTCCAGAGCCGTGGACGACGCTGTGCGCCATTTCCTTTCGGAGAGCAGCGGATCCACCGAGTTGCGCGCGCCGGTGGTCCGGGCGGCGAATCGGACGGTCCGGTTGCGGGCGGCGGCCGACCTCATCGCTGATGTCGTGCCGCCGCCGCTGGCCCCGTATCGGGCCGTCCGTGGCGTGCTCGAAGCACACACCGCGTCGATCTGCGCCCGGATTTCCGGTGCCGAACCCGGTGACGCTTCGGAGCAGCCACCGATCAGTGACGATTTCGTCCTGGCGCTGCGCGCCGAAGCCGGCGGCGGGACCCTGGCAGTGGAAGCGGCCCTTCCCCTGGTGACGGTCGCCGCCAGCCTCGGCGAGCTGGAGCTGCTCTACCCCGAGTCGCCGGTGGACTGACCCGGCTGCCGGTCAGCCCCGCGGCACGTGCGGCATCAGCGCATTCGGCGGGATCACGCCGAACTTGCCCGACTGGTAGTCCTCGAACGCCTGGATCAGTTCCGACTTCGAGTTCATCACGAACGGGCCGTAGTGGAACACCGGTTCGCGGATCGGCTGACCACCGAGCAACAGCACCTCGAGCGCCGGCCGGTTCGAGTCCTGGCGTTGCGCCGCGGCGACGGTGACCCGGTCCCCCGGTCCCAACACCGCAAGCTGACCCTGCTGGATCGGATGCTTGACGGGTCCGACGCTGCCGCGGCCGGACAGCACGTACACCAGCGCATTGAACGACCGGTCCCACGGCAGGTTCAGCTCTGCACCGGGCTCAATGGTGGCGTGCGCGAAGGTGATCGGAGTATGGGTGGCTCCCGGTCCACCGTGGCCGTCGATCTCGCCGGCGATCACCCGGACCAGGGCGCCGCCGTCCTCGGACGACAGCAGCGCGACCTGTCCCCCTTCGATCGCCTGGTAGCGCGGGGTGGCGAACTTGTCCTTCTTCGGCAGGTTCACCCACAACTGGATGCCGTGGAAGAGGCCGCCGCTCTCGACCAACTCGGCAGGCGGGGTCTCGATGTGCAGGATGCCCGACCCGGCGGTCATCCATTGCGTCGCGCCGTCCGTGATGAGTCCGCCGCCGCCGTGCGAATCCTGGTGCGCGAAGCGGCCGTCGATCATGTACGTCACGGTTTCGAACCCGCGGTGGGGGTGCCAGTCGGTCCCCTTCGGTTGCCCCGGTTCGTACTCGACCTCACCCATCTGATCCATGTGAACGAACGGATCGAGCGCCGCAGCGCTGACCCCGGCGAATGCCCGGACCACCGGGAAACCCTCGCCCTCGTAACCACGGGGACCGCTGGTGATGGACCGGACCGGGCGCTCGGTGTCGCTCGGTACGGCTGGGGAGATACGCGGCAAGCTGAGCGTGTCAGCACTGATAGCAGGCATGTTACGATTAACCGGACCACGGTCCGATTAATTCCGGCTGGTTTCTTGGTGCGCGCTACACCGCCGCGGTGCACCGCATCGAACCAAAAAAGCGCACAGCACTCCCCCAGCGCCCCACTAATATATCGGAAGAGAGTCCTGT
>JARLGS010000531.1 GCA_031292695.1 Mycobacterium sp. | reverse complement strand
CGCACCGCTGCGGATCGCGTCGGCAAGGCCAACCGCGTCCAAATCACCGAGGGCGTCATCACCGAAAGTATTGATGCGTGTCATGGCGTGACGTTAACAAGCGCCACAAAGCAAAACCCCGCGCACCCGGGATCGCCGGGTTGCGCGGGGTTTTTCGATTGAGCGGTGGGTGTGCCGCTCAAGTACTTACTGCTGGCCGACCTCGAAACGGACGAAGCGGGTGACAGTCACGCCGGCCTCGTCGAGCAGCGCCTTGACGGACTTCTTGTTGTCCGACACCGACGGCTGGTCGAGCAGCACGACGTCCTTGAAGAAGCCGGTGACCCGGCCTTCGACGATCTTCGACAACGCGGCCTCGGGCTTGCCCTCTTCCTTGGCCGTCTCCTCGGCGATGCGACGCTCGTTGGCCACCAAGTCCTCCGGCACGTCCTCACGGGTGAGGTACTTGGCCTTCAGCGCGGCGATCTGCAGCGCCACCGCGTGCGCGGCCTCTTCCGAGGAACCGCTGTACTCGACCAGCACACCCACGGCCGGCGGCAGGTCCGCGGCGCGCTTGTGCAGGTAGGTCTCCACGGTGCCGTCGAAGTAGGCGGCGCGACGCAGTTCGAGCTTCTCACCGATCTTGGCGGACAGGTCCGCAACCAGCTGCTCGACGGTGGTGTCGCCGACCTTGGCGGCCTTGAGGGCCTCCAGGTCGTTGGCCTTGCACTCCGCAGCGGCGGTGACGATCTGATCGGCGAGAGCCTGGAATTCGGCGTTCTTGGCGACGAAGTCGGTCTCGGAGTTCAGCTCGATCAGGGCGCCGTTCTTGGCGGCGACCAGACCTTCAGCGGTGGCCCGCTCGGCCCGCTTGCCGACGTCCTTGGCGCCCTTGATGCGCAGGACCTCGACGGCCTTGTCGAAGTCACCGTCGGTCTCAACCAGTGCGTTCTTGCAGTCGAGCATGCCGGAGCCGGTGAGCTCCCGCAGTCGCTTTACGTCAGCAGCGGTGTAGTTAGCCATCTCAGCTTTCTGTGGTGGTGGTTTCGGTGGTTTCGGTGGTCTCAGCGGTCTCAGCGGTCGAAGGCGCGTCGGTTCCTGCCGTCGCCCCGGCGAGCAGTTCCTGCTCCCACTCGGCGAGCGGCTCGGCGCCATCGGCCTCGGTCTTGGCGCCCGAGCGGGCCTGCAGGCCCTCGGCAACCGCGGAAGCGATCACCTTGGTCAGCAGCGCAGCGCTGCGGATGGCGTCGTCGTTACCCGGGATCGGGTAGTTGACCTGGTCCGGGTCGCAGTTGGTGTCCAGGATCGCAAGGACCGGGATACCCAGCTTGATGGCCTCGCTGACGGCCAGGTGCTCCTTGTTGGTGTCGACGACCCAGATGGCCGAGGGCACCTTCTGCATATCGCGGATACCGCCGAGGCTGCGCTCGAGCTTGTTCTTCTCGCGGGTCAGCATCAAGATTTCCTTCTTGGTGCGGCCCTCGAAGCCACCGGTCTGCTCCATCGCCTCCAGCTCCTTGAGCCGCTGTAGGCGCTTGTGCACGGTGGAGAAGTTGGTGAGCATGCCACCCAGCCAGCGCTGGTTCACGTACGGCATGCCGACGCGGGTCGCTTCGGCCGCAACGGACTCCTGCGCCTGCTTCTTGGTGCCGACGAACAGCACGCTGCCACCGTGGGCGACGGTCTCTTTGACGAACT
>JARLGS010000530.1 GCA_031292695.1 Mycobacterium sp. | reverse complement strand
CGGGTCCTTGAAACTGTCCGGGCTGACCGAGCGCACCGTCCCCGTCGCCGTGCCATACAACTGATACGAAAACGTCGCGAACTTGATCGTCACCGGGTCGCCCAGCCGGACAAAACCCACGTCCTGGCCGTCCACCACCGCATCGATCTGCAACGGCGTGTCCAGCGGAACCAGCTCGATGAACGGATCGCCGGACTGCATCACCGTGCCCACGCTCACCGGCGCCACCCGCAGCACGATGGCGTCCCGCTCGGCGCGCAGCCGCACCAGATTGCGCCGCAGGCTCGCCTTGCGCAGTTGCTCCCTCGCGTCATCCAGCTTGCGCCCCTGCTCGGTCAACTGCTGCGCCGTGTCGGCGGCGGTCTGCTGCAGATAGCCGTCGCGCTCGGCGATCTGTGCGTTCATGTCGCGCTCGGCCGCCTGCTGGTCCGAGCGCGCCAGCGCCAGTTGCGCCGCCATGTTCACCCGCGTGTCGGTGGCCTGCAAACGGTTCAGTTGGCTGCCCACGCGCAAACGCTCCAACTCGCGCCGCTTGCCCTCCACTTCCCCCGCCAGTTGCAGCCGCTCGGTGAACGACCTCACGTCCGAGGCGGCCCGCACCATCTTCACCCTGAGCGAGTCGATCTGCTGCGCGTAGTTCTGCAGCTTGAAGCTCTGCTCGGCGTGCCGCTGGGCGAACAGCATCGCCTGCAACTGGCCCGCCGGGCTGCCGTCCGACAGATACGTCCGGTTCTGCGTCTCCGCCGTCAGCCGGTCCACCTCCGCCTGCAGGCTCGCCACCTGGTTCTCCAGCGATCCCGCGTCGGCCTGCGCGAAGGTCGGGTCCAGCTCCGCCAGCACGTCGCCGGCGTGCACCAGTTGACCCTCCTTGACGTTGATCGAGCGTACCAGCGAAATGTCCAACGGCTGCACCGTCAGGTTGCCGGTGGTCGCCGTCACCTTGCCCGAGGTGTTCACCACCCGGTCGACCGGCACCAGCGCGAGCACACCCAGCAGAGCCACGAACAGCGTCACGACCACCCGGCCGGGATAGCGCGACGCCACTGGCGCCGGACAGGCGATCAGCTCCGCCGTCGGCGACTGGTATTCCAGCAGCACCGGCGCCGCCATTTCGCGCTGCCCCGTCAGCGCCCGCCCGCCTGCCTTCACCACCGCCGGAGGTCTGCTCATGTCCGCGCCCCTCCTCAATGGCCGTGGGCCAGCACCGCCGCCGGCACCGCCGATCGCGAAGTTTCCATGTGGCGGATCTGTTGCAGCCAGAGCTGGCGATACACCGGGCAACGGTCCACCAGTTCATGGTGCGGCCCGGCGTCCATGATGCGGCCGTGGTCGAGCACGATGATCTGGTCCATCTCGGTCAGTGACGACAGCCGGTGCGACACCACCACCATGGTCCGGCCTTGCGCGATGCGCGCGATGTTGGCGTTCACCAGCGCCTCGCTTTCCGG
>JARLGS010000529.1 GCA_031292695.1 Mycobacterium sp. | reverse complement strand
GTCGAGCGGGTCAGCGCGGCGCACAAATGTCTGCAGTCACCGCGTCGGTGGTGGCGATCAGGTCAGCCGGCGCGAGCACGATGTCCAGGCCCCGCTTGCCGGCGCTGCACAACACCTGGTCCCAGGCCATGGCCGAGGCGTCGATGACGGTCGGCAGCCGCTTGCGCTGACCCAGCGGCGAGATGCCGCCGACCACGTAGCCGGTGGTGCGCTGCGCGGCTGCGGGGTCGGCCATCTCGGCTTTCGGCACTCCGAGCGCCGCCGCCGCGGCCTTGAGTGACAGCTTCGCCGGTACCGGCAGCACGGCGACCGCCAGTCCGCCGGACACGGCGAGCACCAGCGTCTTGAAGATCTGTGCCGCGGTGAACCCGGTCCCGACCAGTTCGTCAACCGCCTCTTGGCCGAAGGAGGTCGCCCGGGGGTCATGGTGGAACTGCAGGACCTGATGGTCGACGCCCGCGTCGCGCAGTGCCTTGATCGCCGGGGTAGCCGCACCTGCCATGGTCTTGCAGCGTAAAGGGCAGCTCAGCGGCCGGGAACAAGTGCGGCATCGTCGACTGTTGTTCGGTGCAGCAAAAAGGTCAGCGTACTTGTCAGTAGCTACCTCTAGGATCGGACGGAAGGGGACATCAGGTGCCAACGGCATGTCTGGAACGTCCGGTGGAGTTGCCGGACCTGTTGCGTGGCGCCGCGACAGAAGGGACGGTCTCGATCACGATGACCGACATCGACGGACCGGGCTCCACCGTGACGGAGCATGAGTCCGGGGGACAGCCCCACGAGAGTGATGCGGAGCTGACCGCGCGGTTCGAGCGCGACGCGATTCCGCTGCTCGACCAGCTCTACGGTGGTGCGCTGCGCATGACGCGCAATCCTGCGGACGCTGAGGACCTGGTGCAGGAGACCATGGTCAAGGCCTATTCGGCCTTCCACTCGTTCCGTGAGGGCACCAACCTCAAGGCTTGGCTGTACCGGATCATGACCAACACGTACATCAACAGCTACCGCAAGAAACAGCGTCAGCCTGCCGAGTACCCGACCGACGAGATCACTGACTGGCAGCTGGCGGCCAACGCCGAGCACTCGTCCACCGGGCTCCGCTCGGCCGAGGTCGAAGCGATGGAGTCGCTGCCCGACACCGAAATCAAGGCGGCGCTGCAGGCGCTGCCGGAGGAGTTCCGGATGGCGGTGTACTACGCCGACGTCGAAGGCTTCCCGTACAAGGAGATCGCCGAAATCATGGATACCCCGATCGGGACGGTGATGTCCCGTCTGCACCGTGGCCGCAAGCAGCTGCGTGACCTGTTGGCCGACGTCGCGCGGGATCGTGGGTTCCTCCGAGGCGAGAGCCTCGACACCCAGGAGGTGTCGTAATGAGCGACGAATACACCCGTCCCGAGGGGCACACCTTCCAGCCGCCGGTCGGTCCCGTCGACCCGGAGCATCCGGAATGTGCCGCGGTGATCGCCGAGGTATGGACTCTGCTCGACGGCGAATGCACGACTGAAACGCGCGACAAGCTGCGCTTTCACCTGGAGGAATGCCCGACCTGCCTGCGGCAGTACGGCGTCGAGGAGCGGGTGAAGGCGCTGATCGCCACCAAGTGCAGCGGGGAGAAGGCTCCTGAAGGCCTGCGGGCCCGGCTGCAGCTGGAGATCAGCCGGACGACCATCATTCGGGGCTGAGCACTGCCGCCGGCCCCACCTGAGCAGACAAAAACCGCCCGGTTCCGTGTTCGGAGCCGGGCGGTCAGGTAGGCGCTAGGTCAGGCGTTGGGACGCCGGCCGTGGTTCGCCTTCGAGTGCTTACGGTCACGCTTCTTGCGGCCACGCTTGGCCATGAGGGTCCTCCAAAGGTTCGGTTGCTTGCCCTCCAGTGTCGCACGGCCACGCCACCCAATTGCAAACCGTGGTGCTGTGGTGCAATAGAGGCCACAGGCACCGCCTGTGAACTACTGACCGTCCGCAGCCTGGGAACTCCAGGAATCGCGGCCGGATCCGGAGACGAGTGGGGTGAAGATGGCCGAGGACGTTCGCGCTGAAATCGTGGCCAGTGTGCTCGAGGTCGTGGTTCGCCAGGGCGATCAGATCGGTGAGGGGGACACGCTGGTGCTCCTCGAGTCGATGAAGATGGAGATTCCGGTGCTGGCCGAGGTCGCCGGCACCGTGACCTCCGTCAACGTGGCCGTCGGCGATGTCATCCAGGCCGGTGACCTGATCGCTGTCATCGGCTAGGCACCGAATCCTTCGGATAGCGAGACATGTCCACCCTCGGTGATCTGCTCGCCGAGCACACTGTCCTGCCCGGCAATGCGGTCGACCATCTGCACGCGGTCGTCGGCGAATGGCAGCTGTTGGCCGACCTATCGTTCGCCGACTACCTGATGTGGGTCCGTCGCGATGACGGGGCGCTGGTATGCGTGGCCCAGATTCGGCCCAACACCGCACTGACGGTGCTGTTCGCCGACGCGGTCGGGACCATCAAGTCCGCCGCTGAGATGCCCGCCGTCTCGGCCGCGTTCGAGTCCGGTCACATCGGCCGCGAAGCGCTGGAAAGTGATGCGGCACAGGATGATTCGTCATCAAGCATCAGCTTGAACTTCGAGGCGGTGCCCGTGCGCCACGGCGGTGACGTGGTCGCGGTGCTCACCCACCAGACCGCACTGGCCGATCGTCGTAAGGCCGCTCCGCTGGAGCGGGCCTACCTGGACTGCGCCCGCGATCTGCTTCGCATGCTGGCTGAGGGGACTTTCCCGAACGTCGGCGACGTACCCATGTCGCGGTCCAGCCC
>JARLGS010000528.1 GCA_031292695.1 Mycobacterium sp. | reverse complement strand
TGCGGTCCAGCAGGAAGCGGTCTGGTTTGTCGAACACCGCAGGGTCCCGGTTGGCGGCCGCCACCACGACGATGACGCTGTCGCCGGCCGCGATGTCTGCGCCGCCCAATCGGTGGGCTTCGGTCGCGGTCCGGACGGTCGACTGCACCGGACCGTCGAGGCGTAGCAACTCAGTGACGACTGCGCCGTCGATGGTGTCAACCGGCTCGTTCAGTAGCCGAATCAGGCCTGTGCCAAGGAGATTCGCGGTGGTTTCGTGCCCGGCGACCGCGATCAGGATGGCTGTCACCACCACCTCGTCGAGGGTCAGCTCGGGGTCGGTGGCGATGAAGCTGAACAGGTCGTCACCGGGATGGGCCCGGCGATCGGCGGCGAGCGGCAGGAACTCCGCCATCAGCGCGGCGGCAGCACTGAAACCTTCCGCCATCTCGTCGGGTTCGGCGAGGGTGCCGAGCATCCGGATGATCGCCGGTGACAGTTCACGTAGCGACGCGGCATGGCCCGGATCGAGATTGAGCCACTCGCCGACCACCGCGATCGGCAGGGGCAGCGCGATCTGCGACATGAAGTCGAATTGCTCGCCGGCGGGCACCTGCGCGACGACCTCGGATGCGATGGTCTGAACGCCTTCGGTCAGGCCCGCCACCGCGCTGCGGGTGAACGCGTCCCGCACCGCGCCGCGTAGCCGGTCGTGGTTGGCGCCATCGGCGAAAAGCATTGAAGCCTTGGTGAATTCCGGTACCAGGACGGCGCGGGCCAAGGGATTGGCCAGCGGGTCGCTGGTCCAGGCCGAACCGCCGAGGACCTCCCGCGCAGCGTCGTAACCGAGCACCAGCCAGGCTTGGGCAACGTCGTCCCACACGACGTCCCCGGCGCCGCGCCGCGCCGCATAGAAGGGATAGGGATCGGCGGCATCCCAGGGCAGCCGGGCGCCGATGACGGGCCCGGTGACGTCACTGGCGGTCATGGTCGTCCACTCCGAAAGGCAGCCCGCGCAGGCGAACCCAGGCCACGTGTTGTCGGCCGAGGTCGGTCACCGGCTCAGCCACACCGTCCATGTCGTCCAGCATCGCGCGGGCATGGAAGGTGGCATGCAACGTAGTGAAAATCGCGTTCATCGACAGATTCAGTCGGGAGAAGAACACGAAATCGGGCGGCACCGAGATGTGGCGCATCGGGTGATCGGCCTCCCGCACGTCGAGCATCGACGCGATGGCTCGCCGAGACGCCTCCGGGGTGTACGTCACCGGTTGGGGCGCCAGGATCTCGTAGATGATGCCCTCCCACCAGCGGTAGGCGTCATCTGCCGTCAGTGCTGAATCGGTTGTGAAGAAGCCACTTTCGATCATGTTCGCGCGCAGCTCGTCGCGCCGGCCTTCGACTGCGGACCGCATCAATCCGACGATGCGTCGGCGTTGAGTCTCGGTGAGGACTTTCACGCAGCCGAAGTCGACGAAGCCGACCGTGCCGTCGGGACCGAATCGGTAGTTACCGGGATGCGGGTCGGCATGGAACAGGTTGGCGTGCCGGTAGGAGCCGGTGACAAAACGCGCGATCACCTCGGCCCAGGTATCTTTCAGATCCTGGTCCGCGTCTTGCGCTGCGGCCCAATCCAATCCATCGAGATAGGTCATGGTCAGCACCCGGTCGGCGGATGCCTCGGTGATCACCTCGGGCAC
>JARLGS010000058.1 GCA_031292695.1 Mycobacterium sp. | reverse complement strand
GACCGCCACGGCTACAACCTCAAGTCGGCCGCCGAGATGCGCGCCATGTGGGACGACCAGGTACCCGGCGCGTGCGATTCGACGCTGCTGATCGCCGAGCGCGTCGAGTCCTACGCCGACGTGTGGGCGCCGCGCGACCGCATGCCGATCTTCCCGTGCCCCGAGGGCCATGACGAGGCGTCCTGGTTGCGCCACGAGGTCCAGGCCGGTCTGGAGCGCCGGTTCCCGGACGGAGTGCCGCAGGAGTACCTCGACCGCGCCGCCTACGAGATCAACGTCATCCTGGATAAGGGCTTCCCGTCCTACTTCCTGATCGTGGCCGACCTGATCACCCATGCTCAGTCCATCGGCATCCGGGTCGGGCCGGGTCGTGGTTCGGCGGCCGGTTCGTTGGTGGCCTACGCCATGGGCATCACCAACATCGACCCGATTCCGCACGGCCTGCTGTTCGAGCGGTTCCTCAACCCGGAACGGCCGTCCGCCCCCGATATCGATATCGACTTCGACGATCGTCGCCGCGGTGAGATGGTGCGGTACGCCAGCGAGAAGTGGGGCAGTGATCGCGTCGCCCAGGTGATCACCTTCGGCACCATTAAAACCAAAGCGGCACTGAAGGATTCGGCGCGTGTCCACTATGGCCAACCGGGTTTCGCGATCGCCGACCGGATCACCAAGGCCCTGCCGCCGCCGATCATGGCCAAGGACATCTCGGTCGCCGGGATCACCGATCCGCAGCACGAGCGGTACAAGGAGGCCGCCGAGGTCCGCGCGCTGATCGACACCGATCCCGACGTGCGCACCATCTACCAGACCGCTCGCGGTCTGGAGGGCCTGGTCCGCAACGCCGGCGTGCATGCCTGCGCGGTGGTCATGAGTTCCGAGCCGCTCATCGACGCCATCCCGATGTGGAAGCGCGCCCAGGACGGTGCCATCATCACCGGTTGGGACTACCCGTCGTGTGAGGCCATCGGCCTGCTGAAGATGGACTTCCTGGGTCTGCGCAACCTCACCGTCATCGGTGACGCGCTCGACAACATCAAGGCCAACCGTGGCATCGATCTGGACATGGATCACCTGCCGCTGGACGACCCGGCGACCTACGACTTGCTTTCTCGCGGTGACACTCTCGGCGTCTTCCAGCTCGACGGTGGGCCCATGCGGGATCTGCTGCGCCGCATGCAGCCGACCGGCTTCAACGACATCGTCGCGGTGCTGGCGCTGTACCGTCCCGGCCCCATGGGCATGAACGCCCACAACGACTACGCCGACCGCAAGAACGGCCGGCAGGCCATCAAGCCCATCCACCCCGAACTCGAAGAACCGCTCAAGGAGATCCTGGCCGAGACCTACGGCCTGATCGTCTACCAAGAGCAGATCATCTTCATCGCCCAGAAGGTCGCCTCCTACTCGATGGGCAAGGCCGACGCGCTGCGCAAGGCCATGGGCAAGAAGAAGCTCGAGGTGCTGGAAGCCGAGTACCAGGGCTTCAAAGAGGGCATGACGAACAACGGCTTCTCCGAGGCCGCGGTGAAAGCGTTGTGGGACACCATCCTTCCGTTCGCGGGCTACGCGTTCAACAAGTCGCACGCCGCCGGCTACGGGCTCGTCTCGTTCTGGACCGCCTACCTCAAGGCCAATTTCCAGGCTGAGTACATGGCCGGCCTGCTCACCTCGGTCGGCGACGACAAGGACAAGGCCGCGGTGTATCTCGCGGACTGCCGCCGGCTGGGCATCACGGTGCTGGCGCCGGACGTCAACGAGTCGGTACACAACTTCGCATCGGTGGGCAAGGACATCCGCTACGGCCTCGGTGGCGTGCGCAACGTCGGTGCCAACGTGGTGCAGTCGATCATCGCCGGCCGCAACGACAAGGGTAAGTACACCGACTTCTCGGACTACCTCAACAAGATCGACATCACCGCCTGCAACAAGAAAGTCACCGAATCCCTCATCAAGGCAGGGGCTTTCGACTCTCTGGAGCATTCCCGCAAGGGCCTGTTCCTGGTGCATGCCGACGCCGTCGACTCGGTGCTCGGCACCAAGAAGGCCGAGGCGATGGGCCAGTTCGATCTGTTCGGCGGCGGGGGCGGGGAGGACGGGGACACTGGAGATTCCGCGTTCACCATCAAGGTGCCCGACGACGAGTGGGACGATAAGCACAAGCTGGCCCTCGAGCGCGAGATGCTGGGCCTCTATGTCACCAGCCATCCGCTCAACGGGGTGGCGCATCTGCTCACCGCCCAAACCGACACCCAGATTCCGGCCATCCTCGAGGGAGCTGTCGCCAACGACTCCCAGGTCCGGATCGGCGGCATTCTGGCCTCGGTGGTGCGGCGCGTGAACAAACAGGGTTTGCCCTGGGCCTCAGCGCAATTGGAGGACCTGAACGGCGCGATCACGGTGAACTTCTTCCCGAAGACCTACGCGGTATTCGGCGCCGACATCATGGACGACGCGATTGTGCTGATCAGCGGCAAGGCCCGCGTCGAAGAGGACCGGGTGTCCATCTTCGCCAGTGACCTTGTGGTGCCCGACTTCTCGAGCGCCCAGGCAGATCGTCCGCTGGCAGTGAGCCTGCCCACCCGACAGTGCACACCGGAAAAGGTCAGTGCGCTCAAGCAGGTGCTGGCCCATCATCCGGGCACGTCGCAGGTGCACCTGCGGCTGATCAGCGGCGACCGGATCACCACACTGGAGCTGGACCAGACCTTGCGGGTAACGCCGTCGTCGGCGTTGATGGGGGATTTGAAGGCGTTGTTGGGCCCCGGCTGCCTCGGCGGGTAACGGCGGGTCCGCGCGAGTTCAGAAGCGGTATCGCAGAATTCGCGCCTTGCGTGCGCCGGCTTTGGTGAGCCCTGTGAGCCGAGTTGCGATACGGAGGGCACCGGGAAAGAGGTCGACCTCGGGCTGGTGAGCCAGACTGGACTCTTCGAGCAGCTGCATTTGTGGATTCCAGGTCAGCGGATGCCGTGCGTCCTTGAATCCCACATAACCCAATTGGCTGCCAACGTCTTTGAACATCTTCTGCGGAAGGTATTTGAACGCGGCCAGGCTCAGCGGTCCGAACTGCCCATAATCGTTGAACGCCAGCTCGCCACTGTGAAAATGTTCGGTGATGCTGCGGAAAACGCCCGCGATCACCGGCTCGGTAAGGAATGCGAACAGTCCGTCCGCGACGAGCATGGTGGGTCGGTCGGCGGGAATCGTTGCGGCCCAATCTGGTTCGGCAACCGATGCCACCACCGTGTGACAGTGACGATCCGTTGGCAACACCTGGTCGCGCACCGCAGAGATGCCCGCCAGATCTACCGTGTACCAGTCGACAGTCGGCGGAGGGGATACCCGGTAGTAGCCGCTGTCTAGACCCCCACCCAGATCGACCACGACCGCATCGGGATTCGACGCCGTGAATGCCCGGACCCGATCGTCGAGCATCTTGGCGCGCAGGGCGCTCTGGCAGGCCACGCTGGTCTGCACTCGAAGGCCGGCGAAGTCATAGTCGACCGCCGCCACGACCGAGTCCGCCCAGGTATCGCCCAGAATCGGGCGTGGGGCCCGGTTGTCCAGAGCCCGGGCATACACGGTCAGCAAGGCAGTCTGTTCCACAGGCGTCAGAGACGCAACGGATATTCTCACGGTGCCGACAGTACACTGCCACGCGGACTGAACGATTTCGCCAAAATGTTTAGCGCCCTGTGGATTTCGCGCAGAAGGCACCCAGTAGCGACCCCTTCGTCGGCTATCGCACTTCACCAGGATTTGCGAACAACCCCAGGTGCACCCCGGTTGTGTGCTTCGATCATGGAGCGACCGAGGAGGGTCAGTCGAATGTCTGTTGCGCATCGCCCGGCGACTCTGTGTGAAGCGTTCCAAATGACCGCATCGATCGATCCGGGCGCGATTGCGCTGCGGACCCCGGGTGACGCACAGACCCTGACCTGGGCGCACTACGCCGATCGGGTGCGCAGGGTCGCAGCGGGACTGGCCGGGCTCGGGGTGACGCGCGGCGACACGGTGTCGCTGATGATGAGCAATCGGGTGGAGTTCTATCCACTGGACGTCGGCGCGCAACACGTCGGCGCCACCAGCTTCTCGGTGTACAACACGCTGCCGGCGGCCGATTTGGCGCACGTCTTCGGCAACGCCGGTACCAAAGTGGTGATGTGCGAGGCGCAATACGTCGACCGGATCCGGGCCAGCGGCGCGCCCATCGAACACATCGTGTGTATCGACGGCGCGCCTGCCGGAACATTGAGCGTCGACGAGCTGCTGGCGGCCGCGCCGGCGGACTTCGACTTCGAATCTACTTGGCGCGCAGTCCAATCCGATGATGTCATCACGCTCGTCTATACCTCCGGCACCACCGGCAGACCCAAGGGCGTGGAGATGACCCACGCCAATATCCTGTACGAGGCATACGCGGTGTGCGACGTCCTCGGCCTGCACTTCGGCGACCGCGGCACGTCCTATCTGCCGACCGCCCACATGGCCGACCGGCTTGCCGGCTTGTACCTGCAAGAGGTGTTCGGCACCCAGATCACGACCATTGCCGATATCGGTGCCGTCGCCGCCGCCCTGCCCGACGTCCGCCCCACATTCTGGGGCGCGGTCCCGCGGGTATGGGAAAAGCTCAAGGCGGCCGTGGACTTTGCGGCCGCCAACGAACCAGACGAGATGAAACGCGCCGCTCTGCAATGGGCGCTTGCGGTCGGCGCCAAGAAAGCCCGTCCACTCCTCGCACATCAACCCGTGCCCGACGAGGTCGCAGCCGAATGGGCGCAGGCCGATGAACTGGTGCTGTCGAAGCTGCGCGAACGTTTGGGCCTCGACCAGGTCCGCTGGGCGGTATCCGGTGCCGCGCCGATTCCCAAGGAGACCCTGGGCTTTTTCGCCGGGCTGGGCATTCCGATTGCCGAACTGTGGGGCATGTCGGAGCTGAGTTGCATTGCCACAGTGAGCCATCCGCGCGATGCCAAACTCGGCACCGTCGGCCAGCCGCTGTCGGGGCTTGAATGCAGGATCGCCGAAGACGGCGAGCTGCTGGTACGGGGTCCGCTCGTCATGAAGGGCTACCGCAAAGAGCCGGCCAAAACCGCCGAAGCGATCGACGCCGAGGGCTGGCTCCACACCGGTGACATCTGCCAGATGGACGCCGAGGGATACGTGACGATCATCGACCGCAAGAAGGAACTGATCATCAACGCGGCCGGCAAGAACATGTCGCCCGCCAACATCGAGAAGGCCATCAAAGCCGCTTGCCCGCTCATCGGCGTGATCATCGCGATCGGTGATGGCCGGCCGTACAACACCGCGCTCGTGGTGCTCGATGCCGAGGCCGCGGGGCCCTATGCCGCGCAGCGTGGACTTTCCGACGCGTCCCCTGAAGCGCTCGCCGGCGATCCTGAACTGATCGCGCAGATTGCGGCGGGTGTCGCCGCAGGTAACGAGGAGTTGGCGCGCGTCGAGCAGATCAAGCGGTTCTCGGTGTTGCCGACGTTCTGGGAGGCGGGCGGAGATGAGATCACGCTGACCATGAAGCTCAAACGACGCCCGATCGTCGAGAAGTACGCCGCAGAGATCGAGGCACTGTACGCACCTGACCCCGGGCCGTCCGTGCGCGAACCGGACCCCGCCGCCGTCGCGACAGGGACAAGTTAGACGCCGCTCAGGCGGTCGTGCAGGCGAACTTCTGGCCGAAGTCGTCCGGAGGTGGGTTTACCGGCGTCAAGCAGCCGAAGGTCTGAATACCGGCGTTGCTGAACCGGACCGCGGAGCGCCGGGCAAAGTTCACGCAGACCGGCCCGGCGGCGTCGGCCCGGCACTGATAGTCCCCGAAGCGCAGGCTCTGACCGTCTTTGAGCAGGGGTCCGGTGCCGTTGTTGAACCGTCCCGGATCTCCGTGCACCGAACCGATTTCCGCGGTGGGCCCCTCGAAATCGACCCAGCCACCGACCCAGTGACCGTAGGCATCAGCCGGCTGCGACGGTGGGGCGGTCAGATGTATCAGGCAGGCCAGGGCCCCGTTGACGCCCTTGTCGGTCATGCAGTTGGCGCCCGATGCGGTGGTGAAAGCCACGTCCGTGCCCAGGTCCGTGACGGCACCGTCGCGGGTCGCCGAATGGAATGCGGACACGTCGGCGGGAGTGCCCGCCTCGACCCAGGCGATGACGTCGGCAACCGGCGCACCCGCCGGCGGCGCAGTGGTCGGTGCCGGTTTCGCGGTCGGCGTCGGGGCATGACTCGACGGTGCCGCAACCGACAGCGATGGCTCGGAGATCGCCACACCGGGCTGTCCGTGTTGGCTTGACGTGGCGGAACAGCCCGCAACCAGGGCACATGCCGCGAGGGCCACGGGAAGTCGCATGCCCGACAGGGTAACCGGCACTGGGGCAACACGCGGTCCAGGCACCCCGGGGATGACAGATCTTCGATAGTGTCGATTTATGCACGATCGCACTGTCCGGGTGACCATCGACAGCGGAACCATCGAGGGTTTCACCCGCGACGGAGTGCACCGGTGGCGCTCCGTTCCCTACGCGCGCCCGCCGGTGGGGCAGTGGCGCTACCGGTCTCCGCAACCGGTGCAGCCGTGGCGCGGCGTCCGCTACTGCCACGGGTTCACGTACTGCGCACCCCAGGACCGCAGATACACCATGCTCGGTGTCGGCAAGTACCAGCCGATGGGTGAGGACTGTCTGACGCTCAACGTGGTGACACCCGAACATCACACCGGCGAACCGCTGCCGGTCATGTTCTTCATCCACGGCGGCGGCTACATCATGGGCAGCTCGGCTACCCCGCTCTACGACGGCGCCGCGCTGGCCCGCCGCGGCTGCATCTTCGTCTCGGCCAACTACCGGCTCGGTGCGCTCGGCTGCTTCGACGTATCGCCGCTGGCCACCAGGGAGCACCCGCTTGATGACAACCTGTTCCTCCGGGACCTGGTCGCGGCGCTGCGCTGGGTGCAGACCAACATCGCGGTGTTCGGCGGCGACCCGGGCAATGTGACCGTCTTCGGGGAGAGCGCCGGGGCGCACGCCGTCGCCACGCTGCTGGCCGTGCCGCAGGCGAAAGACCTTTTTCACCAAGCTATCTCGGAGAGCCCGGCCAGCGGCATGGTGCGGTCGCCGGATGCTGCCGCCCGCTTCGCCAAGCAGTTTGCCGAACTGTTGGGGGCCGGCAGTCTTGACGGGACCGCCGCGTTGATGGCGGCGCGGCCGGGTGAGCTCATGGGTGCGCTGGACCAGTTGATCCGTGGCGCAGTGGTCGACATGCCGGGTGCCTTCCCCGCCGGTCCGTGCAGCGGCACCGAGTTCCTTCCGGAGGACCCGATGGTCGCGATCCGCGAGGGCCGCGCCCACCGGGTACCGCTGATCGTGGGCAGCAACGCCGACGAGGGCCGCCTGTTCACGCGCTTCATGCAGTTGCTGCCGACCAATGAGGCGATGATCGAGCGGGTACTGGCGAACACCGCTCCGGGGCAACGCGACCGGATTACCGCGGCCTACCCCGGTTACCCCGAATCGGCGGACGCCTGCATCAAACTCGGTGGCGACTTCGCCTTCGGATCCGCGTCCTGGGAGATCGCCGAGGCTCACGCCCGGTACGCGCCCACCTATGTCTACCGATATGACTATGCCCCGCGCGCACTTCATTGGACCGGTCTGGGTGCCACCCACGCCACCGAGCTGCTGGCGGTGTTCGACGCGTACCGGACACCGTTGGGTTCGATGTTGACCGCGGCCATGGATCGGAAGTCGGCGCTGCGGATCAGCAATGACGTCCAGAACCGGTGGCGGGCTTTCGCTCGAACGGGAGTTCCGGGCGAGGCCTGGCCGCAGTACGCCACCGCCGACCGCGCCGTGCGGGTGTTCGACCGGAATACGCGCATCGAATTCGACCCGCGCGCCGAGCAGCGCCAGGCCTGGGAAGGCTTCTCGTTGGTGGTCGGTTGATCAGCTCCAGATTGCTTTCGAAATCCCAGATATGACCGGCTGCAATGGATTACGTTGATCGAGTGACCTCTTCCAGTACCGTGATCCGGCAACCGTCAGAACTCACCACCAGCTGGCTGACGGCCGCCCTTGGCACCGGTCCGGTCACTGATTTCGCCGTCGAGCGCATCGGTACCGGGCAGATGAGCGAGTGCTACCGGGTCGTCCCGACCTACGCCGATGGGGCCACGGGGCCCACCTCGGTGGTCCTCAAGGTCGCAGCGGCGGACCCCAATAGCCGGCAGACCGGACTGGCGATGGGCCTCTACGAACGCGAGGTCCGGTTCTACACCGACGTCGTGCCGGCGCTGGTCGATCCGCCGGTCGCGCCCTGCCTGGCTGCCGCATACGAAGCCGAGAGCGGCGCGTTCCACTTGCTGCTCGGCGACGCCGCGCCGGCTGCCGTCGGTGACGAAATCCGCGGCGCCACAGTCGATCAGGCCGCGCTGGCATTGACCGAACTCGGACGGATGCATCGTGCGCTGCTCGGTTCCGCGGAGTTGGCCGGGGCAAGCTGGCTGCGTCGGGACAATCCACTCAACCAGGCGCTGATGGGCGCCTTGTACTCCGGGTTCCTGGAGCGCTACGCCGACCGGATCGCGCCCGCCCACCGCGAGCTCTGTGACCGGCTGATCGGAGCCTTCGATGCCTATCTGGTTATGGCCGGGGCCGAGGATCAGCCGTATGGGCTGGTGCACGGTGACTATCGGTTGGACAACATGCTGTTCGGCGTTGAAGGCACTGGCGGCGCCGCGCTGACCGTGGTCGATTGGCAGACCATCACCTGGGGTCCGGTGCTGGCCGACGTCGCCTACTTCCTGGGGTGCGCGCTGGCGCCCGACGTCCGCCGGGGCCACTGCGAGGCCCTGCTGCACGCATATCACGACGGCCTGGGCCCGGCGCTCAGCCTCGACGAGATCCGTGACGGCGTCCGGCGGCAGGCCTTCTTCGGCGTGATCATGGCCATTGCGTCGTCGGTGCTGGTCGAGCGCACCGAACGCGGCGACGAGATGTTCATTACGATGTTGCACCGGCACTGCGAGCACGTCCTGGACACCGATGCCCTCGCCCTGCTGCCTGCGCCGTCGGCACCGGAACCATTGCAACCCAGGGAGTCCGATGAGGACATCCACCCGGCTGAGGCTGACCGGTTCTGGAACGAGAGCTGGTACCTCGACTTCGCCGACCCAGCACAACAGATCGGTGGCTGGGTCCGGTTGGGGCTGGTGCCCAATCAGGATCGCTGCTGGATCAACGCACTGCTGTGCGGGCCGGACATGCCGACCGTGGCGCTGTTGGACTGGCATGCGCCCATTCCCGCCGACCACACCCGCGTGACTGGCGCCGGGGTCTCGATGACCCTGACCCCGACCGACCCGCTGCATACGTTCCAGGTCACAGTCTCCGGTGACGGCCTGGCGTACGACGACCCGTCGGCACTCCTGCACGACGGCGCCGGCCAGCCCGTCCCGGTGCACATGGATCTGACCTGGCACACCGACGGCACGCCGTATCAGTATCGGATCACCAACCGGTACGAGATCCCGTGCCGGGTCTCCGGGACGGTCACCGTCGGCGGCCGCTCGTACGACTTCAATGCCGTTGCCGGCCAACGTGATCACTCGTGGGCGCCGCGGGACTGGTGGAGCATGGAGTGGATGTGGTGCGCCGTGCACCTGGACGGCGGCACACATCTGCACGGCGTCGAAATGCGCATTCCCGGCATGGGACCGTTGGGCATCGGCTACCGGCAGGATCCGGGCCGGCCGCTGGTCGAACTCCAATCGGTACTCGCTCGGGAGACCTTCGGCGGCAACGATTTACCGACCAGCGCGCAGCTGACACTGGGCGACGTGACGGCCACGGTCACCATCTGCGGGCAGGCGCCGGTGCGGTTGGCCGCCGAGGACGGTCGCATCAGCCATTTCCCGCGGTTGTGGGGCACCGTGCAGACCGAGGACGGCCGCAGTGGGTCGTGCTGGGTTGAGTGGAATCGCAACCAGTAAATGGTGTTCAAGTCGATCGCGCTGTTCGTGCTCGCCGCAATTCTGGAGATCGGCGGCGCCTGGCTGGTCTGGCAAGGCATCCGCGAACACCGCGGCTGGTTGTGGGTCGGGGCCGGGCTGGCGGCGCTCGGCGGCTACGGGTTTGTCGCCGCGTTCCAGCCGGATTCGCACTTCGGGCGGGTGCTGGCGGCCTACGGCGGGGTGTTCGTCGCCGGTTCGTTGCTCTGGGCGGTCGTGGCAGACGGGTTCCGGCCGGACCGCTGGGACGTGGCCGGGGCCGTGGTGTGCCTGCTCGGCGTCGGTCTGATCATGTACCCGCCGCGCTGATCGAATCATTAAAGGCCGATCTGCGGCGGGATGCCTCAGCTCTTGACCACCTGGGTACCGCCGGCCAGTTCGTCGTGGCGCCCTTGCTTGCACGGGCTGTCCTTGATGGTGATCGCGATGTAGATGTACGCGATGAATGCCAGCAGTCCGCCGATGTACGGAATGATCGTGATCAAGGTGAACGAGTTGCGGATGGCTGACTGCTTTACATCGGGCTTGGCCATGCCGTGTGGGCCTCGGACTTTCATGCCGAGCAGCATCTTGCCCGGCGTTGCGCCGGCCACCACTTCGAACAGCACGAAGTACACGAAGGTGCCCAGTCCGGAGAACAGGCCGGTCACCATGATGTCGGAAAGTGAGCCGAGTGAGAAGGCACCGAAGAAGGCCAGCGCCCCGACAATCAGCCCGTCGATGAACCGGGCGAAGAATCGGGGCATCAGTTCGCCCGGCTGCACCGGGGTGGGGGCGCCGTAAGAGCCTGGGGTGGGATAGCTTTCGCCGAATGTCATAGGGCCAATCTACTGCCGACCGGCCAGCAATATCTGGCTTAGGCGTGTTGTGGTGGCCTGGCCGTCGGCATTACCGCCGGCGCCACCCAACGCGTTCATGATGGCCAGGGTGAAGCGTTGGCCGGGTCCGGCAAACCCGACGCTGTTGGTGATCCAGCCGCCTTGTTCGTCGGACCAACCGTCCTTGTTGCCAGGCGCCATGTTCGGCCCGGCGCCCCACACACCCCACTGCTGGATCGGATCGACATTCTGCATGGCATTGACGATCCAGGCGGTCTCGTTGGGGCGCAGTCTGGTCAGCATGTAGTTGACCATCTGGTCCAGGTCGTCGGTCGTCGACTTCTGAAATCCCCAGTAGGGGAACATGTCTCCGAATCCGCGTTGCGGCTGCACCCCGGTCATGCCAAAGTGCGGGAAGTCGTTGTTGAAGATGGTGTGGTCCGGTCCGCCGAACCGGGTCCACAACGCGTCGGCGGCATCGTTGTCCGAGGTGTGCAGCATCTTGCCCATCAGCGCAATGTCGTTGTCCGTCAGCCGCACCAGCCCCGCGCTCTGCCGGGCAAACAGGTCGACCACGATGCCGAGCTTGATGGTCGAGGCCGTCCACACCATGTCGTCGGCATGCGAATTGCGATATACCGCACCGGTGCTGCGATCCCTCAGCACATAGCCAATGGTGCCAGGCCGGGTCGCGAGATAGGCGTCCGCCGCCGCGACGCGCTGCTGCGCGTCACAGGCCCCGGTACATTCTGCTCGGGCCGTCGGAAACACCGGGCTGGTCAGCAACGCGGCCACCAGTGCCGCTCTGATCAGTTTCACGCGGCCAGCCTCCCAGATCTGATTCGTGTCACTTGTTCGAGTCCCTGCCCGGCGCGGTGGCCTTCGCCTCCGGACGCGGCCATGCCGGCAGTGGGACGGGGCCGCCGGCCGGCCGTAACCGGTCCAGGACCGCCCGCAGCGGCGGCCAGTTGGTCCGGCCCTTGCGGGTGACGGCGTAGGCGGTGTGAATCACCGTCGGCCCCGCCAGCGGCAGTACCTTGACGCCCGGATTGGTGGGCCGTTCCAGTGGCAGCAGGCCCACTCCGTACCCCGCGACGATCAGTTCCTCCACCAGCTCCAGGCTGTCGATCTGGTGCGCGATCCGTGGGGTGAAACCGGAGAGCGCGCCCAGGGTGCGCACCGCGGCTTCGTCGGCGGTGTTGCGCGAGTTGACGATCCACGTCCTGTCCGCGTATTCCGACAGCTCGGCGGGTCCGTCCGGCTCGTCGAGCCGCAACCCCAAACCCCACGGAATCGACCACAGGGCAACGCTTTCCAACAGCGAGCCAGGGGAGGCCGGGGCGAGGTTGTAGTCGTAGGTCAGCGCTAGATCCAGGTCGTCATCGGTGAGCAGAGCAAAGGCCTCGATCGGCTCGTATTCGCTTATCGCCACGTCGATTCCGGGATGCTCGAGCGCCAGGCCGGCAAGGATGGGTAGCAGCGAGACGCGGATGCCGGTGGCGAATCCACCGACTCGCAGGGTCCCGACCGGTTCAGCCCCGGAATCCAGATCCAGCCGCGCGGCGTCGACGGCGGCCAGGATGATCACCGCATGGTCGGCCAATCGCTGTCCGGCAGGTGTCAGCCGGACCCGGCGGCCCTCCGGTTCGATCAGTTGTGCACCGGTCTCCTTGGCCAGTGCGGCGAGCTGCTGGGACACCGTCGACGTGGTCAGGTTCAGGTTCTCCGCGACGGCCCGCATCGACCCCAGCCGCGACAGCGCCAACAGCAGGCGTAGTCGGCGGGTATCCATCCCACTATTGTCCGGAGAACCCGTACGGTTACGCGAAGACTGGCCCGAAGTTATGAATATTTAGCCAACATGCGACGATGCGAAAATGAGCGAACGTCCTGCCCATTTCACCGCGATCGACAGCGAACGGGTGCAGCCGACCCAATTCGCTCAGAGCCTGTGGGGCGAAGACCACCTCAACGGTCCGGCAGTAGTGGGGCTGACTGCCCACGCTCTGGAGTCGGCGTTCGGACTGCCCGAGTTCCTGCCGGCCCGGTTGACCGTCGATCTGTTCCGGGCTGCCCGCGGAGTTCCGACCACGACGAAGGTCACCATGATCCGGGACGGCCGACGGGTGCGCAACTCCGAATGCGAGGTGGTCCAGGACGGCATCACAGTTGCCCGGGCGACGTTGGTGCAGTATCGGATTTCGGCGCCGCCACCCGGCGAGGAATGGTCCAGCACAACCGATTTCGAGCCCCCTGAAGTTATCGACACTGCCCTGCCTCCCTATTTGTGCAGCGACGGGGTGGGGTGGACGCGGTCGATCGCCGATCACCAGAACACCAACCGCAAGCGCTTGGTCAACCGGTCCATCGACGTCATGAAGGGCCGATCGAACAGTCCATTCGTCCGGGCGGCCATGGCAGCAGAGGGCACCAGCTTGGCGACCAATCTGGGCAGCGCCGGCATCGGCTACATCAACGGCGACCTCACTGTGGCGCTGGTGCGACTCCCGCAGGACGACTGGGTCGGCGCCGAGGCCGATACGCACTGGGCAGCCGGGGGCATCGCCGTCGGCACCACCACGCTGTACGACGGCGCCGGGCCGTTCGGTACGGGCCTGACCACGGCGGTCAGCAACCCGGCTGCACAGATCGATTTCGGCGATGCGCGGTTCCCGGACCGGATCAGGCGGCAGGCGTAGCCGACTTCGAATCCGCCGGGCGCGCGAAAGGTCTTGGGGCACCTAACTTTACCCCGACCGCCGAGCCTTGGCGGCTGGTGAGGGCGCGCTGGGCGATTGGTTGATCAAAATGTAGGTCCACTGGTATCTCATTCCCCTCGCATCTCTTCAATACTCGCGGCCTTTGTTGGCGTTGGCAGCCCGAGCAGGTCGTCGCGCAAGCTGGGCGTCAACGTCATGAGTGCAGTGGTGAGGTCGCGGACGGTCTCGTCGTGAGCAAGGTGCAGCCAGTCCAAGTCGACATCGACTGCGTGGGCATAGTCGCTGTCGGTGTCGAAGTACTCGACTCCTACGCCGAAAAATTCAGCCAGCATCTCCGCAGTACCGGCGGATGGGCCGGTGCGGATGCCACTGCGTAGCTGCGATAGGTACGGGGCGGACATTCGGTATCCGCGGCCGGCCAGGGCTTCGGTTACCTCGACATTGCGGTAAGGGCCCCGCCCGGGTGGGTAGACGACGGCGAACAGCCGCTCCAGTCGTTCGGTGAAAGCGGCGGCGTCCACCGTTACCTTGCGGCGCTTCTTGCTGACCATGCCATCCCCCTGAACGCGATTGTGGTGCAGTGACTTACGGCCCACCCACCGAGGGGGCCTGGTTTGCGGCGCTGAAGCGACCTGGTGATGACCGCCCGGGGGTGCGGTATCAGGGCTCCCTGCTGACCGACGATGCGTCGGAAGGCAAGCCCGCTATGCGCACGTTAGCTCACAGTCCGGTTAGAGGGATTGCAGCTACCCATCACAAGAGTTGACGCGACGGTCAGTTCGTGGAATTCTCGTGAATATCAGTTGAAGTGTCAGTCAAGCCGGGGGGCTTGGGGCCAGACCTTTACAGGGGGGATGCAATGTTTCGTGACTTGCCGCGGTTTTTGCGGTGTCTCGTGTCAATACCAGCGATGTTCGCTGTCGCCGTCATGGCTACCATCCGCAAGCCAGGCGGTGTGGTTGCTGGTCGGCGAGGTGAGCAGGATCATCAAACGCAGTTCGTCGACGATCCATGGGTGGAATGAACTTCAGCGCCGGCGGCGCGGCGACTGCTCTCGGTCACTGCTAGCCAAAGGCTTTCGCCGTGCATGACCTGCACACGGGAACCGGTGTGAGTACATCGGGGCCGCGGTGCACCAACGTTCAGGCGGCAACCGACCACCGAGGCCCTGCGTCCTGCTGCGCGCGCTTTGTCCCGCCTATGACGTTTCATCGAAAGGTGGCGGCCG
>JARLGS010000527.1 GCA_031292695.1 Mycobacterium sp. | reverse complement strand
GTCGTGCGCGACCCGATCACAATCGAACTCACCGGTCTGCGCAACCGGGTCCTGGACGCGCTGGACCTGACCGAAGCCGGCCGCGACGTGGTTGCCGTTGCATTGTCCGGGTGGCTGGCACTGGTTCGCGAGGTGGCACTGGAATGGCTTGGGCTACAAAGGATTTCCCGCGATGCCGCCGTGGACTTGTGCATGTCCGCACTCGAGGCGCTGGTGGCGCCGCACGCCGACCTGAACCAGCTCCCCCACGGCCCGGCTGCGGTGCCGTAACCCGGCACCGGCGCCCTGCCGCGCTATACGCCCAAATCGGCCAGGTACGTGCATGCAGAGAGGCTGCAGTTGTGTTGAGAGTGATGTTCTACTCGCCGCGGATCGCGCCCAATACGGGCAATGCGATCCGCATGGTCGCGGCCACCGGGGCCGAGCTGCATCTGGTCGAGCCACTCGGCTTCGATCTGTCCGAGCCGAAGCTGCGCCGGGCTGGTCTGGATTACCACGATCTGGCGTCGGTCACCGTCCACCCCGATCTGCCGAAGGCGTGGCAAGCACTCATGCCGGCCCGGGTTTTCGCTTTCACTGCGCACGCGAATACATCGTTCGCCGACGTGGCCTATCAGACCGACGACGTGTTGATGTTCGGTCCCGAACCAACCGGCCTGGACGATCAGACGCTGGCCGATCCGCACATCACCGCACAGGTGCGCATCCCGATGCTCCCCGGCCGGCGGTCGCTGAACCTGTCCAATGCCGCTGCCGTCGCGGTATACGAGGCCTGGCGTCAGCACGGTTTCGCCGCCGGCATTTAAGCTGTGCGCTTGAGAGCGTCAGCTCACCAGGTGTCCCAGTGGGTCAGCTGCTCGGCCGGCAGCCGCTGGGCCTTCTTGAAATCGGTGCCTTTGGTGTAGGCAATCGGGAACAGACCGCCCTGTGCGACCTTGTCGAACGGGATGCCCAGCAGCTCGGCAGCCTGCTTCTCGCCGTCGCCGATCAGATGCAGGGTCGTCCACGCCGAACCCAGACCGCGGGACCGCAGCGCCAGCATGAAGCTCCACACCGCCGGCAGCAGCGAGCCCCAGTACGACGCCTGCATGCCGGCGTCCGCGCCGTCGGGCCGACCCTCCAGGCACGGGATCATCAGGACCGGAGCCTTCTCGAAGTTCTCGTTGAGGTACTTGGCCGAGTTCATCACCGCATCCATCTGCTGGTCGCGGATGTCACCACGCTCCAGCTTGGGCAGGTCCAGATACGGCGTGGCGTTGGCGCGGTAGATATCGGCCAGCGCTTTCTTCTTGGCCGGGTCCTCGATGAACATGAACTGCCAGCCCTGAGCGTTCGAGCCGGTCGGTGCCTGCAGCGCCAAGTCCAGACACTCCATCAGCACCTCGCGTGGCACCGGCTTCTCAAAGTCGAGGCGCTTGCGTACCGATCGGGTCGAGGTCAGCAGTTCGTCAACAGTGAGGTTCAGCGTCATAGCCGGAGACTACCGCCAGCCCGACACCGCTTCGTGCCGGCGGTCTCAGTGCCGAGGCAGCTTCGTCACCGCGCGCACGATCGGCACCAGCGACTTCTGCCACAGCGGCTTCGGCAGACCGAACGGGGGGTCGAGGTTGAGCACCTTCGACGTCGAAATCGTCTGGGACTCGGTGTATTTCAGCAGGCCTTCAGCGCCGTGCCGGCGACCCACACCCGAAATGCCCATGCCGCCCATAGGGGCGCCGAGGCTGCCCCAGGCCAGGGCGTAGCCCTCGTCGACGTTGACCGTGCCGGACCGCAGGCGGGACGCGATCTGCTCGCCCTCCTCGATCGAGGCGGCCCACACGCTGGCGTTGAGCCCGTACTCGGTGTCGTTGGCCTTGGCGATGGCCTCATCGACATCGGCAACCGGGTAGATGGACACCAACGGACCGAAGGTCTCGTTGTTGGCGCACTCCATGTCGGACGTGACGTCGGTGAGCACCGTCGGCTCGTAGAACAGCGGGCCGATGTCCGGGCGGGCGTTGCCACCGGCAATCACCTTGGCGCCCTTGACCTTTGCATCGTCGACATGGCCGGAGACGGTCTTGAGCTGGCCCTCGGAGATCAGGCTGCCCATGTCGACGGTGAAGTCGTAGGTGGTGCCGAGCTGCATCTTGCGCACCTGGTCACCGAACTTGCGGGTGAACTCGTCGGCGATGTCCCGCTCGACGTAGATCCGCTCGATCGAGATGCACAGCTGACCGGCGTTGGAGAAGCAGGCGCGGGTGGCGGCCTTGGCCACCTTGTCGAGGTTGGCGCCGCGGGCGACGATCATCGCGTTCTTGCCGCCGAGCTCGGCGGAGAACCCGATGAGGCGCCGGCCGGCGTGCTCGGCGAGGTGGCTGCCGGTGGCCGAGGAGCCGGTGAACATCAGGTAGTCGCAGTTGTCGGCGATCGCGGTGCCGACCACCGAACCCGGCCCGGGGACCACCGCGTAGAGCGCCCGCGGCAGTCCGGCCCGGTACAGCAGTTCGGCGCAGGCCAGCGCACAGTACGGGGTTTGGCTGTCCGGCTTGAGCACCACCGCGTTACCCGCGAGCAGGGCCGGCACGGCGTCAGACGCGGTGAGCGTCATCGGGTAGTTCCACGGCGAGATGACGCCGACGACGCCCTTGGGCTGGTAGACGACGGTGGTCCGGTTCAGTCCCGGCAGCAGGGGCGCGACCCGACGGGGTTTGAGCAGTTTGGCGGCGACCTTGGCGTAGTAGTCCGCGTTGGCGAACAGGTCGATGATCTCTTCCTGGGCCGCCCACCGGGCCTTGCCGGCCTCGGCCTGCAGCAGGTCCATCAGGAATTCGCGGTTCTCGATGACCAGGTCGCGGTACCGGGCGATCACGGCGGCCCGCTCAGCGACTGGCCGCTTGGCCCAATCACGCTGTGCAGCACTAGCTTTGGCGAACGCCGTCTCGGCGTCAGCGGCGGTGGCGATCGGGATGGTGGCCAGCGGCTTACCGGTAAAGACCTCATCGATGGTCCGGGTCGGACGTGCGTCCATATCCTCGATGGCAGCCAGTTGACGCAGACGGTCGAAAACCTGCGCTGACGGTGCGGACATGCTGACTCTCCTGGGTCGGTCGCGGATATGCGGTGATGGTGATGCAGTACCGGCGGTTACAGCCAACATTACGGGACGGTCCACCATCGCCTACCGTCTCAGCATTTTACAAATTCGGATATATGTCAATGAACTTGGCAAAATTGCCTACGGCGTCTAGTTGCACCTCACCGGAAGTCCCGGGATTTGGCCGTCACCCGCAGATCGAGCCGGCCCATCCGGTCGGCCACCACCGTGACCGCCCCGCTGGCGTTCTGCACGATGCCGCGGACCAGCAGCGCCGGCGCGGTCTGCGCCAGTTTCCGGTGCCGCGCCCATACTCCGGGAGCGCACAGCACGTTGACCATGCCGGTCTCGTCCTC
>JARLGS010000001.1 GCA_031292695.1 Mycobacterium sp. | reverse complement strand
CTCGCCAAGCGGGCCGACGAGCTGGTGGCGAAGGGCCGGCGCAGCATGCGGGCCCTGATCGATACCGTCGACACCCAGCGGGTGGTCATGGACCCGCAGCGCGCGCTGGTCAACGTCAACACCTCGGATGACTTGGCCTGAGCGGTCTCAGCAAATTACCCGATGATCCGTGTTCATTGTTGAATTCGTCGGTATTTGTCGCGTTCGCATTTAGCATAATTGCCGCGGTCTGCGGTCAATATGCAAATTGATTCCTATTATTCCCGTCCTGAATTCATGAAGTCGCCTGGCGAATTCGAAATCTGTTGGTGGGTAACGGGTTTCGTCGATCGGCGTCGGCGCGGGTCCGGTGAACGGGACTGAAACAGTCGGCGACCCAAGTATGAAAACCGCTGAATAGGGCCGGTGTCGAGTGGGGCTATCACGCGCGTGGCCGGACCGTGGCTGCGTCTGGCTGACTAGCTGCGGGTTGGCGGACCGGTGAATTTCGCTGGCGACACGCCGGTGGTGGCGTACATTTTCTGCCCAAATGTGCCGCTGACCTGCGTCAATTGTGACTCGTGTGAATTCAAATTTGTGTGCCAGGCCACAATTTCATGGTGACCTCTATCACGAGATGTTGTCGAACTGTGATTTGTTAGCGCACCTTTATGCGTCCTGTGACCTGCTTATATTCCTCTCAGGTTCGGTCGTGATCTTCCCGTTATCTGGTCGGGATGGGTTCGACATAACGCCGCGGATCCTTGCTACGGTCCTCAGGTCGCTCCAAAAGAGCAAATAACTGAAAAACCATGAACCTGCGTGTGAGCGGGGTTGCGGTGGGACCAGAGCAGATGGCCTGTGGACCCGCAGCGTCCGCCGGCTGAGGCCGGTGTGACCGATATGAACCGCCCCCGCTGTCGTGCCCGACCGAGACGGCACGATCCAGCCCCCTAGGCCTGCCCTGGCAGGCATCAGTTCGCACCGCCTATGCGCGGGCGAGGTTGGCGCGCGCTCGGCGAGAGGAACGAAGTGAAGAACATCCGCAAAACGTTTGGACTGGTTGCCGTTGCTGGGGCGCTTGCTGTGACCCCGATGGTCATCGGTACCGGTACCGCGAATGCGGACGGCGGTCACAACTGGGACGCCGTTGCGGCCTGCGAGTCGGGTGGCAACTGGGGCATCAACACCGGCAACGGCTACTACGGTGGCCTGCAGTTCACGGTGGGCACCTGGCGTGCCAACGGTGGTTCGGGAATGCCGCACACGGCCAGCAAGGACGAGCAGATCCGGGTTGCCGAGAACGTGGCGTCCCATCAGGGCATGGGTGCCTGGCCGGTCTGCGGCCGCCGGGGCTAATTGCCAATCCTTCGGGCGACATGATCGCTCGGAGCAGACGACGAACGGTGTCGGACCATTTGGTTCGACACCGTTCGTCGTTTCCGCGTCTGGATGTGCTGGTCGGAATGCGTCCCGAGGTGCGTGCCACGGCGACGCAGGTACTCCGTCACATGATGAAACTATGGGGTATGGCGACGCACGATATTGCGACCGGGCTCGGCACACTGCATGTCCAGATCACCGGGACCGGCGCCCCGATGCTTTTGTTGCCCAGCCTGCTGACCGACCACACGCTGTACGCCGCGCAGGTGGCCTACTTCTCCGACCGGTACACCACGATCGCGGTCGACCCGCCGGGGCAAGGTGCTAGCGAGCCGCTGCGCAGGACCTTCGCTTTCGAGGAGAGCGCCCAGGCCTATGTCGATGTCCTGGACGGACTGGCGCTGCCGTGGGCGCATCTGGTGGGCAACTCATGGGGCGCCATGATCGGGGGCACCATCGCGGCGACCTACCCGGACCGCGTCGGGTGCGCGGTACTGCTCAACGGCACTGCTTCGGCTGGTCCCTGGTGGGATCGCCTGCAGCTCGCGCTGGCTGCGCACATGACCCGACTGGCCGGGCGTCCGCTGTTCGTGCGATCGACGGTCGTGCCCCGGTTCCTCGGGGCAACCACGCGCCGGCAGCGGCCCGAGCTCGTCGACGGCCTGGTTGCGATGATCGAGCGCAACAATGCGCGGTCCGCCAGCTTCGCGGTGGAGAGCATCGTGGTCAGGCGGCCCGACCAGCACGCGCTGTTCGGACGGATCACGGCCCCCGCACTGGTGGTCGCGGGCCGTGAAGACGCGAGTTTTCCGGTAGTCGAAGTGCGCCGGATGGCCGAGGCCATCCGGGGCTCGGAGCTGGTCGTTCTGGATCAGATCGGTCACCTGGCCGCATATGAGGCGCCCGACACTGTCAACACGCTCATCGACGACTTCCTGAACCGCCATGGCAACTAATGGTCGGCAGGTGCGCTGGGCGCGCTTGGTGCGATGAATATTGACGTGCTGCTGCCGGCTGACGTGTGCTAACAACGGAGCATGGCCGTGACTCCGTTCGATGACCTGGATGCCTACCTCGCTCTGCCCCGGGTGTCCGGACTCGCCGTCTCCCCGGACGGCCGGCGGGTCGTCGTCATGATCAGTGAGCTGAACGACAAGCGCACCGAATATGTCACCGCCGCTTGGGAAGTCGATCCACAAGGGCAACGCCCTGCGCGTCGGCTGACCCGCGGCGCCAAAGGGGAGTCCAGCCCGGCCTTCACCGCCGACGGTGACCTGCTGTTCGTGGCGGCGCGAGCCACCGAATCCGATGACGATGCGCCCGCCGCACTGTGGCGGTTGCCGGCCAACGGCGGTGAGGCGCAACGGATTCTTGACGCGTCGGGCGGGGTGACCGGGGTGCTCACGGCGCGCGCCGCCGATGTCGTGGTGGTGACCGCGCCGATGCTCCCGTCGGCCGCAACCCCGGACGACGACAAGCGACTGCGCAAACTGCGCAAGGACAACAAGGTGTCGGCGATCCTGCACACCGGCTACCCGGTGCGGCACTGGGACCACGACCTGGGCCCGGACCAACCGCACCTGTTCCGCGTCGAATCCGGAGCGGCTCAAGACATCACGCCGGAACCGGGCATCGCGCTGAACGAGGCGGTTGCTGACGTCAGCGCGGACGGGGCGTTCGTGGTGACCTCCTGGGAGGTGCCGGCGCCGGGCGCCGCACTGCGCAACATGCTGGTCCGGATAGACGTGCGTACCGGCGAGCGGATCGTGATCGCCGAGGATCCGGACGCCGATCTCGGCGTCCCGGCGATCTCGCCGGACGGACATGCAGTGGCGTACCTCCGGGAGACACATTCGACGCCGCGCCGGGCGCCGCGGATCACCCTGTGCCGCACCGGCTTCGACGGGGAGTCGGCGGAACTCACCGGGCACTGGGACCGCTGGCCGACGTCGGTGACCTGGTCGCTCGATGGATCGACGCTGCTGGTGACCGCGGACGATAACGGTCGAGGGCCCATCTTCCGCGTCCACCCGGACACCGGCGAAGTCACCCGCCTGACCCACGACGACTTCACCTACACCGAGGTGCGGCCCGCCCCGGGCGGTGTGCTGTACGCGCTGCGGAGCAGCTATCTGGCCCCGCCTCATCCGGTCCGGATCGACGGCGACGGGTCCGTCACCGTGTTGCCCTGCGTCGAATTGCCGCACCTGCCAGGAGAATTGGTCGAGGTGACCACCGAAGCCGGGGACGGCACCGCAGTGCGGTCTTGGATGACGGTGCCGGCCGGTGACGATCCGGCGCCGCTGCTGTTGTGGGTGCACGGCGGTCCACTGGGTAGTTGGAACACCTGGCACTGGCGCTGGAATCCGTGGCTGCTCACCGCACGCGGCTATGCCGTGTTGATGCCAGACCCCGCCCTGTCCACCGGATACGGGCAGGACTTCATCCAACGTGGCTGGGGTGCTTGGGGTTTCGCGCCGTTCACCGATCTGATGGCGGCGGTCGACGCAGCCTGTGAGCACCCGCGCGTCGACGCCGGGCGGACCGCGGCGATGGGCGGTTCGTTCGGTGGCTACATGGCGAACTGGATTGCCGGGCACACCGACCGGTTCGCCGCCATCGTCACCCACGCCAGCCTGTGGGCGCTGGACCAGTTCGGGCCCACAACCGACGGTGCCTACTGGTGGGCCCGCGAGATGACGCCTGAGATGGCGGAACACAATTCACCGCACCGCCACGTCGGGAACGTCACGACGCCGATGCTGGTGATCCACGGCGACAAGGACTATCGCGTCCCGATCGGCGAAGGTCTGCGCCTGTGGAACGATCTGCTGACCCGGTCGGGGCTGCCCGCCGACGATGAGGGTGGCACCGAACACCGCTACCTCTACTACCCGTCCGAAGGGCACTGGATCGCGGCGCCGCAGCACGCCAAGATCTGGTACCAGGTGGTCGTGGCGTTCCTGGCGCAGCACGTGCTCGGCGAGCGGGTCGACCTGCCCGAAATGCTCGGTT
>JARLGS010000526.1 GCA_031292695.1 Mycobacterium sp. | reverse complement strand
CCGGTGACGACCACCTATGGCGACGACGGCGATGGGAACCAGACGTCGGTGCAGACGCCGAACGGGAACACCACGACCGCGGCGTACGACCACCTGGGCCGGGCCAGCAGCACCACGCAGCCGAGCGTGACCATCTATACCGGCGGCAGCACGGCGCCGGTGACTTCGGCGAGCTATGACCTGGATGGCAACGCCGTGAGCACGACCGACGCGACGGGCGGCGTGAGCCATGCCAGCTACGACCCGCTGGGCCGGTTGGTGGCCAGCGGCAACCAGCTGGGCGAGACGACCGTCTTCACCTACACGGCGACAGAGCTGGCGGCGCAGCGGGATCCGCTGGGCAACGTGACCAGCTACGGGCAGTACGACGCGGCGGGCCGGCTGGGCCAGGTGCAGGACGGATCCGGCAGGACGCAGCAATTCGGCTACGACAATGCCGGGAATCTGACCAGCATCACCTGGGGGAATGCCAGCAGCCCCACGCGGACGGAGGCCCGCACCTACGACGCGCTGAGCGAGCTGAGCACGGACGCCATCTCCGGACCGAGCACCACCGCGCAGACCACCACCTACAGCTACGACCTGCACGGGAACCTGGTGCGGCAGGCGCACGCCAACGGGGACGTGACGTTCACCAGCTACGACCTGGCGAACGACGCCACGAGCGGGGAGCGGGATCCCAACAACGCGCTATTGCCCACGCACAGCAGCCAGGAGACGCTGAGCCAGGACCAGGCGGCCAATACCAACAAGGCCAGCGACTGGGACAGCCGGGCCACGCAGCTGACCATCGACCCGGCCGGCAGGGTGACGCAGGGGACCAACAGCCTGGGCGGGGCGACGATCAGCACGACCAGCACCTTCGACCCGAACGGGAACGCGTTGACGCTGGGGGAGACGGCGGGGAGCACCAGCAGCACGGCCAGCTTCAGCTACAACGCGGCGAACTGGGCGACGAGCAGCACCGACAACTCGCTCACGACGAGCTACGGGTATGACGCGGCGGGCCGGCTGCGCACCTTCAGCACCGCGGCGCCGGGCTACGCGACCATTTCGCTGGGCCTGAACGCGGCGGGGCTGGCGACGAGCATCTCCGACGGAACCAGCGCGACGAGCATCACGCGCAACGCCGACGACTTCCCGACGCAGATCAGTCTGCCGGGCAGCGTCAACCAGCACGGCCAGTATGACGGCGCCAACCGGACCACGCACGTGGACGCCATCGGGCCCACGGGCGTGAGCTCGCCGCTGAACAACGCCTACGACTACGGGTATGACGCGGCGGGTTGGACGAACGGCATCACCACGACGGTGAGCGGCAGCGCCACCACGCTGGCGGTGAGCCACGATGCGCTGGGGCATCTGACGGGAGCCACGGGGACGGGCACCACGGGGAGCTGGGCCTATGCCAACCTGGGCGACAACCTGACCGGCGCCACGAGCAACGGCAGTCCGACCACCAGCTACAGCTACAGCAGCAGCAATGCCAACGAGCTGGCCAGCACCACCACGAGCGGGGTGACGACCTACTACGGGAACGACCAGAGAGCGCACTTCACCAGCATCAGTCCGAATAGCACCAACACCTGCCCGACGGACAGCGCGAGCACCTGCCTGAGCTACGACGGACAGGGGCGGCTGACCACCGTGACGAAGGCCAGCGGGCTG
>JARLGS010000525.1 GCA_031292695.1 Mycobacterium sp. | reverse complement strand
GCGCTGTAGTTCGTGTTCCCCAACTGGTTGGCGTCGATCGTGCACGTCCCCGTGCCGCTGTTCATGGTCACCGTTCCACTCGCCAGCGAGCACACTCCCGTGCTGCCCGCATCCACCGTCAGTGCAACCGTCAGCCCTGAACTCGACGTCGCCGCTACCGGGAATGTACCCTTGTACACTTCCGTTGCCGGCGCCGGCGTTGTGATCGTGATCGTCTGGCTCGCCAAAGCTGCGTTCACAGTTGCTGCCGGCGAAGTGATGCTGTTGTAATTCGTGTCCGCTGCCTTGGTTGCCGTCACCGAGCACGTTCCGGTGCCCGAGGTCATCGTCACCAGGCCGGAGTTCGCATTGACCGAGCAGGCACCGGTGGCCGCGAAGGTGATCGCACCGGTCCCGCTGCCGCCCGATGCTTCCACTGTGAAGGTTGCGCCGTAGATTTGCGCCGTTGGCGGCATCCCGGTGACCGCAAGAGCCGCCTGGTCGGCCTGACTGATGGTGAGGGTCTGCGGGCTCGATGTTGCCGAAGTGTAATTGCTGTCGCCGGAGTACGCGGCGGTAATGGAATACGATCCGGCGGTGAGCGTCGAACTCGAGAAGGTTGCGGTGCCGCCACTGACGGTACCCGTTCCCAAAGAGGTGGTTCCATTGTTGTAGAAGGTCACCGTGCCCGTAGCTGGAGTCGGGACCGTCGCTGTAAAGGTTTCAAGCGTGCCATAGGTGATGGAGGCCGAGGACAGCGACAGACCGACCGTGGGCGTCGCGATTCCGATGTCGAAGCTGCCGCTCGTGGTGGAGATCGCGACCGCCGGAGTGAGACCAGCGTTCAGTGTGAGGTTCGCCGTCAGCGTATCGCCCGTGCCGACTGTGTTGACCTGGAGAGCGTAGGTTGCGAGGCCGCTCGATGTCGCCGCCGATCCGCCGGTCAGAGAGCCGGTACCGGTGAGAGTGAGCGGAATGGTGACTGAAGGAGCGAAGGGATTGCCGCTCTCGGTGAGCGTTACGCCCGCCGTGAAGTTGGTGTTGGCCTGGGAGTTGGAAGGCTCGGTGGAGAAGCTGAGGGCATAGTTCGTCTCGACCGCGCCCGCATC
>JARLGS010000524.1 GCA_031292695.1 Mycobacterium sp. | reverse complement strand
GAGTATGTCCCGCTCTGGCCCACCGCAAACGCCGACGGCGTCGCGCTCTTGGCGATCGTCAGCTGCGCTGCGCCACCGTTGCTGTCCGTGTCGGTGGCACTGTTGTTGGCCGGATTCGGATCGTTCACTCCGCCCGGAACGGCAACCGTCGCCGTATTCACCAGGTTGCCCGTCGCCGCAAGGCTGATGTTCGCGTTCACCGTGTACGTGATCGTGCTGCCGACCGGCAGGTTCACCGTGTCGCTGATGTTGCCGCTGCCGGCCGCGCTGAACCCGCTCGCGCCGCCCGTCCCTACCGCGCTCCAGCTGTCGCTGCTGATCGACGCCGGCATAATGTCCGCAATCGTCGCACCCGCAACCGCACTGGGTCCTGCGTTGCCCACCACGATCGTGTATGTCGTCGTACCGCCAGGACTGTAGCTGCCGGTTCCGTCACTCTTCGTGATCGACAGGTCAGCCTGCGGACTGAGCGTGTCGGTGTCCGTCGCCGAGTTGTTGCCCGGGTTGGGATCGGTCACGCCCGCCGGCGCGCTCACCGTCGCGGTGTTGCTCAGCGTGCCCGTTGCACTTGCGCTGATGCTTGCCGTCACCGTGTAAGTGACGCTCGCACCGCTGGGCAGGTTGACGGTATCGTTGATGTTGCCCGACCCGCTTGCCGTGCATGTGCCGCCACCGGTACCCGCGCATATCCACGTCGCACTCGTGATTGACGCAGGCAAGTTGTCGGCCACGGTCGCACCGTTCGCCGCACTCGGCCCCGCGTTGCTCGCGACGATCGTGTACGTCACGGCGCTACCCGGTATCGCCGTGGTCACGCCGTCGGTCTTGGTGATCGACAAATCCGCCTGCGGCGTCAGCGTGTCCACATCGGTTGCACTGTTGTTGCCCGGATTCGGGTCGGTCGTGCCGCCGGCGCCGGCCACCGTGGCCGTGTTGTTCAGCGTGCCTGTCGCCGACGCGCTGACACTGGCTGTCACCGTGTAGGTGATCGTGCTGCCCGACGGCATGTTCACCGTGTCGTTGATGTTGCCGCTGCCGCTCGCGCTGAACCCCGTCGCACCACCGGATGCCACTGCCGTCCATGTATCGCTTGTGATTCCTGTCGGCAACGTATCGGCTACCGCCGCACCCGTCGCCGTGTTCGGTCCCGCGTTCGACACCACGATCGTATAGGTCACGCTCGTGCCGGGTATCACGTTGCCGATGCTGGCAGTGATGCTGGATCCACCCCGGTTGTCGACCTTGGTGATCGACAGATCCGCCAGCGGTGTCACCGAAGTCTGCACACTGGCGCAGTGCATGGCATCGCTGCAGCCGCTTCCCGGCGTCGGTGCGCTACCGCCGTTGAACGGGTCGCCGCCGCCGCCGACACTGGCGTAGTTGGTGATACTGTTGCTGCCCGTCGGCGTGGCCGGCGTGACATTGACCGGCAGCGTGATCGTGCTGGTACCCGTGACCGCTGCCAGATTGGGCGTTGCGGTACAGGTGACGGCCTGTGCGCTGAACGTACAGTTCCAGGAACCCGTGCTCAGCGTTCCGGTCCATTGCGGCGTGATGCCGTTCGGCAGCGCATCGCTTGCCGTCACCGTGCCCACCGTCGCCGCCGCGCCGGTATTGCTGACCGTCAGCGTGTACGTGGCGCCGGTCTGGTTGATCGTCCACGGTCCGTTCGAGGTCTTGGTCACTGTCAACTGCGGTGCGTTCACCGGTGTGGTGATCGTGCTGGTGCAGTTGGCCGTGGTCGGACAGGTCGGGTCGCCGCCGCCCTGCGCGGTCGCCGTGTTGCTCACGCTCGGCGATGCCGTCGCCGTCGGCGTGACCGGAATG
>JARLGS010000523.1 GCA_031292695.1 Mycobacterium sp. | reverse complement strand
GCGCGGCGGGGGCTGGGTCGGCGGCCGCGACCGCGCTCAGTGCGATTGCCACCGGGACTGCGCCGGCGGCGGCAATCATGGTGGTGGCCAACAATTTTCCAGCAGTGCGGTTGCGCATGTCAGGGGTCCTCCCGGTCAGGTGGTGGCGCGTCAGAACTGAAGCTATTCGGTTACTGGTGTTACTCAAGTGACACGTGTGGCATTTATGGAACCGTTACTGCACAGATGGCGAGCAGTGACCGACCGTTACAGTCGTGCGATAAACACCGACACCCGTTCCGTCCTCCGCTGGGCGCCGCTGCTGCTGGCGCTCAGCGTCGCTGCGCGGTTCGCCTGGACGTATCTGGTGCCAAATGGGGCGAACTTCGTCGACCTCCACGTCTACGTGGGCGGCGCCGCGACGCTCGGCACCGGGCACCCGCTTTACGACTACGTGTACGCCGACCAGACCCCGGACTTCCCGCTGCCGTTCACCTATCCACCGTTTGCTGCGGTGCTGTTCTACCCTTTGCATTTCGTGCCGTTCGGGCTGCTGGCGTTCTGCTGGCAACTCGGCATCATCGGGGCGCTCTACGGCGTCGTGTGGATCAGCTTGCGGCTCATCGACCTACCGGATCCGGGACATCGGCTGGTCATGGCCTGGACCGCCGTCGGCATCTGGACCGAGCCGTTGCGCAGCACCTTCGACTACGGGCAGATCAACGTCATCCTGGTGCTGGCCGTGCTCTACGCCGCCTACACCACCCGCTGGTGGTGGTCCGGCCTGCTGGTCGGTCTGGCCGCCGGGGTGAAGCTGACGCCGGCGGTGTCGGGTCTGTATTTCCTCGGTGTCCGTCGTTGGGGGGCCATGGCGTTCACGGTCGTCACCTTCTTCGGCACCGTGCTGGCGTCCTGGCTGGTGCTGCGCGGTCAAGCGCTGTACTACTTCACCGATCTGCTCGGTGACGCCAACCGGGTGGGCCCGGTGGCCACGTCGTTCAATCAGTCTTGGCGCGGCGCGATCTCCCGAATCGTCGGCCACGACGCCGGTTTCGAGCCGGCCGTGGTGATCGCGGTGCTGCTGACGGCCGCGCTGGCCTGGCTGGCGTGGCGCGGTGTGTACGAAGCGGAGCGGCCGGATCGACTGGCCGCGCTGCTGGTAGTCCAGCTGTTCGGGCTGTTGTTCTCGCCGATCTCGTGGACCCATCACTGGGTGTGGCTGATCCCGTTGATGATGTGGCTGTGGCACGGGCCGTTCGCCGGGCTGAGCAGCGCGCGGCGGCTGCGCTGGACCTGGCTGGTGCTGGTGCTCGTCGGGGTCCCGTGGCTGCTGAGCTTCGAGCAGCCGACGATCTGGGTGATCAGCCGCCCGTGGTACTTGGCCTGGGCCGGGCTGGTCTACCCGGTGATGACGATGGTGACGCTCGGCTGGATGGCTAGGCGACCAGGCCGTTGATCTCTTCGGCCATTGCCACGTCCTTGTCGGTGATGCCACCCTCGGAGTGCGTGACGAGGCTGAAAGTGATTGTGCGCCAACGGATATCGATATCCGGGTGATGATCCTTGGCTTCCGCGTGAATCGCCACCCGGCGGACTGCGTCGATGCCGTCGAGGAATGCCGGGAACTTCACGGGCCGGCGTAGTGCCCCGTCGACCCGGGACCAGCCTTCGGGCGCTGCGGCGTCGACTTGTTCATCGGTGAGGACAGTCATGAGGCCATTGTCCCGGCGAGGGTGGGGGATTACGAGAAATTCTTGCCGAATTTTCCCGGAAGCCCACACGCTCGACGGCCAAGTACTCTGTCCGACGTGATCGTCGTCGTTGCGGGCGTACTCGTCGCCGGCGCCAAACTGCTGGTGGCGCAGCGCAATCGGCCGCCGGAGCTGGCCGGCCTGTGGGAGCTGCCCGGCGGCAAGGTGGCACCGGGGGAGACCGACGAGCAGGCGCTGGCCCGCGAGCTACACGAAGAACTCGGCGTCGGGGTCACTATCGGCGCCCGGCTGGGCACGGATGTGGCGTTGTCCGACGCGGTCACGTTGCGGGCGTATCGGGTGTTCTCCGACGATGCGCCGCAGGCGCACGACCACCATGCACTGCGCTGGGTGGGCGCCGACGAACTCGACGCTCTGGCCTGGGTGCCCGCCGACCGGGCTTGGCTCACCGAGTTGAAGGCCGCGCTAGCTCAGTAGCGCAACCGGTCGCCGACCACTCGCGTGGACGCCATGGCCGTGCCGTGCTGTGCGGTGTACAGCGGATGCAGCAGCGCGGGGTACTTGCAGTGCGGGCAGTCCGTCTTCAGCCGGTTCACTGTGGAGAACGTCAAATGGTGACACGCAGCACACCGCACCACGAAGAAACCGCCGGCCCAATTCAGTAACCCGGCGAATATCGCAGCGGTGGCGCCCAAAGCCAACAGGGCCACAACTGCGAGGGTCAGACCCTCGTACATCGTCATGTAGCTGACCTCCTTGTGCCGTGTTCGACGAACACTTCCACGCTACTCGCGGAGGCGGCAAAACAGCAGGGTATCAGGGGTTTATCAGGCTTTTCGGGCGCGCTTGTAGACCTTCTCGAGGTCCTTGCCGTGGACCCCGTGGTGCGCGGCTTTCTGGACCTTGTGCAGCACCAGCGGACAGCGCTTGCACCGGGGCTTGCTGCGGCAGCATTTCTTCTTGGGTTTGGCCCCCGCGAGCTTGCTGAGCTTCATCGACAAGCAGTTTCGTCAGCAGCTCCACAGTTTCGCAAACCGGGCCCCTCGCTGCGACAATCTCCGACGTGAGTGAGCAGCCCAAATTCCGCAATGTCGCCATCGTCGCACACGTCGACCACGGCAAGACGACCCTCGTCGACGCGATGCTGCGGCAGTCCGGTGCGCTGACGCACCGCGGCGACGATACCGTCGAGCGACTGATGGACTCCGGTGACCTGGAGAAGGAAAAGGGCATCACCATCCTGGCCAAGAACACCGCGGTGCACCGGCATCACGCGGACGGGACCATGACGGTGATCAACGTGATCGACACTCCCGGCCACGCCGATTTCGGCGGCGAGGTCGAGCGCGGCCTGTCCATGGTCGACGGCGTGGTGCTGCTGGTCGACGCCTCCGAAGGCCCGCTGCCGCAGACCCGTTTCGTGCTCCGCAAGGCGCTGGCCGCGCACCTTCCGGTGCTGTTGGTGGTCAACAAGACCGACCGGCCCGATGCCCGGATCGCCGAGGTCGTCGAGGAGAGCCACGACCTGCTACTGGACGTCGCGTCCGACTTGGATGAGGAAGCCCAGGCTTCCGCTGAGAAGGCACTGGACCTGCCCACGCTGTACGCGTCGGGTCGGGCCGGTATCGCGTCGACCACGCAGCCCGCCAACGGCGAGAACCCTGATGGGGAGAACCTCGATCCGCTGTTCGACGTGTTGCTCGAGCACATCCCGGCGCCCAAGGGCGACCCTGAGGCTCCGCTGCAGGCGCTGGTCACGAACCTGGACGCCTCGGCCTTCTTGGGCCGCCTGGCGCTGGTGCGTATTTACAAGGGCAAGATCAAGAAGGGCCAGCAGGTGGCCTGGATGCGTGAGGTCGACGGCCATCCGGTGATCACCAACGCCAAGATCACCGAACTGCTGGTCACCGAGGGCGTCGAGCGCACCGCGACCACCGAGGCCGTGGCCGGTGACATCGTCGCCGTCGCGGGGATGCCGGAAATCATGATCGGCGACACCCTGGCCGACCCTGAGCACGCGCATGCGCTGCCGCGCATCACCGTCGACGAGCCCGCCATCTCGGTGACCATCGGCACTAACAGCTCGCCGCTGGCCGGCAAGGTCTCGGGCCACAAGCTGACTGCGCGAATGGTCAAGTCCCGCTTGGATTCTGAGCTCGTCGGTAACGTGTCGATCAAGGTCGTCGACATCGGCCGTCCGGATGCCTGGGAGGTCCAGGGTCGTGGCGAGCTGGCGCTGGCCGTGCTGGTCGAGCAGATGCGCCGCGAAGGCTTCGAGATGACCGTCGGCAAGCCCCAGGTGGTTACCCGCCAGATCGACGGCAAGCTGCACGAGCCGTTCGAGGCGATGACCATCGACTGTCCCGACGAGTTCGTCGGCGCCATCACGCAGCTGATGGCTGCCCGCAAGGGCCGCATGGAAGAGATGACCAACCACGCCGCCGGGTGGGTCCGGATGGACTTCATCGTGCCGTCGCGTGGCCTGATCGGCTTCCGCACCGACTTCCTCACCTTGACCCGCGGCACCGGTATCGCCAACGCCGTGTTCGACGGCTACCGGCCGTGGGCGGGCGAGATCCGCGCCCGGCACACCGGTTCGCTGGTCTCCGACCGCACCGGCTCGGTGACGCCGTTCGCGATGATCCAGCTGGCCGACCGTGGTCAGTTCTTCGTCGAGCCAGGCCAGGACACCTACGAGGGCCAGGTCGTCGGCATCAACCCGCGGGCCGAGGACCTCGACATCAACGTCACCCGCGAGAAGAAGCTGACGAACATGCGCTCGTCGACCGCGGACGTGATGGAGACGCTGGCGCGCCCGCTGGAGCTGGGGCTGGAACAGGCCATGGAGTTCTGTGCCGAGGACGAGTGCGTCGAGGTGACGCCGGAGATCGTCCGCGTGCGCAAGGTCGAGCTGACCGCCAGCCTGCGGGCTCGGGCCAAGGCTCGCGAGAAGGCTCGCGGCTAGCCGTTGAATTGGCCGAAAGGCCAATTACCGCACGCTTTTTCGTGAATTGCGTGCGCTAACCGGCCACTCGGCGGTTTGCGAGCCAGGTCTCCCCGGCGTGGGCCGCTCGGGTCAGTGCGCCGCGCTCGCCGAAGTAGGCGGAGATCCAGCCGAGCCCGGGCAACGAACTCAGGAGTCCGTACAACTTCTTCGGATGCGGCCGTTTGGCGACCTCCTCGAACGTCGCCAGCAGGATGCCGGCCAGCTGCCAGAGGGTTCTGACGACCACGACCGGGGTCGACGACGTGATGGCTTCGAGAGGCTTCCATCCCGGCGGCGGTGTTTCAGGCAGCGGCTCGGGGTCGTGCGGCGGCGGCATGTCGAAGCCCTCGGGCAGCTGCCGCTGGCACAGCACCTGGGCGAGCAAGCGCACCTGCGCCCGCGTGTCGGTGACGCCGTACTCGCGTGCCACGGCGCACAACACGATGGCCTGGCTGACGAAACCCGCCAACTCGCCCACCGGCACCATGCGGGCCAGCCAACCGAATGCCCCCGGCGAGGCCACCACAACGGTGTTCAGCGCACCAACCCGGTGCACCCACCAGTGGACGCGTTCGTCGCGGCTCATCCGATCCCACGCGGCGGTGCCGGGGAGGTCAGCAGCGTTGATCAGCTGGGCGCCGGCGTTCAGGGCGCGGTCGGTGGTGCTGGGGCCGCGGCCGGCCTGCCGGCGACGACGCCACAGCCGCAGCCGGCGGATGCGGTCGGTGAGTCGGCGGGGTGGCCTGAGCAGGCGGTGGGTGCGCTTGCGCAGCCCGATCGGATCGGCCTCTGCGAGCAGGTTCAGTAGTGGGTTGATGACCGCGACCGCCCGACTGAGGGTGTCGGCGACATCGGCATCGGTCAGTGTGGCGTGCGGCTTCGGCAGAAGACCCATACCGCTGATTGTGGACCACGGATAGTGGTCAGGCAGTTGCCTGCCGATACCCTGAACGGCGTGCCCGACGCCTGCCGCCATCTGATGACGACTGGCGTCCTGGTGTCGGTGCTGGCCCTCACGGGCTGCACTGTCAGCCCGCCGCCGGCCCCACGCAGCACCGAGATCACCAAGAGCACCACGCTGCCGCCGCCGAAGATGAACCAGATCATCATGGCGATCGACTGGATCGGTCCCGGATTCAACCCGCATCTGCAGTCCGATCAGTCGCCGGTCAACGCGGCGATCTCGTCGCTGGTGCTGCCGAGCTCGTTCCGGCCGATCGCCGACCCGGCGTCGCCGTCGGGATCGCGCTGGGAGATGGACACGTCTTTGCTGCTGTCGGCGGAGGTGACCAGTCAGAGCCCATTCACCGTCAACTACAAAATCCGGCCTGAGGCGCAGTGGACCGACAACGCGCCCATCGCCGCTGACGACTACTGGTACCAGTGGCGGCAGATGGTCAGCCAGCCCGGCGTGGTCGACCCGGCCGGCTACGACCTGGTGACCGGTGTGCAGTCGGTCGACGGCGGCAAGACGGCCGTCGTGACCTTCTCCCGGCCATACCCGGCGTGGCGGGAACTGTTCAACAACATCCTGCCGGCGCACATCGTCAAGGACGTGCCGGGCGGCTTCGGAGCCGGACTGGCGCGGGCCATGCCGGTGACCGGGGGCCAGTTCCGGGTGGAGAGCATCGATCCACAGCGGGATGAGATTCTGCTGGCCCGCAATGACCGCTACTGGAGCGTGCCGTCGGTACCTGACCAGATTCTGTTCCGCCGCGGCGGATCGCCTGCCGCCCTTGCTGATTCGATCCGTAACCGGGACACGCAGGTGGCCCAGGTGCATGGCGGGCAGGCGACGTTCGCGCAATTGGCGGCGATCCCCGGGGTGCGCACGGCGCGGATCGTCACCCCACGGGTCATGCAGCTGACCTTGCGCGCCCAACGGCCCGCACTGGCCGATGCCCAGGTGCGCAAGGCATTGCTCGGTCTGCTCGACGTGGGGCTGCTGGCGGCCGTCGGCGCCGGCAGCGACAACACCGTCACCCTGGCCCAGGCCCAGGTGCGGACGCCGTCTGATCCCGGCTACGTACCGACGGCGCCGCCCGCGCTGGATCGTGGCGCCGCGCTGGACCTATTGCACCAGGCCGGATACAACATCGAAACCGCCGCGGCCCCGCCGTCGACACCGGGCGCCCCGCCGCCACCCGGCCACGACCGGCTGGTCAAGGACGGCAAGCCGCTGGGGTTGACGATCGGCGCCGCCGCGAACGATCCGACCTCGGTCGCGGTCGCGAACACTGCGGCCGACCAGTTGCGCAGCGTGGGAATCGAGGCCACGGTGCTGGCCATGGATCCGGTGGTGCTGTACGCGGACGGTCTGGACCGGGTCGACGCGATCGTCGGCTGGCACCATGCCGGCGGTGATCTGGCGACGGTCCTGGCCTCGCGGTACGGCTGCCCTGGACTGGAGACGACGGCCGTGTCCACCGCAGCGCCACCGGTGTCGGCCCCACAGTCCCCGCACTCACCGCAGTCGACATCCAAACCCATTGCGCCGCAGCCGACTCCGACGTCGGTGACACCCACTGCGCCCACCCTCACGCTACCGAGGCCGCTGGGCGGCGACCAGTTGGTGCAGGCGCCCAGTAACCTCACCGGCATCTGCGATCGCACCATTCAGCCCAAGATTGACGCGGCCCTGGGCGGTACCGAGAGCATCGCTGACGTACTCAACGAGCTGGAGCCCAAGCTGTGGGCGATGGCGACAGTGCTGCCGATTCTTCAGGACACCACGATCGTCGCGGCGGGCCCGACGGTGCAGAACGTCAGTCTTACCGGTGCCGTTCCCGTCGGGATCGTGGGCGATGCCGGTAAGTGGGTCAAGATCCCCTGATTCACCTCCCGGCGCCGCTGCTGAGGCCGGCGCCGGCCCGCGCGGCGAAAATATATTCTGCCGCGATCGGCGGGTGTCGGCGGGTTACCGGCGGGCGCGCTAGCGCCGTCCCGGTCGCGGGATGCGGGCTTCGCCTTGTCTGTCGTAGCGGTGCCGCATGGCGGCATTCCAGCAAACTCTCACCGAGGTGGCTCGAAGTCCGGAAAACCGCTGCTCACAGGGAGCTCTAAGGGTAGCTACGGCACGTTCCAGACAATATGTCGACCCTTCCGGTACGGGTCGTCACGTATTTGCTAGATGAGATAGATGCGCTATCTAGACGCCCTATTCATGGGGCGTGAGCTGCACTGTTCTGCGGCGGCGGGAGTGATGTCTCAAATGCGGCAGTCGCTGACTGGTCGCGAAACGTTATTGATTTGAAACTTACTCGCGGGTAGATTTTGCGACGCCCGCGGACTGAGATCACTGACACAATCGAGAGGTAAAGTAATGCAGCTAACGATGAGGCCGTATGTCACTGCGGGTGTTGCCCTGGTGGGTGCCAGTGT
>JARLGS010000522.1 GCA_031292695.1 Mycobacterium sp. | reverse complement strand
GTTGGCCGAGCGTGTCGTAGCGGTAGTGCAGGGTAGCCCAACCCTGGTGCTCGGTGGTCAGGCGGTCCTGCAGGTCGTACTCATACGCCAGCGGCCAGAGACCGTCATCGACATTGACCAGGCGGCACAGCGCGTCGTAGTGGTAGTGAATCTTCTCACCATCGCTCAGCGTCTAGACCAGCAGGCGGCCAGCGGCGTCGCGCTGGTAGGCGGTCTTCAGCTCGCTGCCATCATCGCCAAACTCGGTCTTTTCGATCAGTTGGCCGTTAAGGTCATAGACGTACGCCGTGCGCCGACCATCAAAACCGGTTTCCTGCTGGATCAGGCCGTTGCTGTAGTAGTCCAGGTGGTACTGCTCGCCGCGTTCATTCTCGATATCGGTGAGCAACAGGCGAGCGTTGTCGTAGCGGTACTTGAGCTCACTGCCATCCGGGTTGAGGCGGCGGCTGACCAGGTGCAGGTTGTCGGCGTACTCATAGCGGGTCAGCCGGCCCAGTTCGTCGCGCTCGCTGGTGAGTTTGCCGTAGGCATTGTAGGTAAAGGCGCGGGTGGCGCCGCCGGGCAGTTGCACCTGGGTCAGGCGGCCGACGGCATTCCATTGGTACTGGGTGACCGCACCGGTTTCGTCCTGGCGGGTGATTTGCCGGCCCAGCGCGTCGTAGCGGTAGCGACGCTGGCCGCCGTTCGGCAGTTGCTCTTCGATGAGCTGACCTTGAGGGTTCCAGGTCAACTGGTGCACGCTGCCGTCGGCATGGCGGATGTCCAGCAAGCGGCCACGGGCATCGTAGGTGTAGGCGCTGGTATTGCCGCTGGGGTCGGTCTGGCGGGTGATGTCGCCCTGGGCGTTGCGGTCGTATTTCCACTCGGCCTTGCCGCGCTGCACGGCACTGACGAAGCCGTTGTCGTACTCGTAGACCGTGGGCGCGTCTTGCGTCGGAATCACCGCGACCAGGCGACCCGCGTCGTTGTACTGGTACTCGGTGACGGCGCCGAGCGGGTCTTTTTCCGCGATCAGCCGACCTTTTTCGTCGTAGGCCTTTTCGTGGGTGGCGCCGTCCGGGTCGACCTGCTTGACCAGCCGGGCGTTGTCGTCGTGGACGTAGACTTCCTGGCTGCCGTCGGCATTGAGTACGGTGACGCTGCCGTCATCGCCCCAGGTGTAGCGCGCGTCCATCTGCGCGAAGTTGGCCCAGTGGTGGACGCAACGGGCGGATTTACCCTGGCCTTCCCATTCCCAGAAAAACTTGGCGCCGCCGGCCAGTTGCCGCACCTGAATGACGTGCCGGGCATCGTAGGCGTACAGCTCGCTTTCGCCGACGGCGTTGGTGGCTTCAACCAGGCGACGCTGTTCGTCGTAGCGGTAGGTCACCAGATTTTGCAGGGTCTGCCAGGACGCTTCGGCAGTGTCGGCCGGACGATGGCTTTGGTAATCGACGCCGACGATGACGCTACGGTCGTAGCGCAGCAGCAGGGCACGACCGGCGCCGTTGTCGACGCGCATGATGCGCCCCAGGATGTCACGTTGCAGG
>JARLGS010000521.1 GCA_031292695.1 Mycobacterium sp. | reverse complement strand
CGCCCGGCCCCGTGGGCGCGCCGGCCGACCCGGGATACACCCCCGACGGCGTCCCGACCTTCGAGTCGGTGCGAGAGAAGATCGAAAACCGTTACGGCACAGCAATCGGCGCTGCCGAGCTGGCCGCAGAGACTCCTGAAGGCCGGTCGGTGGAGGAACAGTACGAAGCCCGGCAGCAGGCGGCGGCCGAACGTCTGGAGCAGATCCGCCGGTCGATGCGGAACGACTGACGCCGTTGCGCACCTTCACCACTGCCGAGCGCCGCAACCGCCTGGCCCGGCGTCATTTCCTGAGCGATGCGCCGGCCTCGCTGGACGAGACGGTCCGGTCGCTCGTGGGCCTGCATGGCACCGATCCGGCCACCCCATACCTGTCGCTGTGGGCCCGGCAGCCGAGTTTCACCGTCGACGATCTGGACGATGCGCTGTACCGGGACCGGTATCTGGTCAAACACATGGCCATGCGCCGGACACTGTGGGTCGTGCACACGGCTGACCTGCCCGCCGTGCAGGCCGCGGCCAGCGACCGCGTGGCCGGCACCGAACGCAAGCGGCTGATCGGTGACGTGGAGAAGTCGGGCATCGCCGACGACGGCGGCGCCTGGCTGGATCGTGCGGCGGACGCCGTCCGTGGTCATCTGGCCGCCGGCGAGGTGGCGAACACCGCCACGCTGCGCACCGCGTTGCCCGAGTTGGCCGGTAATTGGGACCCGGCGCCCGGAAAAACTTGGGGCGGAAGTACCCCTGTGGCGCCGCGAGTGCTGACGGTGCTGTCGGCGCAGGGGCACGTGTTGCGCGGACCCAACGACGGCAGCTGGACCACGTCGCGGCCATTGTGGAGTTCGGCGACGCACTGGCTACCCGAGCCCCTCGCACCCTTGACCGGTGACGCCGCTCGCGCCGAACTGTTGGGCACGTGGTTGCGCACTTTCGGCCCGGCCACCGCGACGGATGTGAAGTGGTGGTTCGGCCAGACCCTGTCGTGGGCCCGCGACGGGTTGCGCGACGTCGGGGCCGTCGAGGTCGTGCTGGAGGACTGCGGTGACACCGGATTTGTCCTGCCCGACGACTTCGACGCCGATCCCCCGGTTTCTCCATGGGGCGCCCTGCTGCCAGGGCTGGACCCGACCACCATGGGCTGGCAGTCGCGCGACTGGTACCTGGGCCCGCATGCCGGGCAGGTGTTCGACCGCACCGGCAATGCCGGACCCACGGTGTGGTGGGACGGCCGGATCGTCGGCGCCTGGGGGCAGGACCCTGACGGCCGGGTGCAGCTGACGTATGTCGACGACCCAGGCGCAGCAGCGCAGAAAACATTGCAGCGCAAGGCTTCTGAGCTGACCGACTGGCTCGGCGGGGTGCGAATCAAGCCGCGGTTCCCCTCGCCACTCACGCCACGCTAGGTGCGTCAGCGGCGACGGGTCTTGCCGAGGCGTCCCCCGGTACCGAAGTACTCGCGGAAGACATAGAGCACCGGCGACCATGCGTCGGTATCGATATGGCCGGTGGCTGGGTCGACGATCCGCCGGTCTGCATGAATGGTGCGGACGTAGGTCTCGACGATGCGGAAATCCGCCCGGCCTGGTCCGCCCGGCACATGGATCGCCTGGACTTCGGCCTCGCACTGGAGCGCGCACTCGGCGATGCGCGGCGGACGGACCACCGCCGAGGGCTGCGGAGTGAAGCCGCCGGGCGTCCACTTGTCCTTCGTGTAGGTGAACTGCCCGGCTTTGTGCGCCGCCGGTGGGTTGCGCCCGGTGAGCAAGGCGATCGCCTCGACGTGCGCCCAACTGTCGGCGTGTGGGTAGTTGATCACGCACTGACCCTCTCGGGCGAGGTTGGCGAAGGTCTGCGACGTCGCCTCCCAGCCCAGCACGATCGTGCGGCCCAGCGCCCACGCCGAGGACATCGGTCCGATGTTCACCGACGCGTCGGGACTCAGCGTGGTGATCAACGCGATCGGCGTACCGACGTAAAGCACCTTGGGCTGCACGGTCACATGTGTGGGCTCGAGTTCAACCTGGATGTCGGATGGCATACCGCTACCGTGGCAGCGCGAAAGTTCGGTGGCTGCCGAACTGTCCCATGGTTAGCGTTGGTCACATGCCGACCTACGCGCATTCCCTACCGGACATCGCCGCCATCGGGCGGCTGCTGGGTGATGAGAGCCGCGCGGCCATGACGCTGACCCTGATGGATGGCCGCGCCTGGACCGTGGGCGAGATCGCCCGGCATCTCGGCATCGCGAAGTCGACTGCTACCGAGCACGCACACCAACTGGTCGACGGCGGCCTGCTGACCGAGACCCACCAAGGCAGACATCGGTACCTACGACTGGCCGGCCGGGACGTCGCTGAAGCTGTCGAGGCGCTGGGCGCGCTGAGCAAAACCATGCTCCCGCCCGGCCGCACGCTCGCCGCCGGCACCCGTGACACCGCACTGCGGGCCGGCCGCACCTGCTATCGGCATCTCGCCGGCACGCTGGGCGTGGACCTGCTGGAGGCACTGCACGACCGCGAGATCGTCACCAGGAACTGGCTACTCGGGCCCGACGGCGCCGACTGGTTCGCGGCGCTCGGCATCACGCCCGCGCCATCCGGCCGCCCGCTGCTGCGCCCGTGTCTGGACTGGACCGAGCGGCGGGATCACCTCGCGGGCGGGTACGGCGATGCGCTGTGCGACCATCTGCTGCGCGAGTCATGGGTGACCCGGCGCGGCACCACCCGCGCGGTGCGACTCACCGATAAAGGGCGGGCCGAACTGGCCCGCCTTGGCATCGACCTGGCATCGACGGAGTTCTCGGGACCGGCCTCGTGAGTCGCTAGGCGCTCGCCCGGCGCCGCTTCTTGGCCGGCGCCGGCGGCAGCACCGGGGTCGGCAGCAGTTCGGCCAGGAACTGGCCGGTGTAGCTGTCCGGGTTGGCCGCTACGTCCTCCGGCGTGCCGGACGCTACGACGGTGCCGCCGCCCGCGCCGCCTTCCGGCCCCATGTCGACGATCCAGTCCGAGGTCTTGATCACGTCTAGGTTGTGCTCGATGACGATGACGGTGTTGCCCTTGTCGACGAGGCCGTTGATCACCTTGAGCAGCTTGCGGATGTCCTCGAAATGCAGACCTGTGGTGGGTTCGTCGAGGATGTAGACGGTGCGCCCGGTGGACCGCTTCTGCAGTTCGGCAGCCAGTTTCACGCGCTGCGCTTCACCGCCCGACAGTGTCGGCGCGGACTGGCCGAGCCGGACGTAACCGAGCCCGACATCGACCAGGGTCTTGAGATACCGGTGGATCGAGCTGATCGGCTCGAAGAACTCCGTGGCCTCCTCGATCGACATGTCCAGCACCTCGGAGATGGTCTTGCCCTTGTAGTGCACCTCCAGGGTTTCCCGGTTGTAGCGGGCGCCCTGACACACCTCGCACGGCACGTACACGTCCGGCAGAAAGTTCATCTCAATTTTGATGGTGCCGTCACCCGAGCACGCCTCGCAGCGACCGCCCTTGACATTGAACGAGAAGCGACCCGGCTGATAGCCGCGAACCTTGGCTTCGGTGGTGGCGGCGAACAGGGTTCGGATCTTGTCGAACACGCCGGTGTAAGTGGCCGGGTTGGACCGCGGGGTGCGGCCGATCGGTGACTGGTCGACCCGCACCAGCTTGTCCAGCTGATCGAGCCCGTTGATCCGGGTGTGCCGTCCCGGGACCTGCCGGGCGCCGTTGAGTTTGTTGGCCATCACTGTCGCCAGGATGTCGTTGACCAAGGTGGACTTGCCCGACCCGGACACCCCCGTGACCGAGGTCAGCACACCCAACGGGAATGCCACGTCGACCTCCCTGAGGTTGTGTTCCCTGGCCCCCACCACGGTGATCTGCCGCTTACGGTCCACCGGACGCCGGATCGCCGGGACCTCGATCTGCTCCCGGCCCGAAAGGTAGGCCCCGGTAAGCGATTTGGTGTTCTTCAGCAGTTCCTTGTAGGTCCCGCTGTGCACGATCTGCCCGCCGTGCTCACCGGCGGCGGGACCGATGTCCACCACCCAGTCGGCATGCGCGATGGTGTCCAGGTCGTGCTCGACGACGATGAGGGTATTGCCCAGATCGCGCAGCCGGACCAGGGTGTCGATGAGCCGGCGGTTGTCGCGCTGGTGCAGGCCGATCGACGGCTCGTCGAGCACGTACAGCACGCCCACCAGGCCCGAGCCGATCTGGGTGGCCAGCCGGATGCGTTGTGCTTCACCACCGGACAGCGTGCCGGCCGCCCGGGACAGAGTGAGGTAGTCGAGACCGACGTCGAGCAGGAAGCCGAGCCGGGATTGCACCTCTTTGAGCACCTGACCGGCGATGGCCTGCTCGCGTGAGCCGAGGGTCAGCGCGTTGAGGAACTTCGAGCAATCCGAGATGGACAGATCACACACTTGCGCAATGGATTTCGCGTCGTCAGCGGCGGACAGCGTGACGGCCAGGATCTCCGGCTTGAGCCGTGTTCCCGCGCACTCCGGGCACGGGATGTCCCGCATGAAGCCCTCGTAGCGCTCCTTCATCTGCTCGGACTCGGTCTGCTCCATGCGGCGCTGCAGGAACGCCAGCACACCCTCGAAGTCCGCGTAGTAGGACCGCGTGCGGCCGTACCGGTTCTTGTACCGGACGTGCACCTGGTGGTCAGAGCCTTCCAGAATCGCCTTGCGCGCCTTGGCCGGAAGCTGCTTCCACGGGGTGTCGACATCGAAGCCCAGCTCGTCGCCGAGCCCGGCCATCATTCGCGTGAAGTATTCGGCGGTGTGGCCCATGGACCATGGCGCCACCGCGCCCTCTGCCAGGGTCAACTCCGGATCGGGCACGACCAGATCCGGATCGACTTCCTTCTTGATGCCCAGGCCGGTGCACTCCGGGCAGGCGCCGTACGGCGAGTTGAATGAAAACGACCGTGGCTCAAGGTCATCGACGGCAAGTGGGTGCGCGTTCGGGCAAGCCAGCTTCTCGGAGAACCGTTGCTCACGCTGCGGGTGATTGTCGTCGCGGTCGACGAACTCGAGCACCACGATGCCGTCGGCCAGACCCAGCGCGGTCTCCACCGAGTCGGTGAGCCGCTGCTTGGCAGTCGCCTTGACCGTCAGCCGGTCGACGACCACCTCGATGTCGTGCTTCTCTTGCTTCTTGAGCTTCGGCGGATCGGTCAGCGGGTGCACGACACCGTCGACCCGGACCCGGCTGTAGCCCTGACCGTTGAGCTTCTCGAACAAATCGACGAACTCGCCCTTGCGGGTCCGCACCACCGGCGCGAGCACCTGGAAGCGGATGCCCTCGTCCATGGCGAGGACCTGATCGACGATCTGCTGCGGCGTCTGCCGGGCGATGCGCTCACCACAAACTGGGCAGTGCGGGGTGCCGGCGCGGGCATAGAGCAGACGCAGATAGTCGTACACCTCCGTGATGGTGCCGACGGTCGAGCGCGGGTTGCGGTTGGTCGACTTCTGGTCGATGGAGACCGCCGGCGACAGACCTTCGATGAAGTCGACGTCAGGCTTGTCCATCTGGCCCAGGAACTGACGGGCGTAGGCAGACAGCGACTCGACGTAGCGCCGCTGCCCCTCGGCGAAGATGGTGTCGAACGCGAGCGAACTCTTGCCCGAGCCGGACAGCCCGGTGAACACGATGAGCGCATCCCTGGGCAAGTCAAGGTCGATTCCCCGCAGGTTGTGCTCACGCGCACCTTTGACGATCAGACGGTCCGACACGCGTTCCCCTTCACCCGAGAGTCTGGGCAATCCAGACGCCACAGCGCCATGCTATGTGCCACCACCGACAAGCCCGATACGGTGGCGTCATGACAGTCGTCAACGACACCTACACCGGCCATGTCGATCCGGGCACCGCGGCGCGTCGCACGCTGCCGGGCGCGACGATCATCAAGGCATCGGTCGGCCCGATGGACAACAACGCCTACCTCATCACGTGTTCCAAGACGGGAAAGACGCTGCTCATCGACGCCGCCAACGACGGCGCGGCCTTGATCGGGCTGATCAAGAGCCAGGCCCCGAACGTCGAGCTCATCGTCACCAGCCATCAGCACTTCGATCACTGGCAGGCCCTGGCCGAAGTGGCCGAGGCCACAGGAGCACCGACCGCCGCCCACGCCCTCGACGCCGAGCCACTGCCGGTCAAGCCGGACCGGATTCTGGCCGACGGTGACGCCATCACGATCGGCGACCTGACCCTGGACGTGATCCACCTGCAGGGCCACACCGAGGGCTCGGTGGCGCTGGCCCTTCGCGGGGCGGACGGCGAAGTCACGCACCTGTTCACCGGCGACTGCCTCTTTCCGGGTGGTCCTGGCCGGACAACACAACCGGAGCAATTCGATTCGCTGATGACCGGCCTCGAAACCAAGGTGTTCAACGTCTACCCGGACACCACCGTGATCTACCCCGGCCACGGTGATGACACCACACTTGGTGCCGAGCGGCCGCATCTTGCCGAATGGCGAGCGCGCGGCTGGTGACCCGGCCAGGCTGCCCTAGAGGGAGTACACAACAACCCGAGAGGACAGTCCAATGACCATCACCGTTCCCCAGCCTCAGGCCCCCATCGGCGCCGTCACCGTCGATCCGTGGCAGGACCCCGATGGATACGCCGGAGACCCTGATCCCGAATTCGGCTCGTCGCCGAAGTTGTTCCGTGTTGTGGAAAGCGCCATGGTTGTCGTCCCCGGCCCAGTGCGGCCGGCAGTAGTGCGATTGTCAGCCTTGCAGAACGCGGACAACAGCCTGGAGGACCCCGTGATCCGCATCTCCATGCGCGACGACGATATCTGGTTGCCACTTGACCAGGCGCGCGGCGTGGCCGAAGCGATGCGACCGGCCATCGAGCTGCTGGCCCAGTGGGAAGACGCCCACGAGACCTACCAGGTTCCGCCGAAGTGAGGTAGCCGCGACCCTTTTTGCCCCATCACGACGACCGAGATGCCCCCGCTTGGCGGGGGTTTTCTCGTATATTGACACCGGCGCAACCAACCAGGGGCAGACTGACATCCATGAATTGCGACCTGTGCCGTAAACCGATTGAACATGGGACGTTGTTTGTTGCCGTAAGGCGGCGCCTCCCCGATGTGGCGACCTACATCCCGGAGCCCGAGCATGGCATTCACGTCACCTGCCTCGCTCAGCGGACCGCCGAATAGGCCCGCGGGTCAATGTCAGTCAGCGACGAGGACGCACAAGAAATCCGGGAGACCGAGACGGCGCACGCGGTTGTGAACACTCTGGACGATGTTCGCAGCGTGGTGGTCTTCGGTGTCCGCACGCCCACCGGTCATCGTGTGGCCGCTGTGTCAAAGGACCTCTACAACCTAATGTTCCCCCCACGTGAACTCGGCGACGATCTGGCGGCCATCATGGATCGCGCCAGTCTGATCCCCCAGGATTTGTGGATCCTCGGCCCGACATACAAATCCTTTGTGCACGCGAATGGACGAACATACGACGTCAAGATCGAGCCGTTCATGGCCCCCGGAGTGAGCAACAAGCTGCACTACCGGGTTGACCTGGCCGCCGACAACGAGTTGTGGGCGAGGTTTCTGCGATGGTGGGACACGAGGCTCTCGAAGGAACAGCGCGAACATCTCAAGCGCGCCAGCGACGAGCCGACGATCAGCTCGGCAACGAAAGCCCTGCTAGACGATACGGACTTCCCCTTAGGCGCAGGTATCGGCGACCAGCTGTCAAAAAATAACTGGCAATGGCCAATGGGGCTGCGAGAATTCATCCAGTTGCAATAGTGGTTTTTTCTCTCTTTTCCCCTACCACACCGATTGAAGAACGTCGTAAGTGGCGGGTGTCTGCGATGCCCGGTCGAATGCCATGACCGCCGCGACGGCAAGGTCTATCCGTCGCGTTGAGTGCTTGTGTTCCTTAAGAATTCGCGTACCACGGCTGTCTGCCCGTAGCACCGCATTGGCAATGTGTCGGGCCAGGCGCGGGTCACCGGAATGGGTCATGGTGCCATTCACCACGGCTTCGTAAAAGCGTTGTGTTGCTGGCGTCATGCGTGATGCTGATTGCGGGTACTCCACGATGGGCAGGCCCTCATCCTCCAATACCTGATAAGTGCGCGCCCACCTAAAAGGATCGCAAGCTATTTCCCGAACCTGCCAACGACGGCACGCCTCACGAATCGCGTTCTCCACGTCCAAGATTGGCACCCGCCAGTCGCGGCCAGCAGTGCCGTCGGGGCGCTCCCAGCATTCGACGACATCCACGTGCAGCGGGTCGCCGTCAGCCTCGACACTCACCGCGACCAGGGCCGTCGAGTCGTTGGAGAAACTGCCATCAAATCCGAGACAAACCTCGGAGCCGTCCGGGATGTCCCAATCCACGGCGCACTCGGCCCACACGTCCCCCGGAATCCAGCCACCGGCAGCGCCACTCGGCCACTGCCCCAACCGAAGCTGACGGAACACCGGCTCCCGCAATGTCCTACGCGCTGCCTCCAGTCCGTCCTCGGCCAGGAAGGGCTCATCGCACGCTATCGCCGGATTCGCCACCAGCCACGCGGAACGGTCATCGGCAGCGCAACCGTCCGGGGCGGCGAACTCCCGGATATAGAACGCCGAATCGTCACCGGT
>JARLGS010000520.1 GCA_031292695.1 Mycobacterium sp. | reverse complement strand
ACTGGCGATCGTCATCTCGATTTTGATGACGCTGGCTGGGGTTCTTGCCTATCAGCGGATCGCGCTGTCGCAGTTCCCCGACATCGTGCCGCCGCAGGTCACGGTATCGACCAGCTACCCCGGCGCGTCGGCGGCTGTGGTCGAGGCAACCGTCGCTCAGGTGCTGGAATCGAATATCGTCGGCGTCGACCGCATGATTTACATGAAGTCGAACAGCGCCAACGACGGCAGCTACAACCTGACCGTCAGCTTCGAGCTCGGCACCAACCCGGACATCGACGTCGTCAACGTCAACAACCGCGTGCAGGCCGCGCTGGCCAGGCTGCCGGCGACGGTGCAGCAGCAGGGCGTGACGGTGCGCAAGCGCTCGGCCGCCATCCTGCAGTTCCTGTTGTTCCACAGCGAGGGCAACAAGCTTCCTCTGCCGGTCATCAGCAACTACGTCACCATCAATGTGCTCGATGCCCTGGCGCGGGTTCCCGGCGTCGGCCAGGCCTACATGTTCGGCAACCGCGACTACTCGATGCGGATCTGGTTCGACACCGACCGCCTGACCAGCCTCGGCATACTGCCCTCCGATGTCATCGGCGCCATCCAGAGTCAGAACGTGCAGGCCGCGGTGGGACGCATCGGCGCCGAGCCGACCAGCGACAGCACCCAGATGCAGGTCAACCTGCAAACCAAGGGCCGGCTGACCACGTCGGAGGAATTCGGCAACATCATCGTGCGCGCCAACCCCGACGGGTCGGTCCTGCGGCTGCGCGACGTCGCGCGGGTCGAACTCGGCGCCGCGACGCAGGATATCGAGAGCCGTCTCAACGGCGACGCAGCGGTCGCCGTGGCCATCTATCTCTCGCCGGGTGCCAACGCGGTCGCGACCTCGGGTCGCGTCGGGCAAACGATGGACAGTCTGGCTAAACGTTTTCCCGAGGGGTTGACCGGCACCGTCGTCTACGACAGCTCGACCTTCGTCACCGACACCATCACCGAGGTCGAATGGACCCTCGGTCAGGCCTTCGCGCTCGTCGTGCTGGTGGTCTTCATCTTCATGGGCAACCTGCGCGCGACCATCATTCCGGCCGTTGCCGTCCCGGTCAGCCTGATCGCCACCTTCGCGGTGCTGCTGGCATTTGGCTACTCGGCCAATACCGTGTCGCTGCTGGCGCTGGTGCTGGCGATCGGCGTCGTCGTCGACGACGCCATCGTGGTGGTGGAGAACGTCGAGCGCGTGATGGGCGAGGAGCCGGATATCAGCCCGGCGGACGCGACCAAGAAGGCGATGCGCCAGATCACCGCGCCGGTGATCGCCATCACCCTGGTGCTGTTGTCGGTGTTCGTGCCGGTCGCCTTCATCCCCGGACTGTCGGGTCAGTTGTTCCGCCAGTTCGCCGTCACCATCAGCGTCGCCATGCTGTTCTCGGCGATCAACGCGCTGACCCTGTCGCCGGCGCTGTGCGCGGTGTTCCTGCGCCATGGCGGGCCGCAGCACGGCGT
>JARLGS010000519.1 GCA_031292695.1 Mycobacterium sp. | reverse complement strand
GGGCCCGCCCGTGCCGCGCAGCCGGCGGACCGCGGCCCGCAGCACACCGGGCATGGCCCCGGCGATCAGCCAAACGCCGGTGACTTGGTTCTCCAGGAGCTCCTGCATCGTGTCGGTAACGAGCTCGCCGATGGAGGGCTGCTTGCCCAGGCCCGGCTCGGCCGGCAGATCGCTGGTCGGGTCGTCTCGCGGACCAATGGTGAGTAGCCGCGGCCACACAGAGGCCACCCCGGCGACGCCACCGCTTATTGCAGGCGCCATCTTCACCGCCAACGCCCACCGGCCGCCCTCGAGACCGTCGATGCTCCACGCTTCCCATAGCGGTTTGTGGCGATCCAGCGGCCCGGCGGTCAGCCCCGCGATCAGGTCGGCGAACTCCTGGCGGCCACCGGGAGCAGGAACCGTTGCGCTGTGCATCTGGGGAGTCGGGTCATAGTCGTCGATCTCGGCCCACACGGGCTGACCCAATCCCAGCGGCTTGCCCACCACCCGGCTGCGGAAGCGCGCCATCCGCGGCAGCGACAAGCCAACCAGCTCGTGTAGCCGCTGATGGCTGAGCTGATCGGACGCCTCGATGATGATCAGCGCGACGGCGTGCGCCGGCACCGTCGAACTCTCGATGCGCAGCGACACCGCAGCCATCCCCGATAACCGGCTGACCATCACCGCGCCCCCGCGTCCGCCACTGAACTCTCTTGGGCCAGCGGATTGATGATCGTCAGCTTCGACGTATTCATCGGCCAGCTAACCGATTCCACGCCGAGAAATCCGGCGTCATAACCGCATCCGCAAGCGACGGTGCCGCAACCCAGCACCGTCACCGGCTCCCCGATGGCGGGCATGACCCACCCTAACCCTGCACTACGGCGGCCCTCAGCTCGCCACCAAGCCCGAGCTGGTCGACAGGTGGATTGTCGCTGATGTGCTCGGTGAGCACCGATCAGAGGAGCGACAACAATCCTGCGGACCAACGATCGGCATCGCCACCCGCTAAGACAAGTACGCGCTGACCTACTCGGCGGAGTCATCCTCGCAGTGAGCAGCAATCACCGCCCACCGCCTCCAATTAACAGACACGACCTGATATGGAATCAGTTTTGTCAAGTGGGCAGGAGGAAGCGGGCGCCGTGACCGTCGCCCCGGCGCCCGCTTCCGTTGATCCGAAGAGACTCGGTTGATGGCGAGCGTGTCGCTATCGACGCGTCGTCAAGTCTGATATTCGCGGGTTGGTTACCGCAGGACGGACTGTTCTGCTGGAGCGGATCGCGGGTCTAGAGATCGAGCGTAATCATCTACGGTGCAGAGGAATTGCTCATAGGGCGTTCGCGGGTCACTCCCAGGCGCTGCCGCCGCCACCGGGTTGTTCGGACAGTCATGGCCGGTGTTCAGGTGTCGAGCACGGCCAGCGACCAGC
>JARLGS010000518.1 GCA_031292695.1 Mycobacterium sp. | reverse complement strand
GGGCTCCGCCGGTGGAGCCAGGTGGACCGGGCGATACGCAACGACGAGCCGCTGCCGCCGGCGTCCGCTCCCACTTACCTGACCACCGGACTCGCCCTGATCGGACTCGTCACGGTGGTCTTGGCGATCACGGCCACGGTCCAATGACGCGCCAAGCGCTGGCGCAGGATCGCGGACTGCAGACTGAACGTACGGCACTGGCCTGGAATCGCACGGTGCTGGCGATCGCCGCATCGGGAGTCCTGGTGGTGCTTCGCAACGGCGATACCTTCACCAGCGGTCACCACACGGCACGCATGACAGTCGTTGCCGCGGTAGCGGCGCTCGCCGCGGTGGTGTGTGGCCTCGGCGCGCACCGTCGCCGGCAGTTGGCGCACGGGCACTATTCTGCGATGCATCACCTGCCGGCGGTCGGACTCGCTGTCGTAGTCGAGGGTGCGCTGATATTGATGTATCTGATGCTGCCGGTCTAGCTGATCCCCTCAGACAGGGAAGCCCTGCCCCGGTCGGGGCAGGGCTTCGGTGCTACTGGGTTCGATCGGGAACGAAATCGATGGGCGCCCCAGCCGGGATGAGCTGTTCGGTCTCGACGCTGGCGTCGAACTCCTGGATGAAGCGGTACGCGTGCTGCATCACCCACCACCGCACCCAGGTCTGGTTGACCGCCTCACGTTCCTTCGGGTCCTCCAACAGGTTGGTGATGCGGGCGAAGCCCAACGGGATCTCCGGGTCGTGGAAATGCTGCTGGCGCTTGAAGTTGATCTTGAACTGCGACCATTTCACCGCGTGTAACTCCTCGTTGAGCCACACCATGCAGCCCTCACGGTTGGATTCTTCTGCGCCACCGAAGAATTCGCGCTGGTCGATGCCGTCGATGATCCGGTCGTCGGGGATATCGCAACCGACCCAGCGCAGCAGCGTCGGGAACATGTCGGTGACGTGCACCATCTCGTTGCTTTCGCGCACCGGGACGTGTCCGGGATAGCGAATCAGGCATGGGGTCCGGATACCACCCTCGGCGGAGCTGAAGTACGACCCGTCGAAGAAGCCCGCCGTGCCGCGTCCGGCCAGGTGGTCCTCGGCGCCGTTGTCCCCGGCCATGATGACGATGGTGTTGTCCTCGATGCCGAGTTCGGTCAGCGTATCCAGGATGCTGCCGAAGTCGTGATCGAGCATGAGCAGCGAATCACCCCACGCCCCATTGATGCTCTTACCCTTGAATTCCGGACGGACCTCCATCGGGAAGTGCATCAGCGAGTGGTTGTGGTACAGGTAGAACGGCTTGTCTTCTTCGACGCTGCGCTTCATGAACGCCTTTGCCCGGCGGTCGTATTCGCCGTCGACCTCGCCCTTGAGCTTGACCGTCAGCTGCTGGTCGGTGGTGCGGACGCCGTCTTCCTTGGTGCCGTCGTACATGTACGAGTAGCCGTCGCGCTCGGCCTTGTACCAGGGATCGTCGGGCCACAGGCACTCGTCGTAGGTACGCGCCGGGCCATACCACTCGTCGAATCCGTGATCGGTCGGCCACCGGCCGTCCTCGGCGCCGATGTGCCACTTCCCGAAACACGCTGTGGTGTAACCCGCCTCGGACAGAATGTCGCCCATGGTGCGCTCCCAGGCCACGATGCCACCACCATTGCCACCCAGGGCGATGGTGTGGTTGCCCGACCGGATCGGGTACCGCCCGGTCATCAGCGCTGAACGTGTTGGCGTGCACTGCGGTTCGACGACGAAGTGCGACAACTTCAGCGACTCGGCCGCGAAGGCGTCCATGCGGGCGGTATCGGCCCCGCGCAGGATGCCACCGCCGTAGCAGCCGAGCTCGCCCATACCTAGGTTGTCGACGTGAAAATAGACGATGTTGGGTTGTCCGGGCATGGTTGTACTGCCTCTCTATCGATTACGGTTAATCGGTAAGGGGTTGGGATGATTGACTACAGAGGTGCCGACTACGGTGGCGGCAGGGTGGAGCCTCGGGTCGCGGTGGTGATCAGCGAGCAACGGTCACCGCGATACCGCACGGTTTCCAGATCGAACGGCGTGCCGTCTTCAAGGTGGGTCAGCCGGTGCAGCAGTAAAAGCGGTGCACCGGAACGGATTTGCAGCAGTTCGGCGGTGTCTGCGTCAGCCGAGACCGATTCCACCGTGATCTCGGCCCAGCCCAGCCGCATCCCGAGTTCGGTTTCGATCAACGCGAAGACGTCTTGATCGGCCAGATTGGCATCGACGGGTATCGCCCCGATCCGCAACGACGTGGTGTCCAACGACAACGGGACTCCCCCGACCGACCGCAGGCGCTCGATGAACAGAATCGGTGCGCCTTCGGCCACTTGGAGTTTCGCCGCGACAAACGGTGAGGCCACCGACTCGCGCGCCGAGAGCACCATATTCTCGACCGGGAGCTGATGTCCGGCAAGAGATTCCGCGAGACCTTCCAGACGGTCGATTCGCTGGCTCAGCTTTGCGCCGGTGACAAACGTCCCCGCGCCTTGCACCCGGGTGATCAAGCCTTCGCCGCGGAGCAGTTCCAGCGCTTCGCGGATGGCATTGCGGCTCACGCCGAATTCGGCGGCCAGTTCGTTCTCCGGTGGCAGCAACGGGCGGGCCGCGGCCAGCCCGCCGTACACACCGTCGAGAATCTGGCTCCGCAGCACATCGCGTGCCCATCGAGCCGCATCGGCCCGGGTACCGGCGTAGTCCCTGGCCGCAGGACGTGGAAAGTCCTTCGGTGGGATGTGCGGGCGCCGGGTCATGAACTCACTGTGCCACCGATGTCTGCCAGTGGCGATAGGCACAGTGTTACGCCACCTGCAGATAGGTAAAGCGCTAGGCCAGGGGCTATCTGGCGGCGTTTAGGCGCCGCTTTCGCCACCTCAGTCTGCGATGCAACGGAATCCGATGTGCGAGGTTGCACTGTCCTGCGACTGCGGGGACCGCGCCGCGGGCCGGTACCGGTGGCAGTACTCCGGCGCGCACAGGTGCGAGCCGCCTTTGAGGGTCTGCATGATCGAGGGGTCGCCGGCCGGCGGCGGGCAGCACCCGGAGACCTCGGGGTTGCGCTGATGCCGGGGTGTGTACCGGGTGGTGGTCCATTCCCACACATTGCCGATCATGTCGACCAGATCAAAACCGTTGGGCGAGAACGTGCCAACCGGGGACGTCCCGATCCAGCCCAGCGCACCGTGATTGTCGTATGGGAACCGGCCCTGCCAGGTGTTGGCCATCAATTGATCGTTCGGCCGGACGTCGTCGCCCCAGGCGTAGACCGTGGTCGCGCCCGCGCGAGCGGCATACTCCCATTGCTCTTCGGAAGGTAGCCGCCTACCCGCCCAGGCCGCGTACGCCGCGGCGTCGGGGTAGGCAACCTGGACCACCGGGTGGTCGAGCCGGTCGGCGATCGACGACTCGGGGCCGAACGGGTGCTTCCAGCTGGCGCCAGGCACCCAGGTCCACCACTGCCGCCAGTCGCGCAGGTTCACCGGCCCTTCAGTGGGGCGGAAGACCAGGGCCCCGGGGATCAGTTCGTCGGCGGGCACGCCCGGAAACGCGGCCGGGTCCAGCTGCTGCTCAGCGACCGTGACATATCCGGCCTCGGCTACGAATTCGGCGAACTGACCGTTGGTGACCGGATGGCGTTCGATCGAGAACGGCGCGACGGTCACCTCGTGTACGGGCGATTCCTCCGGATAGAAATCTTGCGATCCCATGCGATAGGACCCGCCGGGAAGCGCGATCAGTTCGGTGAGCATCTCGACAGGCTATGCACTCGCGCCCAAGATGGGCGCCCGAGTGGGGTTCCACACCGTGGCTTACCCCGATGGACCACACTGGACCCATGACTGAAACCGCTGCCGGCCGCGTGGCGGTCTACCTCGACTTCGACAACATCGTGATATCGCGGTACGACCAGCTCAACGGCCGCAACTCGTTTCAGAAGGACAAAGCCAAGGGCCTCGAAGCCGACCGGTTGACCCGGGCCACCGTCGACGTCGGCGCGGTGCTGGACTTCGCCTCCTCGTTCGGCACGTTGGTACTCACCCGGGCCTATGCCGACTGGTCCGCCGACGTCAACGCCGGCTACCGCCAGCAGCTGGTTGGCCGCGCGGTCGACCTGGTGCAGCTCTTCCCGGCCGCGGCCTACGGCAAGAATGGCGCCGACATCCGGCTCGCCGTGGACGCCGTGGAAGACATGTTCCGGCTGCCCGATCTCACGCACGTGGTCATCGCCGCCGGGGATTCCGATTACATTCCGCTGGCCCAACGCTGCAAACGCCTCGGCCGCTACGTCGTGGGTATCGGGGTCGCCGGGTCCACCAGCCGCGCGCTCGCCGCGGCCTGCGACGACTTCGTCAGCTATGACGCGCTGCCCGGCGTCCCGGCATTCGAGCCGGAAACCCCCACGGACCCGGCACCGGCCAAGCGCGCCCGGCAGACCAAGCAAGCCGAGCCCGAGGAACCCGAGTCCCCGGACCCGCAGCTCACCGCCACTGCCCTGCTGACCCGAGCCCTGCAGATCGGGCTGGAGAAGGACGACGTCGAATGGCTGCACAACTCGGCGGTGAAGGCGCAGATGAAGCGGATGGACCCGTCCTTCAGCGAAAAGTCTCTGGGATTCCGGTCTTTCAGCGATTTCCTGCGGTCCCGTGCTGACGTCGTCGAACTCGATGAGAGTTCGACGACCCGGTTGGTGCGGTTGCGCAGCGCGCAATAGGACAACCCGCCGCGGCGGCCTACAGGCGCAGAACCGCGAGCAGCTCGGGTAGCGCCACCGTGGCGAAACCGATCGCGGCATCGCCGATGCCGTACGGCAGCACCAGGGTGTCGGCATGCACCAGCGCCCCACACGAATACACCACATTGGGCACGTAGCCATCCTGCTCGTCGGCGGCGGGACTCAGCAGCGGCTCCGGTAGCCGGCCGATTATCCGGGTCGGGTCATCCAGGTCGAGCAGGATCGCCCCGATCGAGTAGGTGCGCATCGGACCGACACCATGGGTCAGCACCAACCAGCCCGCCTCGGTCTCGATCGGCGCCCCGCAGTTGCCCAATTGCAGCGTCTCCCAAGCCTCCACTGGGTACTGACATGCCGAGCCGGAGGACCACACCGACAGCTCATCGGAGTAGGCCACCATGTTCGATTCCCGGTCAGAGCGTGACATCGCCGCGAACCGCCCGCGTATCCGGCGGGGAAACAGCGCCAGGCCCTTGTTCGCGGCCGCCGGGCCGACCATCGGCACCGAGGTGAACGACCGGAAATCGTTGGTAGCCAACAATTGCTGACTGATCTGCGATCCGCTGTACGCCGTGTAGGTGGCGCAGTAGGTGGCGACACCGTCGTCGTCGACAAAGCGGACGAACCGTGCGTCCTCCATGCCGGCTGCCTCGGCACCGATCGCCGGCCACAGAACTCGCTCGGAAATTGTTGTTTCAGAGGAGAATTCGACTGCGTAGGATCGCTCGGCGATACCCCGGATCAGCGTGATGGTCTCCGCCGCACGAACACGGGTGCTGCGGTGGCTTTGCAGCCTGTCCAGCTGCTCGTCGAGATCGGCGCGGGTGAACTGGTCGCCGAGCGCGTCAAGCACGTAATCGGAGGACTCACCAGCATCGTCCAGCCGCGCCAGCTCGCTGCGGAACACCGCGGCGTCCAGCAGCGTCGGCACCACCGTCCCTGCAGTGGCGAACGGAGCCGGGTCATCGACCGTGACGCGGCCCGCATGGTCCACGGTGCCGGTGCGAAAGCCAATCGAGGACCGATGCCCCTCCCCGATTCCCCTGACGCTCAGCACAAATCGCAGACTGCCCGCGTCCACGCCCGTTTGATCAGGGTGCGCGACGATACTCGGATTACACAGCGCCGCCCCCTCGATCGCGAACTCGTTGGTGAATGTCGCACCCAACAACAACATTCGGGTCTCGGAGATCTTGATGCCGGGCTCCAATCGATCGGCGAGCTCGCGAGCGTGGTGCCGAAAGGTGCCGACCAGGTCACGGTGCCGCCGATCGAATCGCACGACGACGCTGTCGAGCGCCACCCGCACGTCGGCCTCGTCCAGAGCCAGGATCCGCGCCAGCACCGCGCCGGCGCGGGACTCCTGGTGCTCGAAGCCTTCCTGCCCGGGAACGAAAAGCCGGGTGATGACCCGTGTCCGGTCTGCGCTCAGCCGCTGTGGGCTGCGCGTGACCAGCCCCGACCGAACGGAAGTCATTGCGACACGGCTACCAGGCGGCGAGCCTGCTGAAAAGTGGACAGCACCGCGAGCGTCGACTCGGCGCCCTGGTTGACGTTGACTCCATCGGCCTGCAGCCCGTCGAATCCGCCGCCGGTGGCCGGATTCCACATCGGCGCCGCGGCGTCGTTGGCGCCCTCGAACCAGGCGGCAGCAATCCGCAACGTGTTTGGCCAGAGGGCGCTGGCATCAACGCCCGCGGCCCGGGCGCACGCATCGGCCAATGTGGCCACCTCAATGGGCTGCTGGTCGAAGCCGGGCCGGGGTTCCCCAGCCGACCAGCCCCCGGCTGGGCTCACCGACAACTGGCCGTCGACGGTCTCGCAATCGATCAGCCATTCCAGCAGGTCCAAGCCGCGCTCGGACAGCGTCGAGTCCTCGAGCGCAACGCCGGCGGCGATCATCGCCTCGGGCAGCAACGCATTGGCGTACGTCAGGCGTGCCTCGGGCCACGGCCAATCGAGGTCGGCACTCCGCGCCGGAACGCCCGTGGCGTAGTCAGCGATGAGTCTCCGCGCCGCAACGTGACCGGGCTCAACACTGAGCAACTCGGCAGCACCCAGCGCCGCGAAGGCCATGGCCCGCGGCCAGGCCGACCTGCCACGTGCGGCACGCTCGAACTGCACCACCGACAGGCTGCGGACCAAACCGATGTCACTGTGCGCGGCGGCCGTGCCCAAGCCCCACAGGCATCTGCCCCAGCAGTCCTGGAAGGCGAAGTCGTCGGTCCAGTGACCATTGCGGTCCATCCGGTTGCGGCAACCACCGGCGAAGGACTGGGCCTCGTTCAGGAACCGCACCGCCAGCCTGGCCAGAGCGTGTAGGGCGTCCCCGCCGTCCGGCTCGCGACTGGCTACTACCAGAACCCTGGCCATATCGTCCGTGCAGTAGCCGTTCTCGGGCCGTGGTTCGGCGCCACACGCGTGCTCGAAGGTGCCATGCCGGTCTGTCATCGCGAGCAGGTGGTCGAACTTGGGATCCGGCATCAGCGCAGCCACGTCCACTCCGGTTGTTTACTCAGAATTCGTTGTGCCACAGCTTGATAAGACCTGGCAATGATCGGCCAGGCCATCGTCGGGGCCAGCCGCCTGGCCTCTGCGGCCATCGCACCGGCCAACCGGGGCTGGGTCAGTACCGCGCGCAGCGCCGCGTGCAGCGCGTCCGGGTCATCATGGCCCACCACGATGCCGGCCCCGGTGGACAGCAGCTCGACCGCATGTGGGAAGGCCGTCGCGACAACCGGCCGACCGCTGGCGATGGTGTCGACCAGGACGCCGGAGGTGGTCTGATCGGTGGAGTCGTAAGGCAGCACCACCACGGCTGCCGACAGCATCAGCGCGATCAATGACGGCACGTCACGGTAACCGGCATCGAAGTGCACCGCGTCCGCCACCCCGGCGCGCTGCGCCTGCTCGATACGGGCGTCGCGGTAGGCCTCGCCGTCAGCGGCGAGCACCCGAGGATGGGTCTCGCCGGCGATCAGATACCGCGGTCGGCTGTTGATGCGGTGCAGTGCACCCATCGCATCGATGACTCGCTCGACCCCTTTGCCTGGCCCCACCAGGCCCCAGGTCAATAACGTAGGTCGGCCGCCCCGTTTCGTGTAGCCACCGGTCGGAACGGTCGCGCCGTGCGGGATCGTGGTGACCTTCTGGCGGTCCACGTCAAACCCGGAACGCAGTTGCATTCTGGCGGCGTCGGACATCACCACCACCTGGTCGGCGAGCGCCATCACGGCCTCGAGCACGCTGCGCTGGTGCCTGGTCGGATCTTTGAGGACGGTGTGCGCCACCACGATCGACGGGACCCGCAGACCACCGATGATGTCTACGACCTCATCGCCGTCGGCTCCGCCGTAGATGCCGTACTCGTGCTGGATCACCGCCACATCGCTCTGGTTGAGCAAGTCTGCGGCGGCTGCCACAGATGCCGCCGATCCGTTGGTCAATTCACCGATGACGCGACTGTCGCTGGTGGACGACCCGTCCGCGACGCGCACCACACTGACGTCGGCGCCGTTGACGGCCAACCCGTCGCTCAGGGCAGCGCTGAACGTCGCCAGCCCGCATCGCGTCGGTGGATATGTGCTCAGCATCCCGAAACTCGGTGCGCCGGCGCGCCTGGAACTCAGCACCGAGGTATCTGAAAATTGAAGGCTGGGTTGAGATTTCAAGGTGATCCCGTCGCGTGGTTGTCACCGATGTGTCCGGCGCGAGCGGCTGCTCGGGGAATTCAACGGCGAGAGGCTGCCTACACCCGGGCTGGCTGGGTTCCCAACCTCCTCCACGCTACACCCTCCGGGCCCATCCGATCGGGGTGAACTTGGCGGTTCACGCGGCCGGCACCGGTGTCGGACCCCACGCGCAGCCCAGCCGCACAACCACGCCTTCCCGTCCAGATATCGCGAAATATACTATCCCACAATGGAATTACTCGACTCCAACGGAGTAGAGAAACAACCGAACAGGGGTGTGCGCGGGCCCTACCCGGAGTGCACGTTGAGGATCGCAGTGGTATCCACCCCGCCCACCACAGCGCGGGCGAGGTCGGCCAGCCGCTGATGCGTCTGGCGGGCGTAGCTGCGCAAGACGGCGAACGCCTCGTCCATGTCGAGCGTGCCGCGCTCGGCCAGTACGCCCTTGGCTTGCTCGATGATGACCCGGGTGTTCAACGCGGTCTGCAGCTGCTGGTTGACGATCTCCGAGCGGTTCATGATCCGTTGGTGCAGAATCCCGACCGTCGCCACATCGGCCAGTGCCTGCCCAACCGCGATATCGGCACGCGGTAACCGACCCACCTCGCTACGAAACAGGTTGAGTGCGCCGATCCGCTCTTCGCGCAACCGCATCGGCAGCGCCGACATGGATCGGAAGTCATATTCGGCGGCTTGCCCGGCGAACGCCGGCCACCGCTGCACATCCACCGCAAGGTCGTCGACGAAACCCGGCTGCCCGGTCCGGTACGCCTCCAGGCAAGGGCCTGCACCGCTTTCCACCTCAAGCAGTTCGAGCAGCCAGGTCTGCTCGCTGCTGGACGCGAATACGTGCAATACGCCATCCGCATCACCGAGCACGATCCCGGCGGCGACTATCGGCAACAACGCCATCGAACTGTCGATCAGCTGCTGAGCGAGTTCGACCACGTCATAGTCAGCGACCAGGGTGTCTGCCAAGCCGACGAATGCGTTCGCGAGACGTTCATAACGATCCATCGCACTCCCTCCAGATCTGAATCCTCCCACGGATGTCACGCCCAATTCGGGTCGAACCGCAATCGGCGACGGACCACATCACCAGCAACCTCATTGATCAGCCGGTCATTCGCATAAGCGAAAGCCTGCAAGCGTACATAGGCATCGCGCGCGCCGGCACCGAGCTGCACCATGATCATCCCGGTGGCCTGATGCACGGCCCGGGTGCTCAGCGGCTGATCCCACCACGGGCCCAGCGATTCGGCGAGCCGGCCGGTGCGTCCGACGGTCAGCAGGATCGCACTCACCAGGTCGGCGATGGCGACCGCGTCGGCGAAATCGCCTGCGACCAGGGGCACCGCGGCGTCGCAGTAAAGATCCAGCACCCCCACCCGAATCGCCCCGACCTGCAGCGGCAGCGCACACATCGCGCCCACGCCGTCCCGCGTTGCCGCCGCGGCGAAGACCGGCCAGCGGCGGCTGTCAACAGTCAGGTCCGCGGCCACCGGACCGGAACCGGTGACCGCATCCCACCCTGGCCCCTCGCCCAGGGTGATCTGGTCCCACTCCACCCGTTCCGCGAGAGCGTCACTGGCACAAAGTATTTCCAGACCCACCCCGTCGACATGCACGGCGATGGCCGCTCGCTGAACCGGCAAAACCTGCACGCACGCGTCACACAACTGTGCCGGCCGGTCGACGGCTGCCCTCTCGAGTGCCGCCAAGAACCGTATCCGCGCCCCGCTCGACCCGGGCGGGGCGCCGCTCATCATCGGCGAATGCCGGCCCAACCGCCATCAGGCAATGCCAGCCGGAAAATGGTCCGCAGAGTCTGCAGGTACTGATGGGTGAGCGAGCCGGTGGTATAAGGCAGGTCGTACTTGTCGCACAACTGGCGGACCCGGACACTGATCTGTGCGTACCGGTTACTCGGCAGATCCGGAAACAGGTGATGCTCGATCTGGTAACAGAGATTTCCACTCGAAAATGCCAGCAGCCGACCGGCTTTGAAGTTCGCCGCACCCAGCATCTGGCGCAGATACCACTCCGCCCTGGTCTCGGACTGCAGCACCTGCGGGGCGAACGTCTGCACACCGTCGGGAAAATGTCCGCAGAAGATCACCACGTAGGACCAGAGGTTGCGCAGCAGGTTGGCGGTCGCGTTGGCGGTCAGCGTCCGACTCCAACGGCGCAGGCTGAGTGCGGGCAGGATGAGGTAGTCCTTGGCGGTCTGCCGAGCGATCTTGGCCAGCATCGCCTTCATGGCAGCCTGCCTGCCGTCCTCGGTACCGGCTCGTTCCGTTTCGGAGTGATATCCGTGGCGGGCAATGCCCCACTCGAAAACCAAGGCCAACAACAGATTTCGCAGCGGCTGCCACAGGTACTCCGGCTTCCACGGCTGATCGCGGGTCACCCGCAGCACCCCGAACCCGAGGTCGTCATCCACGCCGACCACGTTGGTGAACACATGGTGGCGATAGTTGTGCGAGTAGCGCCACTGCACCGACGGCCCCACCATGTCCCATTCCCAGGTGTTCGAATGGATTTCCGGATCGTTCATCCAGTCCCATTGGCCGTGGCAGACGTTGTGCCCAATCTCCATATTCTCAACGGATTTCGCGTATGCCAACGCCGCCGTGCCGACCATCCAGCCGACCCTGGACCGACTCCTGGCGATCTGCAGCCGAGCGACGACATCAAGGGTCCGCTGGAACGCGATGACACGGCGGATATAGGACGCATCCTTCTCGCCGCGGGAGTCCTCGACGTCAGCGCGAATGGTGTCGAGTTCGGCCCCGATCGCCTCGACGTCCGCCGAACTCAACCGCGCGTACGCGGCGACATCAGTGATGGCCACCAGAATTCCCGGTCCGTCTACGCGCGGCAGCGGGGTCTTGGCTACCTAGGTGTGTGTCACCATCCAGCCTAGGCGTCGGCGCGCATCCGTGCCACATGGCAGCCTCGGCGGGCAACGCGCAAACCAGACAGTGGTGTCAACACCGTTGACTTACATCGTTGCGGGGCTGTCCGCGGTGCGCGTATGGTCGGTTGATAGGGACCACCCAGGCCCCCGAACAAAGGGGCCCGTGATGTCCGACAAATCTCCGCGGCAGAGCATGACCAAGAAAGCCGGCAAGTCGCTCAAAGAGAAACGGGCGGAAAAGCGCGCCAAGACCGACCCGGCGCCGACCGAAGGTATCCTGCACTCCAAGAAGCGCTGACGCACGTCCCACTGATCAAGCGTCCCAACGTTTTTCGTGCCGCTAGGCCGTCTGCGATTCGACCACCCGACGTGACCGCAACGCGGCGATAGCTTGTGGCGTCACCCGAATTCCTATCTGCCCCAATAAATTTGGTGTCCGGTCTAGCGACTGACGGCCCGCGGGGTGCCGTCGACGAACCTCACCATCGACGTCCTGGACTCAGTTCCGATCAGGCTCGGCAACACAAGCGACCGCGCCTGATCGGCTGACGCCCGCCGCCGGTAACGCAAGCCGGCATCCACGCCGATGCGAGGCCGAGGGTGCGCATCCTGCACTCACGGTGATGGTGATAGTCCTCCAGCATCAGCGAGCGGCCAAAGGTCGAGCAGGCAAAGACCGGGACTACCGCAGCTGCCCGCCGAGCATTTGACCACCCGAACTCGCTGGCATTGCCGATGGATGAATTTTACCTGTGACGCGCTGGTAACAGCTCCGCCATCTGACCTCCCTACCGTGGGCCCGTCATGCACACGGAACGAGAGGACGTCGAATGAGTGGAAACGCGGCGCGGCAACAGGCGATCAATGCTGTCGAGGCGTACGTGCCTCCAGCGTTCAGTTTCGATCTTGCCGAGGCTCCCGGCGCGATTTTCGGTGCGAACGTGTTCACGAAAGCCGAGATGCGGTCCCGCTTGCCGAAGGCAAGCTACAAGTCGGTCGTGGCCACAATCGAGAAGGGCGCCACGCTGGACCCGACGGTCGCCGACGCGGTCGCAGCCGCGATGAAGGACTGGGCGCTGGAAAAAGGCGCGACGCATTACGCGCATGTCTTCTATCCGATGACCGGACTGACCGCCGAGAAGCACGACAGCTTCCTGGAACCAGTTTCGGACGGGCAGGCGCTGGCTGAGTTCGCCGGCAAGACCCTGGTTCAGGGCGAGCCCGACGCATCGAGCTTCCCGTCCGGCGGTCTGCGGTCGACGTTCGAGGCTCGCGGCTACACCGGGTGGGACGTGACCAGCCCGGCGTACATCCTGGAGAACCCGAACGGCAACACGTTGTGCATCCCGACCGTGTTCGTGTCGATGACCGGTGAGGCACTGGACTACAAGACGCCGCTGCTGCGCAGCCAGCAGGCAATGGGTGTGCACGCTGAGCGCATTCTGACGCTGTTCGGCCACCAGAACCTGGAGAAGGTCGTCTCGTTCTGTGGCCCCGAGCAGGAGTACTTCCTGGTAGACCGGCACTTCTTCCTGGCCCGTCCAGACTTGATCAACTCCGGCCGCACCTTGTTCGGCGCCAAGCCGCCCAAGGGTCAGGAGTTCGACGACCACTACTTCGGGGCGATCCCCGAGCGGGTGCTGGGCTTCATGATGGACACCGAGCGTGAGCTGTTCAAGCTCGGTATTCCGGCCAAGACCCGCCACAACGAGGTGGCGCCCGGCCAGTTCGAGATCGCGCCGATGTTCGAGCGCGCCAACATCGCCTCCGATCACCAGCAATTGCTGATGACCGTCTTCAAGACCATCGCCAAAAAGCACGGCATGGAATGCCTGTTCCACGAGAAGCCGTTCGCCGGGGTGAACGGCTCGGGAAAGCACGTCAACTTCTCGATGGGCAACGCCGAGTTGGGCTCGCTGCTGGTGCCCGGTGACACCCCCCACGAGAACGCCCAATTCCTGGTGTTCTGCGCGGCGGTCATTCGCGCTGTGCACAAATTCGGTGGGCTGCTGCGTGTTTCGGTGGCTTCGGCCACCAACGACCACCGGCTCGGAGCCAATGAGGCGCCGCCGGCGATCATCTCGATCTTCCTCGGCGATCAGCTCGCCGACGTCTTCGACCAGATTGCCAAAGGCGCTGCGACGTCCTCAAAAGGCAAGGGCAGCATGATCATTGGCGTGGACACCTTGCCGGTGCTGCCGACCGATCCCGGTGACCGCAACCGCACCAGCCCGTTCGCGTTCACCGGCAACCGATTCGAGTTCCGCGCCCCCGGCTCAGGTCAGACGGTTGCGGTGCCGATGATCGTCCTGAACACCATCATGGCCGACTCGTTCGACTACCTGGCCACCATCCTGGAGAAAGCGGTAGCCGACGGCGAAGAGTTCGACAGTGCGGTGCAGAACCTGCTGACGCAGGTCATCATCGAGCACGGTGCGGTGGTCTTCAACGGGGACGGCTACTCGGAGAATTGGCAGGCCGAGGCAGCCGCCCGCGGGCTGCCGAACCTCAAGACCACGCTGGACGCCATTCCCGAGCTGATCAAACCTGAGGCGGTGGAGGTCTTCGAGAAGTACGGCGTATTCAACGAGCGCGAGCTGCACAGCCGCTACGAGGTACGGCTAGAGCAGTACGCGCTGACCATCGCCGTGGAGGCGAAGCTGGCACTGGAGATCGGTTCGACTGTCATCCTGCCCGCCGCGATCCGCTACCAGACCGAGCTCGCACAGAACATCGTGGCGGTAAAGGCAGCGGGCATGGCACCGAGTGTGACTCTGCTGGAATCGGTTTCGGAGCCGATCAACGCACTGACCGAGGCTCTCGCCACCTTGAAAGCCGCGTTGTCCGACCATTCGGCAGAGTCAACCTACGACGAGGCCAAGCACGCGCAGGCAGCGCTGTTGCCGGCGATGGAGGCCGTTCGCGTTGCTGCCGACACCCTCGAAGGCGTCGTCGCCGACGATCTCTGGCCGCTCCCGACGTATCAGGAGATGCTCTACATCCACTGAACCACACAACCGTTCACGGGTATCGCCGACGGTTTGTGCTGAGCGCACGCCGCCACGGTGGGCGCATGCGCCCACCGGCGCGGCGACTCGGCGAGGCACTCCTCCCCAATCGAGCACGCCACAGGGAGGGTGATGCGCGGCTCGCGAGCGACTGTGATGAGTCGAGTCATGGGTTACATATGACTCGACTCATCACAACAGTGCGGGCGGAGGGACTTGAACCCCCACGTTCTTTCGAACACGGACACCTAAAGACCGCGCGTCTGCCATTTCGCCACGCCCGCAGCACCCCGATCGTACCTGGCGTCACAGTCCACGAACCCGTGGGAGGCTGCTACCCCGCCTGCGCTCAGGGAGTGTTGAAAACCGTCTCGACATAGATGCGCGACAGGAACGGGTACCGACGATTGCGCATCACCCATGCCCGGGCTGCGGCGTAGTCGGGCAACACGATTTCAACCGTGCGCGGCACGGCGACCGCTCTGGCTGCGGTGGTTGTCTCAGTGAGCTCCATAGTGGTGACGGTGGAGGCGATTTCACCTGCCTTGGCTGCGCGCCACACGGCCTCGCGCTCCTTGTAGTGGGTGCCGTCCAGCTGCAGCTGAAACTCGCCGAGTGCGTTGGTGATCGACTCCGGGGCGGCGTGTGGGTGTTGGGCTGCGACCGCGTTGATGGCGTCCATGGTTTCGCTGTCGAGGTAATCGCTGTGCAGCCCTGCTGCTTTCGGCCCCTGGGTGACGGCGTCCTGCAGTTGTCGGGTGAAATCGTCGCAGAGTTGTTCGACGGCGTCCTTAGATGTCGGCAGCGAGGTCGGCCGCGCTGGGCCGGCTGTCGGGCTGACGGCGACACGCGACCTGGCGCCACCATCCCCGGCGCCAGGCGCGCTCGGCGAAGTCGCTGTGGCCGGGCCACTGTATTCCTGTTGCGCCGCGCCAGATATGCGCCCGTCCTGTAGATGCGCGGCCCGGTGCGCGATGACCGGGGGCACTGCCCGAGAGCTCAGCAAAAGTTTGAGGTACTCGTCCATTTGCTCCGCGGGGATAGCCTGCGGATCATCGCCTCTTTGTTTGGCAAGCCTATCGAGGACTTCCAGCTGGAAGTGATCGATGACGCGCCGAAGGTCACCGTCCTTGAACAACTCAGCTCGCTTTGCAAGGCCGGCGAGGATCGTTCCCCTATCAAGCGGATTGAAGAATTCGTAGCGCGGCTGGTCGATGATCCACTGGAACCGCTCCCATATGTCGGCAAGCTGATCATCGACCCACTTACCTCTGACCGTCCGCAACACACCAAAGAGCGCAAGAAGGGCGACGATGATGCTGACTCCGACGGCAGCGGCAGCTACCTGGGGCGCCGTCGGCCCGGTATCAGGCTGCGGCCCCAATCGGTCGAAAACAGCTCCTGGAACCTCCACCGTGACCAGCTTGTGCGGTGGAGGCTCACCGGAAGCCGGGGCGGACGGCTTCCCACCCTCCCGCGGCGCAATAGGTGGCGGCGGGTCCTTGGAAGGCGTAACCGGTGGCGGCGGGTCCTTCGAAGGCGTAGTGGTGCTGCGCGCGGACTGGCCGACGTCGTCGGGAATGGTGACGTCGATCGCCTGAGACGTCGTCGGTGTATGGACAACGGGCGCGTCGTGAAACGGCCACACCCGGAGTCCGTAAACGATAAGCAGCCCAGCGAGGAGGAGCGCACCCACAAAGATGATCGGACCGACCACTCGGAGGCCGAATGCGTCTCGAGCTCGCAGCGTCCGACTGAAAAGCGACGGCGAAGCTTTCTTTGGCCAGTTGGAGTCGCTTGGGGCCGAGACGGTGCCCGGCGGCGAGCGCTTTACCAGCTTCTTTGGTGGAGGTCTCTTCGGGTCAGACACTTCGCCGCCCCCTTCGACCCATCTGAGCACGAGGATCTGCCGGGCTTCGACCAACCCGCCAGTGCTGAACCGAGGAATGCCCCCGCGTCGCAGCGTAGGCCGATTAGGAACCGCTCATCCGCAATCAGCAATCTAGGTCGAGGCCCAGTTCAATAGCCTCGCCGAGTTCGTCAGCCCAAACCCCTGCGCGGTACCGTTGCCGTATGTCCACTACACGGCGTAGGAGGCCGGCGCTCATCATGCTGGTGACCGTCGCCGCCCTGGGCTGCATGGCCCTGGCCTGGTGGCAGTGGTCGCGATTCCAGTCCAACTCGGGCACGTTCCAGAACCTGGGCTATGCGCTGCAGTGGCCGATGTTCGGCGCGTTCTGCTTCTACGGCTACTACAAGTTCGTCCGCTACGAAGAAGCCCCACCCCAGCAACAGCCCAAGACCGAGCCAACCGAAATCCCCGCGGGCCTGCTCCCCGAGCGCCCGGCGGCCGCCAAGGACACCGCGGACCCGACGCTCAACGAATACAACGCCTACCTGGCCGAACTGGCCAAGAACGACAAACAGGACAGGACCACCACATGACCGAGTCGCAGCCGACCACCGTGTCCAAAGACTCCATCCGCAAGGCGCTGACCGCCTACCGCGTGATGGCCTGGGCGACCGGGATCTGGCTCATCGCCCTCTGCTACGAGCTGGTCATGCACTACATCTTCAACGACGCCAGCCTGAACTGGATCGGCATCGTGCACGGCTGGGTGTACTTCATCTACCTGCTGTGCACGTTCAACCTGGCGGTCAAGGTCCGCTGGCCCCTCGGCCAGACCATCGGCACCCTCTTCGCCGGTACTGTCCCGCTGCTCGGCATCATCGTCGAGCACTTCCGCACCGAAGACGTGCGGAAGCGCTTCGACGTCTGACAGCCTCAGCCGAGGTGCTTGAGCACCTCGGTCGCCAACCGCTCGCCCTGATCCTCCTGCAGGAAGTGCGACGCACCCTCGATACGCACCTGCTCGGCGACCGTCGGGATCAGATCGCAAAACGCTTCTCCCGCACGGGGATACGGGAACACCGGGTCCCCGTCGGAGAACGCGACCAGGGCGGGCTTCTGCCATCGCGATAGTGCGTCGGTGACGGCACTCATCTCGGCGGCGCCGACCGCGTCCTCGGTGGTCGGCACCAGGAGCGGGAACTGGGCGGCACCGGCCTTGGACTCAACGGTGGGGAACGGCGCGTCGTAGGCTGCGACCACCTCGGGCGGAAGCTCGGTCGCGGTGGCGCCCTGAATCACGAAGCCGACCGGCAGATCGGGATTCTTCTCGGCGAAGTCCCGCCACGCCATGAAGCCCTTGGACACCCGGCCGGTGAACAGCCCGGTGTTGAAGATCGCCAACGCGCCGACGCGATCAGCGTTCTCCATCGCCCACCGCAACCCGATGGGCCCGCCCCAGTCCTGCACGACGACGGTGGCGTCGCTCAAGTCCAGACCGCCGAGCACGCGGGTGACCAGTTCGGTATGCCGGTCGTAGCTGTACCACCGCCGATCGGTGGGCTTGTCCGACCGACCGAAGCCCGCGTAATCCGGCACGATCACGCGATGCCCGGCCGCCACGAATGGGCCGATCATCTTTCGGTACAGGTACGCCCAGGTCGGCTCGCCGTGGAAACACACGATCGGCGTCCCGTCGCGCGGCCCCTCGTCCAGGTAGTGCATTCGCAATCCGTCGACGTCGACGTAGTTCGGGGCGAAGTCGTAGCCCGGCAGGTTCGCGAACCGTTCGTCGGGGGTACGGAAAACCTCAGTGGTGGCAGTCATGTCGCAAACCTAGCCTCGTGTTGACCGACCGGTCAACTATTAGTTAGTCTGCACCGGTGCCCCGAAGTTCCGACGCCCGCGAACGCCTGGTGGCGACCGCCGCCCGGCTCTTCCTCGAACGCAGCTATCAAGCCGTTGGCGTCGACGAACTGTGCCGCGCGGCCGACATCCGCAAAGGCAGCTTCTACCACTACTTTTCGTCGAAATCCGAACTGGCCAAAGCGGTCATCGACCAGCACGCCACCGTGTTTCAGCGGCAACTCGCCGGCTCCCCCACCGATACGCCGGCACAAAAACTCCACGCGGTACCCGACGCCATCGGCGTCATCCAGTCCGCGCTCGAAGCCCAATTCGGCCGCGCGGTGGGCTGCCCGTTCGGCAATTTCGCCGCCGAACTATCCACCACCGACGACGACGTGCGCCAACACCTGGCGCAGATTCTGGGTGCGATGGAGCACCACCTCGCGGTCATCTGCCGCGAGGCCGACGCCGCCGGTGCGCTTCGCCCGGGCACCAATGCCGATCAGCTCGCACACGCGCTACTGGCGCAATATCAGGGCATCATCCTGCTGGCCAAGCTCAACGACTCGGGCGTCGCCAACCTTGCGCCCGCGCTGCACGACTTCATCGACGGCTATCTGGCCGACCCGATTTGTCGCAAATAGGCGGGCAGAACCATCCCAGTTTCGGCCAGAGACGGCTGGGGCGCCTGTGACTCGCGAACCACAGCGCGCAGACGCCAACCCCAAGGCGCGGCTCAAGCCTGCGCCAACTCCCGCAGCGCCGGCACCAACTGAGCCAACGCCCGACCCCGGTGCGACGCCGCATCCTTCTCGGCAGGCGTCAGCTCAGCGGCGGACAGCGAACCACCCGATGGCACGAACACCGGGTCATACCCGAACCCACCGGCACCGCGCGGCGCCCGCGCAATAGCCCCCGGCCACTCGCCACGCACGACACCAGCACCCGACGCCGAAACCAGCGCACAGCACGAGACGAATGCGGCACCCCGGCGCGCGTCCGGTACGTCGGCCATTTGCCCCAGCAGCAGCTCCAGGTTCGCCACGTCGTCCCCGTGTCGCCCGGCCCACCGAGCCGACAACACCCCGGGCATACCGTTCAGCGCCTCGACCGAAACCCCGGAATCGTCTGCGACACAAGCAATTCCGGTGGCCGCAAAACCGTCGCGAGCCTTGGCCAACGCGTTCTCCTCGAACGTCGCCCCGGTCTCGGGCGCCTCCGAAAACGGCGGCACGTCGTCCAACGACAACAACGTCAGACCGGTGATCCCGGCGGCGTCCAACACCCGGCGAAGCTCAGCCAGCTTCTTCACATTGCGTGAGGCAACCAGCAGCTCAGGCACCAAATGCCTTCTTGGCCGGCCCGGACGGCTCCGGCAGCTCGCCCGGGTACGGCAGTTCCAGTGCGGCCCGCTGCAACGCGAACAGCTCCTCGCACGCGGCCAGCGCCGCATCGAGCAGCTTGTCGAGCGTCGAGCGCGGGAACGTCGCGCCTTCGCCGGTGCCCTGCACCTCGACCAGGGTCCCGGTATCGGTGGCCACCACGTTCATGTCGACCTCGGCCCGCGAATCCTCGACGTAGGGCAGATCCGTACGGACCCGGCCGTCGACCACACCGACCGACACTGCGGCGATCGCACACGACAGCGGACGGGGATCCTTCAACCGGCCCGCGGCGGCCAGATACGTCACCGCGTCAGCCAACGCCACATAGGCACCCGTGATCGCTGCGGTCCGGGTGCCACCGTCGGCCTGCAGCACATCGCAGTCGATGGCGATGGTGTTCTCGCCCAGCGCACTCAGGTCGATGCACGCCCGCAGCGAGCGGCCGATCAACCGGCTGATCTCCTGGGTCCGGCCACCGACGCGGCCCTTCACCGACTCGCGGTCGGAGCGGTCGTGGGTGGCGGCCGGCAGCATCGCGTATTCGGCGGTCAGCCAGCCCAACCCGGAACCCTTACGCCAGCGCGGCACCCCCTCGGACACCGAGGCCGTACACATGACCCGGGTCTGGCCGAACTCCACCAACACCGAACCGGCGGGATGCGAAGTGAAACCTCGGGTGATCTTTACCGGGCGGAGTTCGTCGTCAAGGCGACCGTCTTCTCGTCGGGACACCCGACAACCCTAGCGGCCCACGTGTGGCGGGGCCTCGACTTACCCAGGCTTACCCGCGAGTGATGTCGAACGACTCGTTGCACACGACGGCGTGCACCGGCCCGTCGAACTCGGCCTTGGCCTCGCTGATGACGTCTTCGCGCGACGTCCACGGTGGAATGTGAGTCAGCAGCAGCTCGCCGACGCCGGCCTCGCGGGCCGCTCGCCCGGCGTCGGTGCCGGAAAGGTGAAGCCGCGGCGGACGGTCTGGCGCGTGCGTCCAGGATGCCTCGCAGAGGAACACGTCGGCGCCGCGCGCCAGGTCGACCAGCGCATCGCAGTAGCCGGTGTCAGCCGAGTACACCAGCGTCGCGCCGGACGGATCGGTGAACCGCATGCCGTACGACTCGGTCGGGTGGCATACCAAGCGCGGCGTCACCGTCAGCGAGCCGATGTCGACCGACTTGCCGTCGACCCACGTCTGCAGATCGAAGATGTCGCTGATGTCGTCGATCTCGCCGCCCTCGGGTGAAGACGCCGCACCCAGCCGGTGCCAGGTGTTGGCCGGCCCGTACATCAACGCGCGCTCGACCGGAGGATTCGGGTGGTACCGCCGCCAGACGAACAGACCCGGCAGATCCAAACAGTGGTCGGCATGCAGATGCGACAGCAATACATTCACATCGCCCGGGTCGGCATGACGCTGCAGCGCGCCGAGCACCCCGCCGCCGAAGTCGATGACCATCGGCACGGTGTCCGGTGCGGTCAGCAGATAGCCCGAGGCCGGAGAATCCGGCCCACCCACGCTGCCGGAGCAACCGAGAATGGTGAGGCGCACACCCCTAGCTTGCCACGTCAATACGGCCTATGACGAAAAGACGGCACCTTTAGGCGACCAGTTTCAAGATTCTTTCGGGGTGTGACGCCGGTAGCACTTCGGGTCACGTCCAGCCCGGCTAATGCCGATTCCAGCAAATCACGACCGAATGGACGGCAGGGTCGAATGCTTACGCCGTTCGCGCGCTTGTCTTTCCGGACTACTGAGCAAATACGCGGCAAATACGCCGACGACGCCACCGCACAGATGCCCCTGCCACGACACCCCGAAGGTGCCGGGCAGCGCGCCCCACAGCACACCGCCGTAGATGAACAGCACGACGATCCCGACGACGATCTGCCACACCCGCCGCGTGAAGAACCCGAACACGAGCAGGAAGGTCAGCCAGCCAAAGATCAGTCCCGAAGCCCCGATGTGCACCGACTCGACACCGGGCGGGGAGCCGATATTGCCGATCAGCCAGGTCCCGAGCCCGCCGCCGATCCAGATGATCAGGGTGGCCGCCAGGAACCGACCCAACCCGGCGAGCGTCACCAGGAAGCCGAGCACCAAGGCCGGGCCGGTATTGGCGGCGAGGTGCTCCCAGTTGGCGTGCAGCAACGGTGCCCACAAGATGCCCCAGAGCCCGTCGGTCTCCAGCGGCCGGATGCCGTCGGCGTTGAGCTCCTGGTGGTGCAGCGAGTCCCAGCCCTCGATGAGGTACAGCAGCGCGACAAAGCTGAGGATGGTGACGCCGCCGACCTTCCACGGCGCGGGCGGTTTCGGCCGCGACGACGTGCTCGGCAATTGCGCACTCATGCGCTGCTCGCTGCCTTCATGCCCAGAGCTGTCCTTCCGACGCGTCCCCTGCTTCATCCAGGCTACCGGCGTACTCCGCACCACCGAAACTGCATTCCAGCAGCGAAATCGCGAGTGCGCTCCTGCTGGAATGCGGTTTCGGCGGAGATTCCGGGGTCCTAGCCGAATGCTCCCGGCAACAGCTCGCGGTAGGTCGGTATTCCGGCGATCGACTCGGCGGCCAGCACCCCGACCATCACCGCGGTGGCCAGCGCGTCGGCCGCGGCCGCGCCGATCTCGGTGATCAGCCGGGTCTCCGGACTCAGCTGCTCGGGCGTCGCAGGGTCCGGGTCGACGTGAATTCGTCCGGTCGCCAACGCGAAGACGGTGTCGCCGTCGATCGCGGTGTGCGCCGGCCGGATGGTGTGCGCCAGACCGTTGTGCGCGGCCATCGCCACCTTCCGGCAGCCGCCCGGGCTCAGCGCCGCGTCGGTGGCGACGACGGCGATGGTGGTGTTGAGCGGCTCCGGCGCCATGGGGTCCTTCTGCCGGTTCCGGTATGCCTCAATCTGTTCGGCGGGCGGGGGCTGCAGCCCGAACCGGGCGATCTGATCGGCCGACCACGGCAGTCCGGTCTGCGGGTCCGCGACGTTGCCGGCCGCGTTCACGATCACCAGGGCGCCGACCGTCACGCCGTTGTCGAGGGTGACCGACGCGGTGCCGAGCCCACCCTTGAGCGCCCCGGCCCGCGCGCCGGCGCCGGCGCCCTGGTTGCCGGTAGGCACCTCGGTGCCCGCACTGTCGACCGCCAGGTAGCCGTACTCGGCCGTCGGACGATTGGCCCACGCTCCGACAGGCAGGTCGAAGATCACCGCGCCGGGCACGATCGGCACCCGGCCGCCGGGCATCTTCACGCCGCGGTCGTGTTCCTCCAGCCAGGTCATGACGCCGTCGGCGGCAGCCAGCCCGTACGCACTCCCGCCGGTGAGCACGATCGCGTCGACGTGCCGCACGCTGTTGGCCGGATCGAGCAGATCGGTCTCGCGAGTGCCGGGCGCTCCCCCGCGCACGTCGACCGCGCCGACGGTGCCCGGTGGCGCGAGCACGACGGTCGTGCCGGTGGCCCAGCCGCTGCCCAGCGCCGCGTCTTCGATGTGGTGGTGATTGCCGACCAGAATGTCGGGGACGAACGTGATGGAGCCGGTCACCGCTCGTCCAGCAGGCTCAGCACCAGATACTCCTGCAGGTAGGTCAGCCACTGATACACCTCCAGATGTCCGGCCAATGGATGGTCCAGCGAAAGATTTTGCGGCCCTTCGGGTCCGATATCGAGCATGGTGCCGAGTGCCAAACGCACGTCGTTGACCGCGCAGGCCCAGTCGTGGGCTTGCTCCTCGGTCAGCTCGAATCGGCCGGCCGGGTTGGGCAGAGTATCCAGAAGCAGTTGGGCGGCATCGCGTTTGGCGTCGAGAATCGTCGGCTCATGCAGGCTGCGCAACGCGCCGTTCAGACTGTCGCCGGCGGCTCGGCCGTCCGGATGCTCGCCGGGGTCGCGGTAGAAGTCGGGCAGCAGCCGACGCATGGTGTCGTCGTCCGGCCCAGTCGAGGGCCCCATCTTCATCCCGGTCAGCTCGGCGAGTTCGTCACGCGGCGAGGATGATTCGCGATCATCGAGCATCTCGACCAACGATCCGACCAGGTTGCGCAGCATCGTCACCTCATGCGCTTCCAGACCGGACCGGATCCGTACGCCCGCCGCGGTGTCCACCCGCTTCCACTTGCGCACTTTCTCAGCTGTCCTGCTGCATGGTCGCCCACAGCCCGGCCGCGTGCAGCTTGGTGACGTCGACCTCCATCGATTCGCGGCTGCCCGCCGACACCACGGCCTTGCCTTCGGTGTGCACCTGCATCATCAGCTCGGTGGCTCGCGTCTCGCTGTAGCCGAACACCTTCTGGAAGACGTAGGTGACATAGGTCATCAGGTTCACCGGGTCATCCCAGACGATGGTCACCCACGGGCTGTCGAGGTCGACCACCTCTTCCTCGTGGGTCGCCGGGCTGGTCCGCGCGACCGGGACTCCCAGAACCATGAGCCCAGAATAGCCGGGTGGGTGCGCGCCCTCGAACCAGTACGGTGAGCTCTGTGACCGCGGCGCTGCTGACCGACAAATACGAGCTCACCATGCTCGATGCCGCGTTGCGCGACGGCACCGCGGATCGCCGGGCGTCGTTCGAGGTGTTTGCCAGGCGGCTGCCCTTCGGGCGCAGATACGGCGTGGTGGCCGGGACTGCGCGCTTCGTCGCGGCGCTCGCCGACTTCCGTTTCGACGACGCGGCGCTGGCCTCGCTGGACTTCCTGGACCCGGCGACGTGCGACTGGCTCGCCGCGTATGAGTTCCGCGGCGACATCGACGGCTACCCCGAGGGTGAGCTGTACTTCCCCGGTTCACCGGTGCTTTCGGTGCACGGCAGCTTCGCCGAATGCGTCATTCTCGAGACGCTGGTGCTGTCGATCTTCAATCACGACACCGCGATCGCCTCTGCGGCCGCCCGGATGGTCAGCGCCGCGGCCGGCCGACCGCTGATCGAGATGGGTTCCCGGCGCACCCACGAACAGGCCGCGGTCGCTGCCGCCCGGGCCGCGTACCTGGCGGGGTTCTACGCGTCCTCGAACCTGGAAGCCAGGCGCGCCTACGGCGTGCCGGCCGTGGGCACCAGCGCCCACGCGTTCACCCTGCTGCACACCTCAGGGGCGGGGCCTGATGAGGTTTCCGCCTTCCGCGCTCAGGTCGACGCGTTGGGCGTCGGGACGACGCTGCTGGTGGACACCTACGACATCACCCAGGGCGTGGCCAACGCCATCGCGGTGGCCGGACCCGAGCTCGGTGCCGTGCGCATCGACTCCGGCGACCTGGGCCAGATGGCCCACCAAGTCCGCGACCAATTGGATTCCCTTGGCGCGCACCGCACCCGGATCGTGGTGTCCGGCGACCTGGACGAGTACTCGATCGCCGGACTGGCCGCGGCGCCGGTTGATGTCTATGGCGTCGGCACCTCGGTGGTCACCGGATCCGGCGCGCCGACCGCGTCGATGGTCTACAAGCTCGTCGAGGTCGACGGTATGCCGGTGGCAAAACGCAGCAGCCAGAAGGAATCTCACGGTGGCCGCAAAGCGGCGCTGCGCTTGGCCAAGCCGTCCGGGACCATCGTCGAAGAGGTGGTGTACCCCGCTGGTTCGGCGCCGGACGGGCTCGACGGCCGAGTGCTGACGGTCCCGTTGGCGCGTTCGGGTTCCGTGGTTTTCGATGTCTCGCTGGCCGCCGCCCGCGAGCGCGTCGCCGCCGGACTGCACAGCCTGCCCTGGGATGGACTGAAGCTCTCCCGCGGCGAACCGGCCATCCCGACCCGACTGGTGGGCGCATGACCTCCGACGTTTCCGAAGTTTCCGCGCTGCTGTCCATCGCGGTGTCCGCCCTTGGCGGCGCCGAGCGCAGCGGCCAGATCGAGATGGCCGAGGCCGTCGGCCACGCCTTCGACAAGGGCGAGCACCTGGCGGTGCAGGCCGGAACCGGTACCGGAAAGTCGTTGGCCTACCTGGTGCCGTCGATCGCACATGCCGTCGCGTCCAACCGGCCGGTGGTGGTGTCGACCGCGACGATCGCGCTGCAGCGTCAGCTGGTGGACCGTGATCTGCCCCGGCTCGCCGATGCGCTGGCCCCACACCTACCCCGGCGTCCCGAGTTCGCGTTGCTCAAGGGCCGCGGAAACTACCTGTGCCTGAACAAGGTTCACAGCGGAACGTCCGCGGAAGAGGACCTCCCGCAGGAGGAACTGTTCAATCCCGTCGCCGCTTCTGCATTGGGTCGAGACGTCAAGCGATTGATCGAGTGGTCGTCGGACACCGAGAGCGGCGACCGCGACGAGGTGGCCCCGGGCGTGCTGGACCGGGCCTGGTCGCAGGTCAGCGTCGGTGCACGGGAATGCCTGGGCGCCACCCGATGCCCCTACGGCACAGATTGTTTCGCCGAGAAGGCGCGCGCCAAGGCCGGGGCGGTCGACATCATCGTGACCAACCATGCACTGCTGGCGATCGACGCCATCTCCGAGGTCAACGTGCTGCCCGAGCACGAGCTACTGGTCGTTGACGAGGCCCACGAACTCGTGGACCGGGTGACCAGCGTGGCGACCGGCGAACTGTCGGCCACCTCGATGGGTGTCGCGCACCGGCGGGCGTCGCGGTTGGTGGAACCCGAACTGGCAGAACGCCTTGAGGCCTCGATCGCCACACTGTCCTCGGCCATCCACGACATGGAGCCCGGGCGCATCGACGTGCTCGACGACGAGCTGGCCACCTATCTGACTGTGGTGCGCGACTCGGCGGACAAGGCGCGGATGGCCACAGAGACATCAGCAACGTCGGTCGCCGACCCGTCCGCGGCGGCGGCCCGCACCGAGGCCGTCACCGCGCTGTCGGAGTTGAGCGATACCGCATCACGCATCATCGACTCCTTCGTCCCGGCCATCCCCGACCGCTACGACGTGGTGTGGCTGGACCGCGAAGAGTCCAGGGGCACAGTGCGTTACATCCTTCGGGTGGCGCCACTGTCGGTGGCCGGGTTGCTGCGCGGTCGGCTGTTCGGTGAGGTGACCGCCGTGCTGACGTCGGCCACCCTGACCATCGGCGGCCGGTTCGAATCGATGGCCCGGTCATGGGGGTTGTCGGTGCCATCAGAAGACGGGGCCAGTACTCCGCCCGCTCCGAAGTGGAAGGGCATGGACGTGGGATCGCCCTTCTCCCATGCCAAGTCGGGCATTCTCTACGTCGCCAAGCACTTGCCGCCGCCGGGGCGCGACGCCGCCGCACCGGAGCAGCTGGATGAGATCTACGAGCTGATCACCGCGGCGGGCGGCCGCACGCTCGGGTTGTTCTCGTCGATGCGGGCAGCCAAGGCCACGGCCGAGATCATGCGCGAACGACTGGACACCCCGGTGCTGTGTCAGGGTGAGGACACCACGTCGACGCTGGTGCGGCGCTTCACCGAGGACCCGGCCACGTCGTTGTTCGGGACGCTGTCGCTGTGGCAGGGCGTCGATGTGCCCGGGCCGTCGCTGTCGCTGGTGATCATTGACCGGATTCCGTTCCCGCGGCCCGACGATCCGCTGCTCACCGCGCGGCAGCGGGCGATCGCGGCCCGCGGAGGCAATGGGTTCATGGCGGTGGCGGCGTCGCATGCGGCGCTGCTGTTGGCGCAGGGCGCCGGCCGATTGCTGCGCAGCGTCGACGACCGCGGGGTGATCGCGATTCTGGATTCCCGGATGGCGACCGCCCGTTACGGCGGGTTCCTGCAGTCGTCGCTGCCGCCGTACTGGTCGACCACCGATCCGGTCCGGGTGCGCAGCGCCCTGCAGCGGCTGGCCGCCTCGAGCTGACCGACGCCCGGGCCCGGATGCTCTCCAGGCTGGCGACATCCCGCGGGTGCGACGGCTCTCCCGCACTACTCGCGCCACGACGTGTCACCAACTGCTGACAATGTCAGCACATGCTGACGGGCCCAGATCGCAAGGGCCACAGGTCGAGCGACACGCCGGAGCGCGGGTCAGCGGCCTGACACCAGGTTCAAATCGGCGCGGCGGCGCTCCCGCCGTGGCCGTGATACCGGTGGGCCATCAGGCGCTCGAGGATGACGTTGCAGATGTCGCCGTCGTCGGCATGCCGATCCAGACCCCGTCGACGCAGGAAACGTTCGAGACGTCGTTCGATCGGCCAGTTCGCGTACTCGGCGCCGCGGTAACCCGAGTTGACGAATTCCGTTGTAAGAACGTGAATATCGGACTCCGACGGGCGGCGGTTCATGCGGCCGGCAGCTCGGTCACTCGGACGGAGAGGTGCTCACTGATCGCATGGGCAGCCGGCCAGTTGCCGGCCTCAACCGCACGGACCAGGTCGTCGACGAGTGGGCTGTCGGTCCCCAGTTCGGCCAGCCAGGCCGAGACAGTCGCCGCGATCTCGTCAGCGGTCACCTGCACGGAGCGGGCACACAGCCGGTTGGTCACCTGATAGACGGGCATGGTCTGGTTGGTCCGACGCAGAATCCGTCGGTGCCTCAGTGAGGTCATCTCCAACAACTCCTCGAGCAGGGCCAAATTAGCGGCGGCGATAAATCACTTTGATAACGATGCTTTACAGCAGTCACTCTTTCAACAAGATCAGGTCACGGTTTGGCCCCTGTGCGTGTCCTGAGTGGATGCCGTCCGACCCGCGTGATGGCTCCACCACCCGGCCGAGCCGCTACACCGGCAGCCGCACCACGTAACCGGACTCCAATGCCACCCACACCGCACCATCGCAGTCGACGGCCAATCCGTGCGGCTCACTGCCCGGCGGCAACTCGAACGTCGCCACCTCTCCGTCAGAGCCGACCCGGGCAATGGCGTCAGCGCCCCACAGACTGACCCACACGCCGTCGGCGACATCGGCCACCACCGCATGGGGCTTGCCCGGTAGCTCCAGTTCCTGGATGGCATCGCCCCGCGGGATCCGGCCCAGCTTGTCGGCACCGATCGCGGTGAACCACACCGCATCATCATGCGTGGCGCAGATGCCCACCGGGCCTGAAGCCGGCGTCGGAGTCGGCCGGACCGCCAGCTCACCAGCGACACTCAGCCGACCGATCGCCGACTTCCGGTTCAGCGTGAACCACAGTGCACCATCACCTCCCGCGGTGATCATCGACGGGCCGCCGCCGGGAGCGGCGACCTGCTCCACCGCACCGTCTGCGCCGACCCGGCCCACGATCCCGGCGTCGATGGCGGTGAACCACACCGCGCCGTCTGGACCCGCGGTAATTCCAAACGGCGCAGTGCCCGAGTCCAATTCAATGAAGTCCAGTGACCCGTCACTCGCGATCCGACCCAGTCGGTCAGTGCCATGGCAGCTGAACCACATGGCCCCGTCCGGCCCGGCGCAGATCAGCGACGGCCGGCTATCGGCGCCGACGTCGTACACCTGAACTGCGCCAACGCCATTCACCCGGGCCACCGAGCCGGCCGAAACCAGAGTCACCCACATCGCACCGTCGGGCCCAGCCGCCACAGCGTACGGTCCACCGTCGACCGCAACCGTCAACGCACTCATGCCAAGGTGACCAGGCCAAGCTCGTTGTCGGCGGCCAGTAATGCGTTGTGCGGCAACACCCGTACCGTGTATCCGACCGGACCGGCGACCGGCAGCGGCGTGGTGGCCGAGAACACCTCGACGCCGTGGTCGCCGGAACCGGTGTGCGCCATGGGCACCATCACCGGATCCACCAACTGGTTGCTGGCGTCGACGCGGCCCAGAACCGCTTGCACTGCAACCTCGTCCGTGTGCAGGCCGGCCAAATCTACGGTCGCGGTCAGCGATAGCTCCGAGCCCAGCAGCGGCGTGTCCGGCAGCCCGTAGCTGTCCACATCGGTGATCTGGATCTTCGGCCACGTCTCCCCAACCCGCTGCCGGTAGGCGGCCAGCGATCGCGCGGCACCGAACGGCACGCCGTCGATCGGCGCCACCGTGCGCCGGAACGACTGTGCCGCAGGGGCGTAATACTTCTCGGTGTAGTCGCGCACCATCCGCGAGGCCAGCACCTTCGGGCCGAGCGACTGCAGGGTGTGCCGGACCATCTCCACCCAACGCATCGGCACTCCGTGTTCGTTGCGCTCGTAGAACTTTGGCGCCACCGCGTGCTGCATCAGGTCGTACAGCGCGGCCGCTTCCAGGTCGTCACGGCGCGCCTCGTCAGTGACTCCGTCGGCAGTTGGGATTTCCCAACCGTTCTCGCCGTCGTACCACTCGTCCCACCAGCCGTCGCGGATCGACAGATTCAGCCCGCCGTTGAGCGCGCTTTTCATGCCCGACGTGCCGCACGCCTCCAGCGGACGCAGCGGGTTGTTCAGCCACACATCGCAACCCCAGTACAGCAGCCGCGCCATCGACATGTCGTAGTCCGGCAGAAACGCGATGCGGTGCCGCACCTCGGGCCGGTCGGCGAACTTCACCACCTGCTGAATCAGCGCCTTGCCGCCCTCGTCGGCCGGATGCGACTTGCCGGCGACGATCAGCTGCACCGGCCGGTCCTCGTCGAGCAGCAGTTGCTCCAACCGCTCCGGGTCGCGCAGCATCAACGTCAGGCGCTTGTAGGTGGGCACCCGGCGGGCGAACCCGATGGTCAGCACACCCGGATCAAAAGCCTTTGCAATCCAGCCCAGTTCGGCCTCCGTGGCGCCGCGTTCCAGCCACGACCGGCGAAGGCGGGCCCGCACGTCGGCGACCAGCGTCTCGCGCAGCTGGGACCGGATCCACCACAGATGACCCGAATCGACGTCGTGCAGCCGGTGCCACAACTCGGGCTCACCCGCTGCCTGATCGACGGCTGCCAGCCCTTCGACGCCGACCAGCTCCCGGCCCAACTCCAGCCAGTGCGGCGCCGCCCAGGTCGGCGCATGCACGCCGTTGGTGATCGACCCGATCGGCACCTCGGCCTGGTCGAACCCCGGCCACAACTCATTGAACATGCCGCGGCTGACCTGGCCGTGCAGCAGCGACACCCCGTTGGCCCGCTGCGCGAGCCGTAAACCCATGTGCGCCATGTTGAATTTGTCCGGGTCGTCCTCGGCGCCGAACGCCACCACCCGGTACAGCGGCACTTCGGGCAGCAGGGGCGCGGCGACGGTGTCGTCGAAGTAGCGCCGGACCATCTCCACCGGGAACCGATCGATACCGGCCGGCACCGGGGTGTGCGTGGTGAAGACCGTCGACGCCCGGACCACGGTCAGTGCGGTCTCGAAGTCGAGTGCCGAGCCGCTGATGTACTCCCGAATACGTTCCACACCAAGGAAACCCGCGTGGCCTTCGTTCATGTGATAGACCTCGGGCGCCTCGATGCCCTCGATCTCGGTGAACGCCCGGATCGCGCGGATACCGCCGATGCCGGCGAGCAACTCCTGCTTGATCCGGTGTTCCTGGTCGCCGCCGTACAGCCGGTCGGTCACCGATCGCAACTCGTGATCATTCTCGGGGACGTCGGAATCGAGCATCAGCAACGGGATTCGGCCGACCTGGGCGACCCACACCCGGGCCCGCAGCACCTGCGCTTCGGGCAGGTTGAGCGACACCAGGACCGGCTCGCCGTCGACCCCGGTCAGCAGCCGCAGGGGCAGGCCCTGCGGGTCGAATAACGGATAGTCCTCGTGCTGCCAGCCGTCAGCGGTCAGCGACTGCCTGAAATAGCCGGACCGGTAGTACAGCCCCACCGCGATCAGCGGCAGCCCGAGGTCCGACGCCGACTTGAGGTGGTCACCGGCGAGGATGCCCAGGCCGCCTGAATAGTTCGGCAGCACCTCGGCGACACCGAACTCCATGGAGAAGTAGGCGATGCCCCTGGGCATGGCCGGTGCGCCGGCATCGGAGCGTCCGGCCTGCTCCTGGTACCACATGGGCCGGCTCAGATAGGTGTCCAGATCGGCAGCCCGGTGGTTCACCCGGCCGACGAACTCATCATCGGCCGCCAGTTCGTCGAGCCGTCCCGGGCTGACCGCACCGAGTAAGGCGACCGGGTCGGCGCGGACCTGCTCCCACAGCACCGGATCAATGGCCGCGAACAGCTCCTGGGTCGGTTTGTGCCAGGACCAGCGCAGGTTTATGGACAGCCGCTCGAGGGCTACCAGGCGTTCGGGCAGGTGGGCACGGACGGTGAACCGGCGGAGGGCTTTCACCGAGTTCACCTTACTGACATTTCGCGGACGTGCAGGGGCAGTTCGTCGACTGCTCGGTGCCCATCGCCTGTCATCGACTACTACGGTGGGTATGGAGCACAACGAGCCGCGTGGCCACTACGGTGCGTAGTGCCGCGCCCGGGTAAGGAGTGATTGGTGGCCGGTCGGATCGAGATCGACGACGTCGCACCAGTGGTGTCTGCAGGCCGCTATCCCGCCAAGGCTGTGGTCGGCGAAGTGGTCCCGATCAGCGCGACGGTGTGGCGCGAAGGCCATGAGGCGGTAGCAGCCACCCTGGTGGTCCGCTATCACGGCACCGCCTACCCGCAACTCGCCGAAACTCCGCCAGGTGCAACAGCCGTCCCGGTGCCACCGCGGACCAAGGTCAAGCCGACCCGGCTGCCGATGGCACAGGGCGTCACCCCCGATGTCTTTCACGGCCAGTTCACCCCGGATACGGTCGGGCTGTGGACCTTCCGGGTGGACGGCTGGGGCGACCCGTTCTCCACCTGGCGCCGCGCCGTCACCGCCAAACTCGACGCCGGCCAGAGCGAGGCCGAGCTGGCCAACGACCTGCTGATCGGCGCAGCGCTGCTGGAGCGCGCCGCCACCGCAGTACCCCAGGACGACCGCACGCCACTACTGGCCGCCGCACGGCGCCTCCGCGAACCGGGCGACCCGTTCGTCCGGGCCGGCGCTGCGTTGGCTCCCGACGTGACCGACCTGCTGCGCAAGTACCCGCTGCGCGAATTGGTCACCCGCGGTGAGCAATACGGCATCTGGGTGGACCGTCCGCGGGCCCGGTTCAGTTCCTGGTATGAGCTGTTCCCCCGCTCGACCGGCGGCTGGGATGCCGACGACCAGCCCGTGCACGGCACCTTCGCCACCACGGCCAAGGCGATACCCCGCATTGCCGCAATGGGTTTCGACGTGTTGTACCTGCCGCCGGTGCATCCGATCGGCAAAGTGCACCGTAAAGGCCCGAACAACAACGCGACCGCAGCCCCCGGCGACATCGGCTCGCCATGGGCGATCGGCAGCGCCGAGGGCGGCCATGACGCGGTGCACCCGGACCTCGGCACCATCGCCGACTTCGACGACCTGGTCGCCGCGGCGCACGACAACGGCCTGGAAGTAGCGCTGGACCTGGCACTGCAGTGCGCACCGGATCACCCGTGGGCCAAGGAGCACCCGGAATGGTTCACCGTGCTGCCCGACGGCACCATCGCCTATGCGGAGAATCCGCCGAAGAAGTACCAGGACATCTACCCGCTGAACTTCGACAACGACCCGGGCGGCCTGTACAACGAGGTGCTACGGGTGGTCCGGTACTGGATGTCCCACGACGTCAAGATCTTCCGCGTCGACAATCCGCACACCAAGCCGCCGAACTTCTGGGCCTGGCTCATCGCCCAGGCCAAGAACATCGACCCCGACGTGTTGTTCCTGTCCGAAGCGTTCACTCGGCCGGCCCGACTGTACGGACTGGCCAAACTCGGCTTCACCCAGTCGTATTCGTATTTCACCTGGCGGAATTACAAGTGGGAGATCACCGAGTTCGGTCAGGAGATCGCCAAGTACGCCGACTTCGCCCGGCCCAACCTGTTCGTCAACACCCCCGACATCCTGCACGCCGGCCTGCAGCATGGCGGCCCCGGCATGTTCGCGATCCGCGCGGCGCTCGCCGCGACGCTGAGTTCTTCGTGGGGCGTCTACTCGGGCTACGAACTGTTCGAGCACGTGGCGGTCCGCGAGGGCAGCGAGGAGTACCTGGATTCCGAGAAATACCAGTTGCGGCCAAGGGATTTCGAGGCGGCACTGGCCGGCGGGCAGTCACTGGAGCCCCTGCTGACCCGGCTCAACGAGATTCGCCGGGTGCACCCCGCGCTCAGTCAGTTGCGCACCATCAAGTTTCAGCACGTCGACAACGACGCCATGCTGGCCTACAGCAAGTTCGACCCGGTCACCGGGGACACCGTGCTGGTGGTGTTGACGCTCAATGCATTCGGCCCCGAGCAAGCCACGTTGTGGCTGGACATGGGCTCCCTCGGAATGGCGGAGCATGACCGCTTCTGGGTGCGCGATGAGATCACCGGAGAGGAATACCAGTGGGGCGCATCGAACTACGTGCGACTGGATCCGGGCAAGGCGGTGGCCCACGTGCTCAACATGCCGCAAATCCCCTACGACAAGCGGCTGAAGCTGCTGCGGAGGCAACCTTGACCAGCCACCTCCGACCGCCCGCCGCCGATCTCGCCCGCCTGCTGGCCGGCGAACACCACGACCCGCATTCCATCCTGGGCGCGCACGAGTACGGCAAGCGCACCGTCATCCGGGCGCTGCGTCCGCACGCTGCGGCCGTCACTGCCCTGATCGGCAAGAAGCGCTATCCGCTGGAACCCATCGAGGGTGGCCTGTTCGCCGTCGCGGTGCCGGGCACCAATCTGGCCGACTACCGCCTAGAGGTCGAATACCCCGGCGCTCCAGCGCACGCCGTGGCCGATCCCTATCGGTTCCTGCCCACGCTCGGCGACATGGACCTGCATCTACTGGCCGAAGGCCGCCACGAGCGGCTGTGGGAAGTTCTTGGCGCACAGCCACGTTCCTTCACCACGCCGGACGGCGTGGTCGAAGGCTTCTCATTCGCGGTGTGGGCGCCGAATGCCAAGGGCGTCAACCTGATCGGCGACTTCAACCACTGGGACGGCAACGAAGCACCGATGCGGGTGCTGGGCTCGTCCGGGGTGTGGGAATTGTTCTGGCCGGGATTCGAGGCCGGCGGGCTGTACAAGTTCCGGGTCCACGGCGTCGACGGCTCGGTCAGCGACCGCGCCGATCCGATGGCGTTCTGCACCGAGGTACCGCCACTCACCGCGTCGAAAACCTTTGTCAGCTCATATGACTGGCATGACGACGCGTGGATGTCAGCCCGCGCCGAACGCAACCCGGTATTCGAGCCGATGAGCACCTACGAGGTGCACCTGATGTCCTGGCGCCCCGGGTTGAGTTACCGGGAACTGGCCGTCGAACTCACCGAATACGTGGTGACGCAGGGCTTCACCCACGTCGAACTGCTGCCGGTCGCCGAGCATCCGTACGGAGCCTCCTGGGGTTACCAGGTGACGTCGTACTACGCGCCGACCTCGCGATTGGGAACTCCCGACGATTTTCGACACCTCGTCGACTCACTGCACCAGGCCGGTATCGGGGTGATCGTGGACTGGGTGCCGGCGCATTTCCCGAAGGATGCCTGGGCACTGGGCCGTTTCGACGGCACCCCGCTGTACGAGCACGCCGACCCCCGGCGCGGTGAGCAACTCGACTGGGGCACCTACGTTTTCGACTTCGGCCGGCCCGAAGTGCGGAACTTCCTGGTCGCCAACGCGCTGTACTGGCTGAGCGAGTTCCACCTCGACGGGCTCCGGGTCGATGCCGTCGCCTCCATGCTCTACCTGGACTACTCCCGCCCTGACGGCGGCTGGACGCCGAACGTCTACGGCGGCAGGGAAAACCTGGAAGCCGTGCAGTTCCTCCAGGAGATGAATGCCACTGTGCACAAGGTGGTCCCCGGCATCGTCACCGTCGCCGAGGAATCCACCTCGTGGCCAGGTGTCACCCGACCGACCAATCTTGGTGGCCTTGGCTTTTCGATGAAGTGGAACATGGGCTGGATGCACGACACCTTGGACTACATCAGCCACGATCCGGTGCACCGCAGCTACCACCACCACGAGATGACGTTCTCCATGCTCTACGCGTTCAGCGAGAACTTCGTGCTGCCGATCAGCCATGACGAGGTGGTGCACGGCAAAGGCACCCTGTGGACCCGGATGCCCGGCGGCGACCATTCCAAGGCCGCCGGCCTCCGTCAGCTGCTGGCCTACCAATGGGCGCATCCGGGAAAGCAATTGCTGTTCATGGGGCAAGAATTCGGCCAGCGGGCCGAGTGGTCCGAGGAACGCGGGCTGGACTGGCTCCAGCTCGACGAGAACAGTTTCTCCACGGGCGTGCAGCGACTGGTCCGCGACATCAACGGCATCTACCGCGGAAACCGGGCGCTATGGTCCCGCGACAGCAGCCCCGAGGGCTACTCGTGGATCGACGCCAACGATTCGAACAACAACGTGCTGAGTTTCCTGCGCTTCGGAGACGACGGATCGGCGATCGCCTGCGTGTTCAACTTCTCCGGCGGCGAGCACTCGCAGTACCGGCTGGGCCTGCCGCACATCGGGACCTGGCACGAGGTGCTCAACACCGATGCGACCGTCTATCACGGTGCGGGCGCGGGCAATATGGGCGCGGTCGAAGCCACCGCCGAGCCCTGGCACGGCCGTCAGGCCTCCGCCGTTCTGGTGTTGCCGCCGCTGTCCGCCATCTGGCTCGCGCCGTAAGCGCCCAAACGGACGAACGGGGCAGTTCGCTGAGATCGACGAAATGGCCGGGATTACTCGCAAAAAGCGGCCCGTTCGTCCGGTTGGGCGGGAAGTAGCGCCGGGAAGCAGTGAGAAGCTGTGATCAGTACAGGGCGTTGGCGAGGTTGCGCCGCCCGGCGATGACCTCGGGGTCTGCCGGGTCGAAGAGATCGAACAACTCGATGAGCCGGGTGCGCACCTTGGTCCGGTCGTCGCCCGCGGTCTTCTTCACCAGAGCGATCAGCCGATTGAAGGCGCCGTTCACGTCACGCTGGAACAGCTGCACATCCGCAGCCGCGAATGCCAGGTCGATGTCATCGGGCGCGGCATCGGCCGCTGCCACCGCGTCGGGGCGCTGTGCAGAGGCCCGCTGCAAGAATGCGATCTGCTGCACCGCGCCCTTGGCCTCAGCGTTCGTCGGGTCCGCGTCCAGGATCGCCTGGTAGGCACTCAGCGCGCCGTCGAAGTCCCCGGCGTCCAGGTAATCGCGGGCCTGCGCGATGGCCGGGTCGACCTGCTCGGCGTCGTCGCCGCCGTCCTGCTCACCTGCGGCCGCCTTCAACAACGAGTCCACCCAGCGCCGCAACTGATCGGCCGGCTGACCACCCTCGAAGCTCGAAATCGGCTGACCGCCGACGAGCGCCACCACCGTCGGGACGCCCTGGACGCCGAACATCTGCGCGATCCGCGGCGAGGTGTCGACATTCACCGTGCCGAACGACCACTTGCCACCGTCCTGGTCGGCCAGCGCGGCCAGCGTCTGCCCCAGCTGCACGCTCGAGTCGCTGCGCGGCGACCACAGCAGCACGACGACCGGCACCTCGCCGGAACGGATCAGCACCTCGGCTTCGAGATTGGCCTCGGTGATCTCAACGCCGCCGAGACCACCGCCGGCAGGCGCCTGGCCTTCGGCGGGGCGGTTCTTGAGGGCAGACAGGTCAACCGCACCAGCCAGCGCGGGACCGAAGGGACGCGGACGAGTCACGCCGTCCAGTCTGTCACGCGACGGCAGAAGTCTCCGGCTCGGCATCGGGCACCGCAGGTGCCTTGGCGGCCAGCGCACCGCCGCGTTCGGCCCAGCGCAGGAAGATCACGCTGGCCAGCGGCACGATGCTGGCCAGTCCTGCCAGTACCCAGGTGACCAGCGACCAGCGCACGGCCCGCCCCACCAGTACACCGGTGACCAGGAAGCCGAGGAACACCACACCGTGGACCATGCCGAAGATGTGCACGCCGATCTCGGTCCGGGGCGTGCCGAGGTACTTGAAGTACATGCCGATCAGCAGTCCGATCCAGCTGACGGCTTCGGCCATAGCGATCAGACGAAACCAGCCCGCCACCCGGGACACACCAACAGCGCTCATGGCGCCATTGTGCCCGAGTGACGGGCTGACTACTACGAGGCGTAGTTCACACGTCCGGTTTGAACATCAGGGGCGACGCAGGATCAGGGCGTCGCCCTGGCCGCCGGCGCCACACAGCGCCGCGACGGCGTAGCCCGAACCCTTGCGCGCCAGCTCCAGCGCAGCGTGCAGGGTGATCCGGGCACCGGACATGCCGATCGGATGGCCGATGGCGATGGCGCCGCCGTCGACATTGACCTTCGCCGGGTCGATACCAAGCTCCTTGGTCGAGGCCAGCGACACCGCCGCGAACGCCTCATTGATCTCCAGCACGTCCAGCTGGTCCAGAGAGATGCCCTCGCGCTCGGCGGCCTTCTTGATGGCGTTGGCCGGCTGGCTCTGCAGAGTCGAGTCGGGGCCGGCCACCACGCCATGAGCACCGATCTCGCAGAGCCAGGTCAGGCCCAGCGACTCGGCCTTGGACTTGCTCATCACCACGACAGCGCACGCGCCATCGGAGATCTGCGACGACGAACCCGCGGTGATGGTGCCGTCCTTGCGGAACGCCGGCTTCAGCCCGCCCAGCGACTCAGCGGTCGTGTTGCCGCGGATGCCCTCGTCCTCGGCGAACTCGATCGGGTCGCCCTTGCGCTGCGGGATGGAGACGGGCACCACCTCGTCGGCGAAGACGCCGTCCTTCCAGGACGCCGCGGCCTTCTGGTGCGACTGCGCAGCGAATTCGTCCTGCTCGGCGCGGGTGAACTTGTCGACGTCGTTGCGCTGCTCGGTCAGGGCGCCCATCGGCTGGTCGGTGAACACGTCGTGCAGGCCGTCGTAGGCCAGGTGGTCCAGCACGGTGACATTGCCGTACTTGTAGCCCTCACGGCTCTTGGGTAGCAGGTGCGGGGCCTGGCTCATCGATTCCTGACCACCAGCCACCACGACCTCGAACTCGCCGGCGCGAATCAGCTGGTCAGCCAGAGCGATGGCGTCGATGCCCGACAGGCACATCTTGTTGATGGTCAGCGACGGCACGTCCCACGGGATACCCGCGCCAACGGCCGACTGGCGGGCCGGCATCTGGCCGGCTCCGGCGGTCAGCACCTGACCCATGATCACGTAATCGACCAGCGAAGCGTCGACCCCGGCCTTTTCGAGCGCCCCCTTGATCGCGATGGCGCCCAGGTCGCTACCCGAGAAATCCTTCAGCGAACCCATCAGCTTGCCCACCGGAGTGCGGGCTCCAGCAACAATCACCGAGGTCGTCATTTCCATCCTCCAACACGTTTGTAACGGCCAGTGTGGCCGATCACACAGGCGCAAAATCTGTCGCTTCAGGTTACCTTTACGTTATGACCACCGAACACGTCGATGCCCGTCCGGCGCTGGCCAGCGCCCTCGTGACAGCGATCGATCACGTTGGCATCGCCGTGCCGGACCTCGACGCGGCAATTCGCTGGTACCACGACCACCTCGGCATGATCGTCCTCCACGAGGAGATCAACGAGGGCCAGGGCGTCCGCGAAGCAATGCTGTCGGTCCGGGGCGCGCCAGTGGGCAGCGCCCAGATCCAGCTCCTCGCGCCGCTCGACGAGAAGTCGACGATCGCCAAATTCCTCGACACCCGCGGCCCCGGTCTGCAGCAGCTGGCCTACCGGACCAGTGACATCGACGCGCTGTCCGAGCGACTGCGCGCCGACGGCGTCCGTCTGCTGTACGACGCCCCGCGGCGCGGCACCGCCG
>JARLGS010000057.1 GCA_031292695.1 Mycobacterium sp. | reverse complement strand
CTTGCTGCCGGTAGCGATGGTGACGCCGTTCAGCGTGCTGTCGGTATTGCCGGCCGCAGTCGCGATCGTCCCGGCGCCGCCCAGCGTGCCGCCGTTGACGGTGGCGTTCTCCAGGTCGAGCGTGCCGGTGGTGGCATCGATCACGCCCTTGTAGGTGATGGTTCCGGTCAGGTCCAGCGTGCCGACCGCCGCCGTCACCAGCGTGGCGGCTGCAATGGTGACGCCGTTCAGCGTGCTGTCGGTGTTGCCGGCCGCCGTCGCAATCGTCCCGGCCCCGCCGAGGGTGCCGCCGATAATGGTGACACTTTCCAGATCGATCGTGCCGCCCAGTGCCGCGTCGAGCTCGCCATTGTCGGTGATGGTCCCGGTCAGGTCGAGCGTGCCCACCGCCGCCGTCACCTTGCTGCCGGTAGCGATGGTGACGCCGTTCAGCGTGCTGTCGGTATTGCCGGCCGCGGTCGCGATCGTGCCGGCGCCGCCCAGCGTGCCACCGTTGATGGTGGCGTTCTCCAGGTCGAGCGTGCCAGTGGTGGCGTCGACCTGGATCTTACCATTCACACTATTGGTGATGGTTTCTCCACTGAGCACCAAGGTACCGTCGCCCGTCACCTCGATCGTCCCGTTATTGGTCACCGGCGTGGGATCGATCGTCAGCGTGCCGCTGGTGACTTCAATGTTGCCGGAGTTGACGATCGTCGCCCCGGTGATGAAGCTGATACCGCTCGAATCCACCACACCGAAGACGCCGAGCGTACCGCCATTGACGGTGGCGCTCTCCAGGTCGAGCGTGCCGGTGGTGGCGTCGATCTCGCCTTTGTTGGTGATGATCCCGGTCAGGTCCAGCGTGCCGACCGCCGCCGCCACCTTGCTGCCGCCGGCGACGGTGACACCGTTCAGCGTGCTGTCGGTATTGCCGGTCGCCGTCGCAATCGTCCCGGCCCCGCCGAGCGTGCCGCCGTTGACGGTGACGTTCTTAAGATTGAGAACGCCAGTCCCGATCGCTTCAACCGTGCCGTTGGTGTTGGTGACCGTGGTGTTGACCAGGTCAAGTTCAGCGCCATTGGCCTCCACGGTGCCCGCATTGACGAAGCTGCTGGTGCCGCTGATCGTGCTGATGCCACTGGTCGCCTCGATCACGTCCGTCGAGGCTGCCGTCGACACCGTGCCGCCGTTGATGGTGGCGCCCTTAAGATTGAGAACGCCAGTCCCGATCGCTTCAACCGTGCCGTTGGTGTTGGTGACCGTGGTGTTGACCAGGTCGAGTTCAGTGCCATTGGCCTCGACGGTGCCCGCATTCACGAAGCTGCTGGTGCCGCTGATCGTGCTGATGCCACTGGTCGCCTCGATTACATCCGTCGAGGCTGCCGTCGACACCG
>JARLGS010000517.1 GCA_031292695.1 Mycobacterium sp. | reverse complement strand
GAGGCCACGAGCTCGAGCGCCACGGCCGGGTTCACCGCCGTCTGCCACACCATGGCCTGCGAACCGAATTCGGCCATGGTCCAGGCGTTGTCGACAACGTGGTGCAGGTAGACGTCGCGGGGCCAGCCGTCGCGGCCGGTCCCGGTCCGCCAGGTCCAGGCGCACGTGACCCCTTGCATCTTGTTGCCGAACTCGGCCGGATCGGGGAAGCACGCCGCGACCACGTCGCGAGGCCAGGCCCGGCCCGTGCCGACGTTCACCGGATCGGTGGAATCGAGACCGAGCTTGTGCAGGGTCTTAACTAAGCCTGAATCCACCGATGAAGTAGACGGATAGCTGGCCGCGTATCCGCGGAAAGTGCCTCCCTGCCTGGGAGAATTGTGATTGTCGAAGTCACGATTCGCACCAGCACCAGGAGGCACTTTCAGTGAACGCAGTATCGCGCGGGATCGACCGGATTGGGGTGACCTTCGACGAGCCGAGCTTGGTGGCCGACGCCGGTCTGATCGTGCCGGCGACGTTGATGGTGCGGCTCGGTCTTGAGTCGCTGGTGAACCAAAAGGTGCGCATCCTCAGTCGCATTGGCGGTGCTCGACCGGGCCGCAAGGTGCTGACTTTGATTGCTTCGATCCTCGCCGGTGGATCGCACATCGACCACGCCGAGCGCCTGCGTGCCGGAGCCACCCAGCTGGTGCTGCCGTTCCGGGTGATGGCGCCTTCGACGCTGGGAACGTTCTTGCGAGCCTTCACCTTCGGGCACGTCCGCCAGCTCGACTCAGTTGTGGCCGAGACGGTCCGTCGGGCCTGGTCCCTGGGTGCAGGCCCGGGTGCTTCAGCAACGACGATCGACCTGGACTCGACCATCTGCGAGGTCCATGGCAGGGCCAAGCAAGGTGCCGCCTATGGCTACACCAAAGTGCTCGGCTACCACCCCCTCTTGGCCACTTGGGCCGCGACCGGCGAGGTGCTGCACGCCCGACTGCGCAAGGGATCGTCCCAGCGTGGAGTCGGACGCTTCACAGAAGAGCTCATCGCACGAGTGCGCCGAGCCGGGGCAACCGGTCCGTTGGCGGTGCGGGCCGACGCCGGGTTCTTCTCCTACGCGTTGATCGACATCCTGACCCGCCTGGGCGTCTCGTGGTCGATCACGGTCAACATCGGGGCCCACTTCAGGGCCTGCATCGAGGCCATCGACGAGTCGGCCTGGCAGACGATCTTCTATCCCGATGGAGGCGAGGCCCAGGTGGCCGAGACAACGTATGTAACTGGAATCCGAGGCAGTGCTCGCTCACTGCGCCTGATCGTGCGTCGGAGTCGCCTGACCGATCCATCCCAGCAGGCGCTGTGGCCGGACTGGCGGCACCATGCCTTCATCACCAACCTCGAGCTGCCACTCATCGAGGCTGATCAGTTCCATCGCGACCACGCACGAGTCGAACTGGCCATCCGCGACCTCAAAGAAGGGGCGGGACTCGAGCACTGCCCCTCGGGCAAGTTCTCCGCCAACGCGGCCTGGCTGACCTGCGCCGTTCTCGCCCACAACCTCGTCCGCTGGACCGTCCGACTCGGTCACATAGCGCCCAAGGATCAACTCACTGTCGCCCGCACCGTCCGCTCCCGAGTGCTCGCCCTTCCGGGACGGCTCGTGAACCGAAGTGGCCGGCTCGTCCTGCGCCTTCCTGAGAGATGGCCGTGGGCCACGTCATTTGCTGACGCACTTGATCGCATCCGCTCGCTGCCTCAGCTCGCCTGAAGGTGTCCCCGCGGACCGGCGCGGCCGCAGACGCCTTCACGCGCTGACAACCCCGATGGCAAGAACCCGTGGATCGACGCGTCCCCACTTCGATCACGACACACCTACGGCGATCGAAACTCAACGAGAACACCACGATCCCGTCAGGACACGTCACCACGGCCGATCGGTGGATTCAGGCTAAGTGACCCGTCCGGGATCACCACCGCCGAGCGATACCGCGTGGCCCGGCTGACTAACTGACGACGGCAAGTAACGCATCACCGGCAGGGATGATTGGAACGGCTCCTCATCCACCACTTGCGAAAGGTTGCGGATGAGGTGTCGGGTGAGTCTTCGGACTCGGTCTGACCCTAAAGACCGGCTGGCGCTTCGGCTGCCTTGGGATTGATCTGTCGACCGAGTCCGATG
>JARLGS010000516.1 GCA_031292695.1 Mycobacterium sp. | reverse complement strand
TTCGCGACGCCGACGATCTATTTTTCGAAACCGTAGTAGACCTGACCATTGCAGATCTTGGACATTAGCAAAATGGCTTGTTCTTCGGAGATTTCATCCTGAGTCTCATCGAACCAGCCTCTCTGGACCTCATGGAAAAGAAGTTGGCGCTGACTACCGTGCCAACTGCCGTCTCGCGTAAATACTTCGACGTCAGCGAGGTTTTGTTCGAATAGTTTCTTGCCATTCGCAGGACATCGATACAGCCCATGCAAACGGTTTGTTCCTGGGTATAACGTGAAGTACCGCCACACCGCCGAAGTATCCTTCCGACCCACCGAAACGACCGCAATTCATCTTATCGTGCCCCTCCGGGCAAATGAGAGGGCCAAAAACGAGAAGATCACGGCGGCCTCTGCGCTGGACAGCGGAGGTAACGAACGCCGGCCAGGGTTTGGAAGCATCCTGCCGTGGAGGTGCACCGAGCAGGCGCCCGTCAAACAATGGGGTTTCTGAGCCGGCGCCCGGTCGTCGGACTGTTCACCTCGGCGGCGTCTTCGATCAGCTCCACCGAGTCATCCGGGTGGACCAGTACATCCCGTGGCTCGTCCAAGTCGGCCAACCACGAAACCATCTCGGCGCCCGTGAACTTGCGGACATCCCATCTCACCGCGATCACCGGTTCGCCGGCATCCATGCGGTCGAGGACACGGCGCTCAGTGACGCGACGGCTGCCCGGTGAGTTGTGCAGGCGCTCGCGCTCGTCCTCGGACAACTCGGGCGTGAAGACCGGCGATAGGCGAATGTCACCTTCGTCGTGGGCCTGCTGGTGCAATTCACGCAGATGGTTCCACAGACCCGGTAAGTGCACGACGCCGCCACGGCGGCCAACTTCAGCCGGCATCTCGGCACCATCTCGTGTTGGCAGCACGGCGCGCCTTGATTGTGCGCAACGATTCCGGCGCTGGAACCTCGGTGCGCACCGACTTCAACAACCTGGCGATGGCGCCTTCCAGCAGTCGAAGCTCGGAGCTGATCTTGACTCGGGTCTTGGTGTCCGCGGCGGCTGAATAGTCGCGCTGCAAGACGCGTTTGCGGTCGATTTGGGCCGAGATCAGGTCCAGAATCGCGGCTTCTTGTGCGGTCCAACCCAACGTGCGACCACTCGCGGCGCCGGCCTCGGCCAACTGTTTGTCCAGCTGTTGCCGCACACGGCGAGCCTCGGCGCAATGGGTCATGCGTCCCAGTCTAGGGAGGCTGTTTGCGTTTCTGCGTTTCTGCGTTTCTGCGTGCAGAGATGCCAACGATGCGCGCTCCGCGCACGTATTCGACGCGGGTGTTCCCATATGAAGTCACCGGCTGGGAAGGGTAGGTGTGACCGTGGATCAGCACCCTGGGTTGGACGCGTTCCACCCAGTTACGCAAAGCATCGATGCCCACGTGAGCCGGATCCTCGTGGTCGTTGATCCCACGCGGTGGACAATGAGTCACCAGCACCTCGGCAGCACGCAGTCTCCTAATCAGCCATCTGTATTGCCGCTGGGTGTACAGCACATCGGCTGTGCCGGGTTTGTAGCGGACGCAACCCTACAAACCGGTGAACGACACTGCACCGACAACTGTTTTTTTCAGATGCAGATTCTTGATACCCAGATCCTTGAGGTACCTGCTGTCGCAATGGTTTCCGTACACGCCCAGGACTGGGACCGGCACCCTATCGATACCTGCGAGATCGAAGCGCGTGAGATCACCGGCGGTCACCACAGCAACGATGTCGTGGGTGGCGACGTAATCGGCAAAGCCCATTCCTAAGCACGGAGTCGTGTCAGCGATTACCAATAGCCGCACCCGCTGCCTCTCTTCCCATCTTGTTTTAGGACATTCGGGCCGATAACGGATGCACCCCATACGACGCTCAATGGGGTCGAGCCTAAAGCGTGTCGAATTAAGCGCCGGTGGTGACGACCCAATCCGCCGTATTTATCATGTCTGATGTGGCCAACGATCGGGTTGTCGCCCGAATATTGTGCGCCGAGTGTGGCAAGCGGGCGGCGTTCGTTGAGTCGGTGCCGCCAGGGCTGCGGCCACACGACTTCCCGACGTGGTCTGAGGACAATCGCTGTATCTACGAACAACATTACGGCGCTAGCGGCAAGTGGCACTTCATCTTTGAAGGCATCGGCGGGGGCAATGGGTTCGGCGACGACATAGGGACGGAGGCGGCTGAGCGAATCGCCCGCGGCTTCGCCGATCCCTTGACATACACAAAGGTACACACTGCAGGTCTATACGATGACGCCGGCTTCTGCCAAAGGTGTGATGCTCCGTACTGCTATGCACACTGGCGCGAATTTGGGGAGGGATTTTGCCCACGGGGCCACTGGAAGAGTCTCGACCCGCATTGGTCGCCCGACTGGGCTGCTCTGGCGAGACGATGCTCTGGCCGAATTCAGCAGCCACTCAGATGTTTTCACCAGCGCCAGCTCGGTGATCGGATCACTCACGAGGGCGATCGCGGCGGCGCTAATGGATTTTGATATTCGTATACCGTCGCCATCATGCCGGCGCCGGGTAGCAAGACTGGGCGTGTGGTCGCCTTCATTGCGGATGAATATGGGATTGCCTTGCGTAGCTCCCTTGAGCGGCTGATAATCCCATGACCGTGTGTCGGCGCAGCCACCCGCTACGGGAGGACTAGATAGTGAATCAACAAGAGGTGGAACTTATCGCCACCGCGCAGCGGCTTTGCGACCAGGCTCATGCGGGTCAACTCGACAAGGCGGGTAGGCCCTACGGGGAACATCTGCGCCGAGTCGCAGGCTATGTCGACGTGGGAAATGCAAGTGCCGCGGCGGCTGCTCTGCTGCACGATGTGCTCGAGGACAGTTCTATGACATCGACCGACATGGCGGCCGCAGGCATCGCCGCGGACGTTATCGAAGTTGTCGAACTTCTGACGCGCAGGGACGACGTTCCCAGCGACGAGTACTACCGGCGTATCCGTCGCCACCCCGTTGCCCGGGAAGTGAAGCTCGCCGATCTGGCCGATAACACCGATCCTGACCGGCTAGCGCTGTTAAGGTCAGCTGACCGCCGCCGATTGATGGCGAAGTACGCCGCCGCCTACGCTGCCCTGGGCGCCGACCAGTCCGACGCCGATCACCGGCGCCGACCACGTTAAGTTCATCGCGCGGCCGCACAGAAATCGAACACCTAGTGCATCGTCGATGAGCGCAGCCGCGAGTACAGGGCGGAACGGGAAGCCCTACGGTTCAGCGCTTTTCGGCGTACGCCAACATGTAGGTGACGAATCAGTAGAAAAGCGTCGAAAAGACCGGACCGGCTGACTTGCGGATGCAGGGCAGTTCGGGCGCATAGCTTTTCGCGCTCGCGCCGCATCCCTTGACGAGGAACGGCTCGGCTGCCGTGACCGTGCAACTGGGTACGGCGGCGGGTATCTGCTAGTTGCTGACGGGTTTCTCTTGCTGGTGTCAAGCCAGGGGACTTAGCCTTGCTTGGTGCACCCCGAGCGACTGCGGCGCGTTTACCTTCAGCACGACGTGCCCGCACTGACGGTTGCCTACGACGATCCGTGCGAGTACACGATCAAGGTAACGGCCGCAAACATTCTCGCCCTGCGCCGCGCGCTGTGGATAGACCTTGGGGCAGATATGTTCGATGCCGTGCTGTGCAGGTCCCGGGAGATCGTCAAGCGCGGCGAGAGCACGTGGCTGAACGACCGTGATGTTCCCTTCGACCTTGAGCGGTGGGCGCCGTCGGTCACCATCGGCGATGACTATTAGGCGGCTGCGGGCCGCGGTCGCGCGGACGGAGTCGGCAGTCGACGCCGACCGGCCCGGTGACGGGCACGCGCCCGGTTCTGGCGGCCGGCCGTGAGTGTGGGCGCCTGGTGCCGTCGCGTCAGCTGAGTTTGTAACCGTCGCGGGACAGCGAAAAACCATGCCCGGTGCTGGAATCGGTGCACGTGATTCCCGTTTCCTCACTGTCGCACGTGATGGGGCCGACCGAGCGCGTCTGACCGTAGTCGAGGACTGGTTGGCTCGATCCCAGCAACGTGTCACTGTGGCATTGCAGCGATGGTTGCCCGCCTTGGGTTAAGCCGACGCTGTCGCCCCAGCCGCCCATGCAGTCGGCCGGCCGTGGCGGTGTGGAGAAGTTGTGCTGGCCGACTTGGCATGCGGCAGTGGCCCGCGAGATGCCGGCGTCGAGGAACGTGCCCAGCTGACACGAGATATTGCCCGACGGCGATTGAAAAAATTGGTAGCCGGTGTCGGCATCGGCCGCCGGTACGGCGAAGGCGGCGGCGAGTGCGCCTGCTGCGAGTGATCTGGTGATGAACCGGCAACGCTGGAGTCGAGGGCCGGGTGGGCTGGTTGTGAACATGGATCGTTCCTCCGGGGTTGAAGCGCCGTTGGGCGGGCGGGGTCTCTGACCGGCTGGTACGGCAAGAACAATTACCACGTTGTCGTCGTGCTCGACGGCGACAAGCCGGTCGGTGGTGCCATAGCCGATTATCTCGAGGCGCTGGAGGCCTTGGTCATGGACGTCGGAATACGGGGAGGTCATGCACGCCTCGGCCGGTGACTGGGAGATCAGCGACGGCCACGGTCGCAGGTGGTCGGTGCGCGAGACGCCTTCCGCTTGTCCTACAGACTTATCGGTGGGAACCGTTGGGAGCGCACCGGTGTCATGTTCGCCCGACCCGCCAGCGACGGTGAGACGATCGCATCACTGGAGGGCGCGACCGTCGCCGCTGCCGGAGACTGGGTGATAAGGGGAACCTGGGCGAAGAATGGGTGGTTCCCGGCGACAAATTCGCTGGCCAATACGGGGCTATAAGTTGGCTCGACGCCGAAGAATCCGCTGACCCCGACGATGCGGGCGATGGCACAGATTCGCCCGCCACCGAGGCCGTAGATTCAGCGTAGTCGGCTTGTCGTCATCGGCTGTAATGCCGGTGGCGGTATCACCGGAATCGCCAGGGCCAGCTGGGCGCATCAAGCCGCGCATATGTGCCGCTGAATTGCCCACGATTGATTTAGAGTTGCGGATTGCTAAGGCTATCGGCCATGTCATGACGAATCTGGAACTGGAGAAGAGGTTTAACGGCTAGAGGCTACCGCACTCAGCAGGGTCGTCCTGCGCAAATTTCTTACTGCTGCCCAGAGCGTGAATCTCGCTGAGCCACAACAATTAGTGACGCGGCGTCCGGAACGTCGCTGGTCGGGCTTAACGCTGGTGCCGAGCCAGGAGGGGAAGGAATGCCTGAGCACAGAAAATACTCTCTGACTCTGGCCAATCCTCGTCGAGCGCATCCCGGACGCCGACGGCGGTAAGGCCCGGCGCTGGGTGTGTGTCCAACCACGATCACAGAGGTGGGAAACGCGCTTAAGAACGGTGTGTTTGAGGAAAATCGCTTCACCGATCTCGGGCGCGAACTGGGTCCAGCTGCTAGTGCGAAGAAAGACATCGACAAGGTCGCCAAACACATCGCCGCGCTCGCTATTGAAGGCGGGCTAATTCTCATAGGGGGCGACGAGGGCCCACCAAGGCGTACACCGGCCGCTACTGATTCTGCGGTCCGCGACTGCCTGGAAACCAGGGTAACCCGAGCCTCTGATGGGTCGGATTGGTACCCGGATGGGGCTGCTAAGTGCCACACTGTGCTGGCCACCCCGACTACTTTCGTGAGAGCGCAGTGATGTCAGACGCGACCCAAGCGGAGGAGACTGCGGCCACTGGGATAGACAGGCCGCTGCCGTACGACGCGTTTTTGTCGTATACGCATCGGGATCGCCCGGTGGCTGCCGGGATTCAGAAGGGCCTGCATCAGATCGGCCGCCGTCTGGGTCAGTTACGGGCGCTGCGGGTGTTTCGCGACGACACCAATCTGGAAGTCAGCCCCGATCTGTGGCACAAGATTACTGAGGCGCTCGACAGTTCCCGCTTTTTGATCGTGGTGCTGTCGCCATTGGCGTCTCAGTCCTACTGGGTCGACAGGGAAGTGGGCTACTGGCTGCAACATCGGGGCCGTGAGCGGCTGTTGTTGGTGTTGGCAGGCGGGGGGTTGCAGTGGGACGCCGACCGACAGCGATTCGATCCGCAGGTGTCGGATGCGGCTCCGCCGGTGTTAACGGAGCCGGCAGCGTTGCTGGCGGAGCCGTTCTACATCGATGTGAGCGAGGACGCGCCGTGGGATCCGCGCGCGGCGACGCTGCGGGACAAGATCAGCGCGCTTGCCGCGCCGATCCACGGCAAACCCAAGGACCAACTGGTCGGTGACGATCTGCATGAGCAGCGGCGGTTTCGCCGGCTACGCGCCGTGGCGATCGCTGGCCTGGCGGTGCTGACCGTCGTCGCGGTGATCGCCGCGGCGGTCGCGGTGGTGCAGCGCGGGCATGCGATCGAGCAGCGGAACGCGGCGATCGCGTTGCGGCTTGACGCCGAGGCGCAGTCCATGCTGGCCGGTGATCGTCCCGGCAATGATGCCCGGGCCTTCCAAGAGCTGTTGGCCGCACAAAAGCTTGCTGAGCTGGACCACAAAAAACCCGATGACGGCCCTGTTTTCGATGCCCTGGTCGCCCGCCCCAACACGATCAAAGTCATCGATACGCAGCGGCCGTTGACCTACATGGCGGTGAGCCCGACCGGTGACCGCTTCGTCACCAGCAGCCTCACCAACGGGGTGCGGTGGTGGAAGACCGACACCGGCAAACAAATCGCCCAGAGCGGGATCAGCGCCAATGGTCTCGCATTTAGTCCCGACGGGACGCGCCTTGCAGCCGCGACCGGCGCAGGAGACGTGGGGATGTGGGACACCCACACGGGTCAACTTTTGCGCACGTTCACCGGACTCACACAGGCAGCGACCCGCGTCGCGTTCAGTGCCGATGGGCACCGCATCGCAGCGGCGGGTGACGACGGGACCGCAGGGGTGTGGAACGTTGAGACTGGCGCCCGCGAGCTCACGCTGGCTCATCCGGGCATTGTCGAAGCCGTCACGTTCAGCCCCGCCGCCAAACCAGGCGAACCGCTGATCGCCACCGGCGGAGACGACAAGACCGTGCGGCTGTGGGACGCCGTCACCGGAAAACTCCTACGCACCCTCGCCGGTGATGGCCACGCGGTCGCCGACCTCGCGTTCAGCCCCGACGGCCGCACCCTCGCGTCCGCCAATACCGACCCGACGGTACGGCTGTGGGACCCGGACAGCGGCGACCGCAAAGGCGAATTGAACAGCAAGGGCGTGGTGTTGGCCGTGGCGTGGAATCCCAATCCCGCCACGTCAGAACTGGCCTCGGCGGGGGGCGGTGGCCAGGTGCAGCTTTGGACCTTCTCCGCGGCAATGGGAATGGATCTGCCCAGCAAATCCGCGCTGCCCGGACAAATCGGCCAAGTCCAGAATGTCGCGTACAGCGCCGACGGCAGCCGCCTTACCGCGGGCGGCGCGGACGGCGTCGTATACGTCTGGGACGACAACACGATCGTGATGATGAACGCGACCGACCCGATCGCGGCTGTCGCTTGGTCCTCGGATGGGCAGCGCATCGCCGCGGGCGGCGCAGACGGCGAAGTGCAGCTATGGGACCCAAAGATCCCCAGCGCGATCCTTGACCAGGCAGGTGCGGGACCGCCGACGACGCTGCACGGCCAAACCGGCACCGTGTTCAGCGTGGCGTTCGACCCGCACGGCAAGCTGATCGCCGCCGCCGGCGACGATGGAACCGTGTCGCTGTGGGACCGGGACAGCGGCCACCTGACACGGACGCTACCGGCCGGGCATCCCGCACTGCTGCACGGTCTTGCGTTCAGCTCAGACGGTAGCCTGATCGCCTCGGGAGGCGACGAGGCGACCGTGCGGTTGTGGGATCCCCGCAGCGGTAACCTCAAGGCAACCCTGCGCGGGCCCACCGATTCGGTGTCAAGTGTCGCTTTCAGCCCCGCCGAGCACCTTGTTGCCGGCGGCAGCGCCGACCGGAAACTCTACGTCTGGGACACTGACACCGGCGCGCTGCGGCAGACCGTGCCCACACCAGATTCGGTCATCGCGGTGGCATTCAGTCCCGACGGCCGGCACATCGTCACCGGGGGCGGCGACAACATGGTGCGGGTCTGGGATGCCAAGAGCGGCAGGCCGGCGATGGGGGCCATGACGGGGCACACCAATGCCGTCGACGGCGTCGCGTTCAGCCCCGACGGGCGTTATATCGCCTCCGCGAGCCGAGACAACACGGTTCGGCTCTGGGAGGCGAGCACCGGGGAGCCCATCGGCAAACCGATGACCGGACATGACGAATGGGTTAGCGGCGTGGCTTTTAGTCCCGACGGCCAGCGGCTGGTCTCCGGCAGCGTCGACCGCACCCTGCATTTCTGGCCCGGCTCAGTCAGCGCCGCCCAGCTGTGCGCCAAACTGACGGCCAACCCTAGCCACAAACAATGGAACGAATGGATCTCCCCCGACATCGACTACATTCCGGTGTGTCAGAACCTCCAACCAGCCCCTGACTCCGGCTGAACAGGAACGTGGGTACGCGATCGGCACGAGAAGTGCCCAATCCGAGCCCCGGTCTCAGGCGCTGACTTTGGGGCTAGCACTGCCACTACGGCATTTAGCCGCAGATCGGTAACTGCGATGGAGGCGCACGGGACCGAGAATCCGCCGGAACGCGGCGCCGTCGGAGCGCCGGCGGTCGTGGTCCGCCTGGACCTGAGTCGCATTGGAACTTGTGGGTGGTCCCAGGGCAAGCGGCCGGAGCGGACGGTAGTCCACGCGTGCAAGCTGATCGGTTTTCGACCGGAGCTGCGTGCTCTATTCTCATTTCACTAACGACGGATCGGGCGATGAAGTCTTGTGCGCGCGCGGCGCTTGGCTTGGCGGCTTCGGCCGCGATGCTCGGGGCGGCAGTCATCGGTTGCGGCAGCAGCCATGACTACAGCGACCTGCTGCCACCGGGGTCTATCCGGCTGGATCCGGCCCACCAGTTCTATTCCGGTCCGGTCGTGCATGATCCAGGCGGAAAGCCCGGGGTGTCAAAGACTTACACGAGTTGGGATCGCACTCTTGTGGCCACCATCGTGGTATTGTCCAACGCCTCGGCGGCGGCCGGCGCATTGAACCAAGCCAAGGCGGACCTGCCTAGGGTCGTGACCGGCGCAACCGCAGAATCGGTGCCCGTAGGTAGCGGTGGCACGGTTGTCTCCGCAAGGTCGCCTGACGGCTCGAAGTCTGTCAGCGTTCTGCTGTTCACCGAGGGCAAAACATTCACCACGTACGAAATCACTAGCGACTCGGGAGACCCCGTGTCAACGGACTTCCTTGTCCCCGTGGGACAAGAACAGGACGCACGTCTCAAAGCATCCAATGTGTCGTGACCGGGGGGCGGCCCATATGTCCATCGCAGGCGGCGCTCCACCCAGCAAGCCTAAACACGGCGATCTGCACTCCACGGTAACGCTTGCAAAGGCATTCGAACAGCCATGCGTGTAACAGCCCAGCGATCGATCAGGCCTGGCGGGGCATCGCTGTGCGATCCGTGCGGGCTGCATACTCTTCGGCATTACTATTCTCGCGTAGTTGATGCTTTCGCCGCGCGCTTCGGTGAGCGGCTCTGGATCACCGGCGGCTGGGTGCGCGCCGAACTGTCCGGCCCAAATTATCTCGGCGACATCGACTGCATCATCGTCGCCGGCGCCCAACAGATAAAACAGTTCGCCATCGCCGCGGGATTCGACCTGCAAACCGCGCCCCTCGGCGCTCCGCGCGTCATGCTCTTCGACCGCAACCACATGGATATCATTCCGGCGTCCGGGCCGACCGCCGAAGACGCGGTGCTGCAGACGATTAGCGCATACAATTTTTCGATCAACTCTGCCGCGGTGAACTACGTCACCGGCGCCGTGGTGCGGACGCCGCACAATGTGGAGGATGCTGCGGCCGGCGCATTTCGCGTCAATGACGGATTCGATCACCGCTGCTCCGACCGGGTGCTGGCGCGGGATTTCGAAATCTTTGAAAAATACTACGGGCTCAGGCCGGTGCTGACGCCGCTGACACTGCGGGTGCAGAAGCTTGTGACGGCATACGGGGCACGCGAGGGCGGCGACGATGCGACGCAGAGTCTTGGTGCCAGATCGGATGACGTCGCGCCGTGCCTGCCGGCGGCGGCAGAGGCCTGGATCGTCAGGGGCGCGGTGCGCTGCGCGCTGCTCGGTCAGACCAAGTACTGGGACGACATCGACCTCATCACCACCGCGTCCAATGACGAGATCATCGGACATCTCGCCGAGGCCGGGATTCCGTTCTCGCCAAATTATTTCGGCACGCCCAAGGTCATAACGCCGAACGGCCTCAAGGCCGATATCTGGGCGCTCGGCGGTCGCACTCTTGAGACCGAACTCGCGGGCTACCCGCACAATCTCGACGCGATCGCCTGGTCCGTCCGCGACCGGCGCCTGTGCGATCCGCTCGGCGTGGCGGAGGCGATTGCGCAGCGCCGCCTCGATATCAGTCCCGCCTTCATCGCCAATTCTTCGGCGCACGACCTGCACTACACCGCGCTGAAGTCAATCTATCTGATCGTCCGCCACGCGCTGATTTTCTCGGATCGCGCCGCCGAGCTGATGCAGACACCGATCGTGCCCGAGCCGTTTCTGATCAAGCACCTGATCCGGCTCTTGCGCGAACTGTGCCTGTGCGTGCCGCCCGAAACGATCGCGCGGGCGATCGCAGAGCTGGAAAACAAACTCGGAGCGTGCGACGCCATGCGGCTGGTGCACACCTACGGCTGATTCGCGGTCTTCGCTGCAAATACCGCGACCGCCGCGCGTGCCACCAGGATTGGCGCGAAGCGCGCTGCGGTCAACTGGGATTCGGCCTTATCGTCTCAGCGAGATCCGGGGCTGACCGGGTCGGCGATGACCTGGCTACCTGCCCCCGGGTAGCGCACGCGTGACCGCATCGCAGCCGTCGTCCGGCAACTGGGCGGGGAGCCCGTCAATCCGACGCTGTGGTTTTCGGGCGTCACGCGGCGACGCGCGGGCTATCCGCCACGGGACCCTCTTAAGACTGTCAGAGCGATGTTGCGGCGGGTTCATTCTTCGCGAGCCGAGACTCTGTATACATCAGAATGCCGGTCGCAAGCAAAATTATCGCTCTCACAATGGCCACGTAACTAGATGTCTCCAGAATCGACGAGCCGCGTTGCAGGTCGTCGATCGTCTCAAACAGCGGCACGATGCCCACCGGGCAGTAAGCCTCGTCGCCGGAGGCGTCGAGCAGCCCAACCTCCTTGAGCAGGATCGCAGCCTCCAGCATGTCCGACACCGACTGGCACATCGAGATGATGTAGTTCGGCACCGCCTCGGGTCCGAACAGGTCGATCGCGCGCGCGGCGGCGGCGACGATGGCCAGCTCCTTGCGGGCCAGCTCGGATAGTTCGGCGTCTTCCCGCGTCAGCGGACTGCGGGTGGCCAAATCGGCGGCTAGCAACTCGATGCGTTCGGACTCGAGAAGCGATGCGTAGTCGGGATGCACACCGGCACACGCCAGCAGCTCGGCGACGACCTCCTCGTGCACCTCCGAGTTCTGCCGCATGTCGAGCCCGCAGAGATGAAAACCGAACGTGCGCACAGCTTCTCGCAGTCTGGCCAGCCGTTCTTCGGCAATCAGCGCGCTGCCGTTGGCGCGCAGGGACGCGTCGATGATGTCGAGATGGGCGAGCAGCTCGGCCGGCATATGATACCGCTCGAAGCCGAGGTCGAGTTGGCGTTCGGGCTGGCGATCCAAGATGCTCGACGCGGTCGCGGTGAGCCGGCTGCGCACCACCCGCAGCGCCCGCCGGTACGGCTCATCCAACGATACCGGCTCGTGGCAGGCGTGGCGCCGCCAGCTCGGCCTCATCATGAGCCGAGCCCAGATGCTCGATCGACCGTGACCCACGCCGCGAGGACCACACGATCTGCACCGCCGTGGCCCCAGAGGACGTCTTCACCGTGCGCACGTAGGCCACCCGGGCAGCCTACGGCCCAGAATTAGTGCGCAAATTCCAGTCGATCCGACCGCAAACCAGCAGCTCAAACCCCTGCAACTACGCCGAAACGTGAATCGTGAGCCAAGTCAGGTTAGATTTGCGACTGTCGCTGCGAAGGGAGGGAACCCTCAGCAATCACGAATGGCCGCTAGTCGGACCAGTTTCAAGGACTGGTCTGGCGTCGCCGCCAAGTTTCATGGCCCCTGCGCTTTGGTGGTCAGCTCGACGACTTGCTGCACAGTTGGCGTTAGCAACCCGGCCCTGCCGAGCGACGCCAGAAGGAGGGCGCCAAGGACAAGTGTGATGACGGACGCTACCGCGGTGCCGCCGCGACATGGGCGCCGACATCGGCGCAGTCGGGCCGCGTATCACTATCGCGTCGAACCACTTCAAAACTGGCCGCCACGCTGTCGACGACACGATGGTTCACGAGGTGATCCACGCCCGGCTGTATGTCACCGGCCAGGACGTCGCTCGCCGCGCGACGCTATTTCCTTCGGGGCGCGCGGCGACTTTGGCGGGCCGGGCGCGGATGAGTTGCTAATGGAACCGGAATCGGATCGAGCTTGTTGCCCGGCTCGATCGACGAACAGTTCTGCGGCGCGGGCAGGTCGGCGAAACGTTGCTTGATCCAGGCGATCGAGTTCGGCAGCCAGGGCACGAGGCTCCAGACGTGGCTGAGCGCGTTGTACTGCTCGTAGTGGACCGTGGTGCCCTTCGCGCAGTAGCTGCGGGCGAGCGTGCGGACGTCGCCAGTGATCATCACGCCGTCGCCGGCGCCGATGCCCTGCTTGTTGCCCGGCGTGCCCTCGAGCTCACCCCTGGCGCCCTGGCCGATAAACAGCGGGACCGTTGGCTTAGTAGCGTGGTCGGGAACCCCGCCGGTACCCATGATCAGCTTGTTGACCGTCTCGACATAGAGCGGGATGCTCTCGGGAGTCGGGTACTCGGGTTTGGCCAGGTCCTTCCACTTCAGACCCGGGTACTGGCCGAGGACGTCGACGATCGACGCATTCTGCATGCCGTTGTAGATCTTCACGCCGCGGTCGCTGAGATACGGCGTGAAATCGGTCTCGAACGCGCGCGCGATGCCGGCGAGCGCCATCGCCATGACGCCGGCCCAGATCCGGCTTCCCTCGACGTAGTGCAGGTTGTGCGCCGGGTGGACGAGCACGCCGCCCATCGCCGCGCCGATCAAGCACGCGTTGACATCGAGCGCGTCGGGCGCGTACGTCGGTGCAAGCTCGGCGGCCCACTCGGTGGCGAGCGCACCGCCGGAGTATCCGAGCATCGCAACCTTTGCGTCGCTGTCGATGGTCGACGAGTTGAACGCAGCGCGGATCGAGTCCAGCGTGTTCATTCCGTACTCCGGGCCTGCGGCGAAGTCCGCTCTCTGGCCCTCGGTGTCGGGGACGATGACCGTGTACCCCTCGGCGAGGAACGGACCGAAGACCCCCAGCTCGACGTTAGGCACGAGGCCGCCGAGCGTGGGTCGTCCGCCCGAGATCGCGTATGACGGCTCGTCGTTGGGGTTGAGCGAGTCGTAGGCGGACTGATACGAGATCACCTTCGTCGTGTCGCGCAGGTCTAGGTCCAGCGGTTGAATGACCGAGGTGACATTGACGGTCGGCTTGAGGGTCTGGCTGGTCGTCCGATAGAGCAGCTGCGTGGTTCCGAGCAACGTCGGGATGCCCATTATGTGGTAAGAAACGCTGCGAGTCTTCAGCACCGCTCCAGGCAGGATTTCCGCCAGCGGGCCGGTGTACTCATAGAACGGATCATCCTTCGGCTGCAGCGCGCCCACGCCCCTGCCGGGCGCGCCGCTCCGATCGGGATACCAACCTGTCGGTTGCCGTGGTGCAGTCATAGCTTCCCCTAACCGTGGGCACCATGTTGCCCTCCCCGGGACACCCAACAACAGGGACTTTGGACCTGGCCACCGTTGGGCCCGCGCGCAGCCCAGGCATCGACACCCGCGCGAGAATCGATCACATGCGCGCGCAGTACCCGGCCCCCAACGGTGTCGTCGGGCTGGTCCCGCTGCACATCGGCTACGCCTTCGAGGTAGACGGCGATGACGACGTCGTCGGGGTCGTGGTGGACACCACGCTCGGCGGGTTCGTGCTGTGGCTGGCCGCTGACAACGCCGTGCAGTTGGCCGGCCAGCTCGTCATGATCGTCGAAAACCGTGACCGGCTACGCGACGCGTACGCCAGGCGAGCGCAGACCGGCGCGGTGGCCGAATCACATTCCTGATACCCCGCACCCAATCGAAAACGCGGGCTGTGAAATGTTGAGCGCATCGTAGGCGAGAAGCCTATAACCAGGCTGCGGCCAATCGCATTCGATGAGGATTGCTGCGATGACCGTCGGTCGCGGCCAAGTGCTTAGAAAAAACGAATCGCCCGGCAGAAACGGGAGATCGGCATGAGCCAGGCCACCGGCGCGACCACCAGCTCAGGCGCCCTGCGCTGCGAGGCGCGGGACGGCCGGTCACCGCTGGGAAACGAGGCGCTGGACAGCGCTCGCTGCCAGCGTCGCCAGCGCCTCTGCCGGGTCCTTCTGTGCGCTCGCCAGGCGGACTAAGGTGCGGGCCAGCTCGGCCGCGCTCACCGGTTCGCCGTTCCTGCGCTCGCCCCGTGCCCAGATGATGATGTCGTCCAAAAAGCGGTCTGGGCGGTCAAGCCCACTCATCCGGGCAGCAGCCGTGCGCACATCTCGGTTGTCGGTCATGGCTTCCTTTCTGTTTGCTGGTGCCTCGCCGTACAGAAGTCCAGCGGCGAGTGTCGGCTCCGTTTTCCTTTCCTCTGCGGCCAGGCTTGTGCAGGGCCGAAGTCACCCACGAACAGCCTTGGCGGCGGCCTCGTACTCTCTGTGGGCCTCCTCGAACGCCGACCACGACCCGAACTTGCTGGCCAGGGCGGCGGCGAGGAGACCGGCCATCTGATCGGTCGGTGGCCCCATCTCCGCGGTGATCAGGTCGGTGATGGTTGTGGGGATGAACCCGGACTCTCCCCGCAGGTCCGTGACGGCGCGGCTCTGAACGGCTTCGGGGCCATTGAGGTCGCCGGCCAGTTGCCGGATGCCGGCGACCTCCTGTTCCGACATGCCAGTCATGTCAACCGCGCGGTTGAAC
>JARLGS010000515.1 GCA_031292695.1 Mycobacterium sp. | reverse complement strand
TCGCTAACGCGTTCGTCGGGGCGATCACCGGGTCGACCACGACGGCCACCGGCACCCTGCAGGCGGCCATCGTCAGCGGCGTCGCGCAGACCGTATCCGTCAACGTGACGTCGACCTGCCCGTTCGTGCTTGGGCCAAACGGCCTCAACACGACCGTCAACTTCTCCGACATCTCGGATGCGCGCTCGATCACTGTCGGCGGTATGTCGGGCAACATCGAGAGCGTCAACTTCGGCGCGGGCCTCTACGGCCATGCCGTCGGCTCCACCGTCACTCAGACCGTCCAGTCCTGCAGCGCGTTCGCGTCGCCAGGAACTGTTGGTGCCGTGGTGACGCAGGGCGGGGCTCTTCAGAAGGCGACCCAGCAGCAGGTCAACCCGGGTCAGCAGAACCAGCTGGCCGGCACGACCACGATTACTGAGCCGAGCGCCGGCTTCCTCGCCGCCGCCAGCACCCTGACTTTCAAGATCAGCGCGGCCGGCGTCCTGTTCTCGAATCCCCCGACCGCCTCCGTTCCCGTCGTTACCGCGCTCGGAAAGCCCACCGGACTCACGGCAACGGCCGCGAACGTCGCCGGCACGCTTCCCGCCGCAACGTACTCGTACGAAGTGACGGCGCTCGGAGTAACGAGCGCGGGTACCGGCGTCGGCGAGACCGTTGCATCGAGCGTTGCCACGGCGACGCTTGCCTCGACGGGCTCCATCGCACTTACATGGTCGGCAGTCCCCGGCGCGACCGGCTACAAGCTGTACCGGCTCAACGGCACCTACAAGCTGCTGGCGACCACGACCACCGCAACAAGCTTCACCGATCTTGGGACTGTCGTCCTCGGTGCGGCACCGGTCTCCGGTGGCGCGTTCCTTGCGGCGCCAACCGGGTTCGTGGGGGCCCTCAGTGCCACCGGTGGCACGCTGACCGCCGGCACGCGCTATTACGCGGTCGCTGCGATCAATGGTGCGGGCCAGACGGTTGGATCAGCTCCGGCCCTGGTCACGATCAGCAGCGGTGCGACCAATTCGGTCGCCCTCAACTGGAACCCGGTCGCGGGCGCGACCGGCTATGCGGTTTTTGAAGCCGACACTCTCGCCCATCTGAACACGGCCACAACGCCTCAGTATTGG
>JARLGS010000514.1 GCA_031292695.1 Mycobacterium sp. | reverse complement strand
TACTCGGCGGAATTGCCGATCTGCACGATGCTTGCCGCCGGGACGCTCAAGACGGTCGTACCGGCCGAGTTGACGATGTTGATCGTCGCCGTGTAGTTAGCCACGGCATCCGCGCCACCGGCGTCGATGAACGTGGCGATCGGGGCCGCCGCGATGGCCGCACCCTCGGTCCCGACAATCGGGAACGCGGTGACGGCAAGCACGCCCTGCGTAACGGTCGCAGTGTTGGACGACGTGGCCGCCGCGGTCGCCGGGAAGATCACCGACACCGGCACGCCGTTCACCGTTTCGGTGACCGGACCACCCGAGAACGCAACCGAGAGCGTGTCGGTGAACGCCCCGGGCGTCGTGTACGTGTGCGAGCCGGCCACGAAGTAGTTGTTCGAGTTCGTGGCGTCCTGGGTGATCGTGCCGCCGGTGTTGTCCGGAGACGGGTCGCCCCAGTCGACGGTGGACGTGAAGCTGCTCGCCGGCAGGCCCGCGGGCGTCGTCGGGAAGATCGTGGGGATCGTGGTGGTGAACGAGCCCACCGGGGCATTGACGTAGTTGAACCCTTCGACGCTGTTGAGCGGGTTCGCCGTCGGCGTCACCGTCAGCGGGCCGACGTTCGTGATGTTGATCTGCTCATAGTTCACCGCGTCCACACTGCCGAAGCCGGGCAGGGTGATGATGATCTCGCCGGGCAGGGCGCCCGCCGAGACGGTCGGGATGAGGCCGCCCGCGTTGTCAATCAGCGTGTCGATGAAAGCGCCGCCGTCGAGCTTCAAGGTCGTGCCCGGCGCGACGCCGGTGCCCGTCACGTTCGTCACGTCCGTGGCCGTGCCGCCGTTGAGCGACGTCACGACGTTGGGAGGAGTGGCGATGAAGGAGACCAAGTTGTTGGCGGCGTTCAGCGTGTTGAAGGTCAGGTTCGTCAGCGGATTGGGGCCGACCGTCCACGCGGTTGGGATGTTGACCACCCCGGTCTGGCCGATCAGGGTGTTGTTCGAGTTGAACACGACGTTCGTCTTGTTCGAGATGTTCGTCGTGGTGAACTGCGCCGGTGGCGTCGAGGTGTCGCTGTTGAACTGAATGGTGTTGAACCCGAGGATCACCGGGCCCACAACCGCGGCGAACGTCGCATCGGGGAAAGCGTTGTCGTTGAACGTGTAGTTCGTCGCGTTCGCCGTGTCGTTGATCGGATCGACCGCGAGACCGGTGTAGGTCAGGCCGGACGCGTTGCTGTTGTGGTCGGTGAAACTGATGGCGCCGAAACCGGCACCGTTGGCATCGTGGACTTCGGAGGCGAACCCCGGACCACCAAACGCGGCGGGAAGCTGGCCCCGGAGGTTCAGGGTGTTCGCGGCGCCGCTACCCGCGTCGTAGATCAGGCCCGGATTGTTCTCGAACTGAATCGGGTTGCCGTTGCTGAAGTCGACGCTCAGATTGTTGCTGCCGGCACCCGCGTTGCCGAGCGTCAGGCCGATCTGGCTGATGTCACCGATCGTGTAGGTGATCGTGGCGGGAGCCAGGCCGGTGAAGGTGCTCGTCGTGTCGCTGGGGTCGGCGATGAGGTTGATGTCGTGCGGGTTCGTGTCGGCCGAGGCGTCGATGTTGAGCGCGGTGAAGTCGAAGGCGTTGGTGACGGCGATCGGCCCCAGGATTCCTGCCAGGCTGCCAAAGAATCCGATGTTGACCGTGTCGGCGCCGTTTTGACCATTAATCGTCAGCAGGGCCGGCCCCGTGGTCGCCCACACGTTGACCGTATCGTCACCCGTGCCACTGTTGATCGTAGTGGGCGCGTTGGCCGGCGTGCCGTCGACGGTGAACGTGTTGCCGCCCGAGCCGCCGAAGATCGTCAGGCTGGAAAGCCCGAGATCGGCGACCTTGATCGTGGCGGGCGCCAGACCGGTCACCGTGGCGGTCGTGCCGTTGTCGGTGAGCGTTGCGGTCTGGCTGGTGGCGTCCTGGGAGTCGTCGAGTGTCACCGCCTCCAGGCCGGTGGTGTCGGTAACGTTGACCACCGTGGCGCCGTCGACGAAGTGCTGCAAGCCGACGGCGACGAGCCCGCCGAGGTTGACGGCGTTGCTGGAACTCCCCTGGGCATCGATATTCAGCGTGCTGCCCGTGCCGGTGGCGAAGGCGTTGACCGTATTTGTCCCGGTAAGCCCTGCGTTGATCGTCGTCGGAACACCGTTCGCCGTGTCGTTCACGTTGAACGTGTTGCCGCCGATGCCACCGTTGACGGTCAACTCGCTGAGATCGCCCGGCCGGTACGAGACCAAGGCCGACCCGGTCACCGCGACGCTCGCCGTATCGGCGACGTTATCGGTGTCGAGGGTCCACGTCTGGCCGGTCGCGTCGAGCTCGTCGTGGAAGTTGAGGCTGATGAAGCTGGGGAGGTCGGTGATCGTGATCGGGGCCTGGATGCCCGCGAGCGTGCCGGGGCCACCGGTCGAGCCGATGTTGTCCGTATCGAGTCCGTTGTTGGCGATATGGACCGGCTCGTTGTCGGCGACGACGTTGACCGTTGAGCCGCCAGATCCGGTGGAGACGTTCAAGCTCCCGAGAGCGCCGGTGTTGTTGACGTTGATCGTGTCGTGGCCACCTTGGCCGTTCACGTTGGTGACGACGAAGGCGGCGGTGCTATTGATGTTGATCGTGTTGTTGCCGTTGGTGCCGAGGGTGTTCTCGGCGTTCAGGGTCAACGTGCCGATGTTGCC
>JARLGS010000513.1 GCA_031292695.1 Mycobacterium sp. | reverse complement strand
GCCGCGGCGGCCGGCGGCCGGCACGTACGGCGGCAACCGCGTCTGCGAACGGGCCGCCGCTGCGGTAGCGGTGCGCGGCATCCTTCGCCAGTGCGATCTCGATCAGCTCGCGCACATTGGGTGGCAGGTCGGCCGGCAGTGGCGGCGGCGGCTCCTTGATGTGCTTCATCGCCACGGTCAGGGCACCGTCACCGGTGAATGGACGGCGGCCGGAGACCGACTCGTACCCCACGACGCCCAGGGAGTAGACGTCACTGGCGGCGGTGGCGTCGTGCCCGAGGGCCTGTTCGGGGGCGATGTACTGGGCAGTGCCCATCACCATGCCGGTCTGGGTGACGGGGGCCGCGTCGACGGCCTTGGCGATACCGAAATCGGTGAGTTTCACCTGGCCTGTCGGGGTGATCATGATGTTGCCGGGCTTGACGTCGCGGTGCACCAGGCCGGCGCTGTGCGCCACCTGCAGGGCCCGGCCCGTCTGCTCCAGCATGTCCAGCGAGTGCCGCAGCGACAGCCGGCCGGTGCGCTTGATGACCGAGTTCAGTGGTTCACCGTTGACCAGTTCCATCACCAGATAAGCGGTGCGGCCGGTGTCGTCCAGTTCGGTCTCGCCGTAGTCGTAAACGCTGGCGATACCGGGATGGTTGAGCATCGCGACAGTGCGGGCCTCAGCGCGGAACCGTTCGACGAATTCGGGGTCGGTGGAGTACTCGGCCTTGAGCACCTTGATGGCGACCTGTCGGCCGAGCCGGCTGTCGACGCCCTCCCAGACCTGACCCATACCACCGGTGGCGATGAGTCGTTGAAGTCGATAGCGGCCGGAAAGTGTCACTCCGACCCGCGCGCTCATGATCCCTCCCGTAGCGCTGCGGCGATGGTGGCCCGCCCGATGGGCGCGGCCAGCGCACCGCCGGTTGCGGACAAACGGTCCCCACCATTCTCCACTAGTACTGCCACAGCCACCTTCGGGGATTTCGCCGGTGCAAAAGCGATGTACCACGCGTGCGGTGGGGTGTTGCGCGGATCGGTGCCGTGTTCGGCGGTGCCCGTCTTTGATGCGATCTGCACGCCGGCTATGGCTCCCTTCTGCTGCGTCACCTGCTCGGCGCCGACCATCAGATCCGTAAGTGTAGCGGCGACCTGGGATGAGATGGCCCGCCGCTGTTGGTGCGGTGAGGTGGCGGAGATGTTCGAGAGGTCAGGTCCCTTCAGGTCGTCGACCAGGTACGGGTTCATGCTGATGCCGCCGTTGGCGATGGTTGCGGCGACCATCGCGTTCTGCAGCGGGGTCAGCGCGACGTCCTTCTGCCCGATGCTGGAGATACCGAGCGCCGGCGCATCGGGGATCGGGCCGACGGTCGACTCGGCGACCTGCAGCGGGATCGACGGCGGCGGCGAGTCCAGGCCGAACTGCTTGGCCGTGTTGCGCAGCGCGTCGGCGCCGGTGTGCAGACCCAGTTCGACGAACGCGGTGTTGCAGGACTTGGCGAACGCTTCCCGCAGGGACACCGTGGGGGCCGAGTCGCAGGTCATGCCGCCGTAGTTTTCCAGGGTTGCGGTGCTGTCCGGCAACGTGATTCGCGGTGCCGAGGTGAGCTGGGTGTCCGGGGTGGCCCCGGCCTGCAGCGCCGCGGCGGTGGTGATCACCTTGAAAGTCGAGCCCGGCGGGTAGGTCTCGGAGATCGCCCGGTTCTGCAGCGGTGCTTCGGGGTTGTCGCGCAGCTGCTGCCAGGCGGCCGACTGCCGGTCGCTTTCATGGGAGGCCAGCTGGTTGGGGTCGTACGACGGGGACGACACCATGGCCAGAATCTTGCCGCTGGCTGGGTCGAGGGCGACGACCGAGCCCTTGCACGGGCCACCGCCGCAGCCCTGCTGCATGGCGTCCCACGCGGCCTGCTGAACCCGCGGCACGATCGTGGTGTCGACGTTGCCGCCGCGCGGATCCCGGCCGGTGAAGAAGTCGGCGATGCGGTTGCCGAACAACCGCTCGTCCGACCCGTTGAGGATGCTGTCCTCGGCGCGCTCCAGGCCGCTGCTCGAGTACTGCAGTGAGTAGAAGCCGGTCACCGGTGCGTAGACCAGCGGATTCGGGTAGATGCGCAGGTAGCGGTACCGGCCGTTGGTCGGCATCGAGTAGGCCAGCAGCTGCCCGTTGGCGGTGATCTGGCCGCGTTGGCGCGAGTACTCGTCGAGCAGCACCCGCTGGTTGCGGGGATCGGAGCGCAGGCCGTCGGCGGTGAAGACCTGGGTGGACGTGGCGTTGGCGAGCAGCAGCACGATCAGGACCATGACCAGCACGGACACGCGGCGGAGCGAGGTGTTCATGGCTTCGAGATCACCTCGGTGCTGGCCGCTGCGATCGACGAAGTGTTGGGGCCGTGCGTCGAGATCGGCCTGCGCGCGACGTGCGAAACCCGGAGCAGCAACGCCAGCAGCACGTAGTTCGCCAGCAGCGACGAGCCGCCGTAGGACATCCACGGGGTGGTCAGGCCGGTCTGCGGGATCAGTTTGGTGACGCCGCCGACGACGATGAACAGCTGCAGGGCCAGCGCCGCGGCCAGCCCGGCG
>JARLGS010000512.1 GCA_031292695.1 Mycobacterium sp. | reverse complement strand
GCGCGTAGTCGATGAATCGGTAGGCCGGTTGAGTACCCATCGCGGCGCGGTTTCGCTCTAGAAAAGACGTCAGGGTGATGCCATCCGGAATGACAATCGTGCCGTCCTGGCAAACATAATTCTCCAGCGACTCCGCCGCCCCAATGTTGGTGTGACCCAAGGCTTCCCGACCCATACCACAAGACTAGTAGTTGTTCTAAGTGCTGCGAAACTCAGAGAATATGAGTGTGCCCACTGCGTGAAATATATTGTGATCTTGCTCACACGTTTCGGTGGCGGCGCCGCGGTTGGGCGACCGATTTTCGTATACCCCCCTCGGGTACTATGAACGGCGATACCGATACCCCGACCGGAGGCCGACGTGACGCATCGCAGCAGCCGTCTGCGCGTAGTCGGCCTGCTCGTGCTGATCGCGGGCATCATCGGAATGCACTCGCTGATCGTCGCGCCGGGGCACGCCGCGATGCAGCATCCGCATGCGGCCGTCCACCAGGTGGCCGGCCATGCGGCGCCCCAAATGAACTTGCCGGATGCCTGCGACTGCAACGGCCACAGTGGTTTTCACGCCTGCGTCTTTGTCATGGCTGAGCTACTATCCGTGATGGGTCTGGTTTTGCTGTACTGGCTGGGCGTCGCGCCGCACCAGAACGTGCGGGCCCGCATTCAGCAAACGTTGCGGCGCAGGCAAAGAGCCCCGCCGTGGACAGTGTTGAGCCTGGCCGAATTGTCCTTGCTGCGGATCTGATGGGTCGCGCCCCGCGTCCGCTATCCATCCAATTCGCAAGGAGTTCAACCATGTTCAAATTCGCCACCATCGCTATCGCAGGAACCGCTACCGCTACCGCCCTCGCGCTCGCCGCCTGTAGCCCGCCGAGCCAGCACGATTCGACGCTGCCGGCCGCCAGCGCGACGTCCGTGCCGATGTCCGGCCACAACATGCCCGGCATGGACATGCCCAGCACCGCACCGGCCGTCAACTTCAACTCCGCCGACGTGATGTTCCTGCAGATGATGTACCCGCATCACGCGCAGGCCGTCGAGATGGCCAAGCTGGTCCCGAGTCGCTCGCAGAACCAGCAGGTCAAGGACCTGGCCTCAGCCATCCAGAACGCCCAGGCTCCCGAGATGCAGCAGATGACGACGCTGCTGACCGGCTTCGGCAAGCCCGCGCCGTCGGCCACCATGGCTCACTCGATGCCGGGCCTGATGACCCCGCAGCAGATGACCGAGCTGACCGGTTTGTCGGGCGCGGCCTTCGACAAGATGTGGCTGCAGATGATGGTCGCGCATCACCAGGGGGCGATCACCATGGCCAACGACGAGCTGAAGAACGGCACCAACCCGGACGCCAAGAAGATGGCTCAGGCAATTGTCACCGCTCAGCAAGGTGAGATCGACACGATGAATGGCATGCTCGCCACGATGTAGGCAGGAGGCGGTGCGGCCGGCGGAACATCGCCCGGCCGCACGCGGCCCCGCCAACCCTCAGATCATGTCGTTGCTGGTCAGCCAGCGCATCACCGGCCAGCCGATGAAGACCGGCAGCCAACAGGTGAGCACGCGGTACAGCAGCACCGACGGCACCGCGATCCCCGCCGGCAGCCCGAATGCGGCCAGACCACCGATCAGCGCGGCTTCCACAGCGCCCACACCGCCGGGCGTTGGGGCGGCCGAGGCCAGCGTCCCGCCGATCATCGTCACCACGCACACGGTCACAAACGACGTGGTGCCGCCGAACGCCTCGATACTCGCCCACAGCGCCAGTGCCGCGCCCAGAGTCGTTGCGGCACAACCCAAGATGATTACCGCGAGGCGCCGCGGCTCGCGGGCCAGCGAGATCAGATCGGCCCACACTTCGGACAGCCGTGGCCGCACCGCGGTGCCGAGCCAATGCCGGGCGCGTGGCACCAAAAAGAACGTGCCTACCACGCCAAGCGCGGCACCGGCGATCAGATACAACGTCGTCGACGACGGCACGAAGTGCGACAGATGAGTTGACGCGCCCGCCGCCGCACTGAAGAAGATCAGCAGCGTGACGTGGGTGAGCACCTGCACCGTCTGCTGCAGTGCCACCGCAGCCGTCGCCCGCACCGCTCCGAGACCGGCCTTCTGCAGGAACCGGGTGCTCAACGCCAGGCCGCCGACGCCGGCCGGGGTGGTGGTCGCGGCGAAGGTGTTGGCCACCTGCATGATGGTCAGCCGCCTGAAGTTCACCGACTCGGACGCGCTGGCCCACAGGGCTGCGGCCGCGCCGGGATAGGTCAGCGCCGACACCGCCAAACCCAACAGGGCCCACCACCAGTTCGCGGTTCGCAGCTCCGAGAAGAACGTCGGCACCGTGCTGATGAACGGGTATGCCACGTACACCAGCGCGACCAGCAGCACCAGCTGGATGACTTGATTGCGCGTGAACCGGGTGATGGTCTCGGTCTGGATCCGGTCGGCCCCGGTCTGATGCTGTACCTCGTCGCGGGCTGCGGCGATCACCGAACCCGAATCGGGAATCGACTCGCGCAGCCGCTGCGGCATCGCGGACTTCGTCAGCCGGCGGGACGCGGTGAGCACGGTGTCTTTGTCGAAGTGCTCGATGGCGGCGGCCACCGCGGGTTCGGCGCCGTAGAGCGCGGTCGTCGTCACCAGCAGCTGAGCCATGTCGGATTGCAGCTGCACATCCGACGCGCCGTACTCGGAGCTGCCCAGCCCACCGAACAACACTGTGGTGCCGTCCACGGTGATCTGCGATGCCCGCAGGTCGCCCTGGGAAATTTGGTGTTCGTGCAATGCCGCGAGCGCCTGCCACACCGCCTCGACCGGCGTCTCGTTGGTCAACGGCACCCCGTACGCCGGAGTGTGCGAATACAGGGTCCAGCCGCGGTCCAGCGCCGATAGCGCCACCGTCCGGATGTTGGCCAGCCCGAGGTCGCCGACCGCGATCGTCATCAGGGCGCGGTGCTCGACGGCCCGCCGCATCGAGGTCTGCAGGGGAGCGGTCTCGTCGTTGCGCAGCGTGATCTTGCGCCAGACCTGGCTCATCGCGACGCCCATGCGCTGGTTGGGCCCGTACAGCTCCACCACCGCCCGGGTGCCGTCGGCGGAATCCGCGCTGAGTACCAGCGGCCCGGCGCCCGCGGGCCGGATCACGGTGAGTGCGGACACGTCGAACTTGCGCCGGGTCAGCGCCTGCACCGCGCCGGCCAGCGGAACCTCGAGCGCCGGGGTGCCACTGGCCAGCACCACCAGCGCCCCGACGAACCAGCCGACGGCCAGGCCCAGCAATGACCGGGCGGGCACGATGGCGCTGACCACCAGGTGGATCGGTACGAAGGCCAGCAACAGCGTCCACCACCAACGGCGCAGCCGGGCCGGCTGCCACGGCCCGGACACCGTGAGCACCGCGGCCAGCAGCGCAATCCACCGGGGGTCGTCCAGGAACTGGGAGAACACGGTGTTGAGCCGGTCGGACATGTCGAAATGCCAGTTCGGTGCGGCGATCCCGTTGGAATTGAGCGACAGGGACAGCACCGCGATCAGGCCGGCAGCTGCGTATGGGCCGAGCAGCTTCCACTGTCGCGTGACCAGCAGGCTGAGCAGGATCACGAACGGCAGCGCCAGAATCGCGACGGCGTAGGCCAGGTAGACCAGGTTGGACTGGGTCGGCGACAGCACTCCGACCACTTGCGACACCGACTTCTCCAGCGCGACCCAGTCATTACGGGTGATCAGCGAGCTGGCCACCACGGTGACCAGGAACGCCGCCGCGGCCGCCAGCCGCAGGATGTCGTTGGTCCGCCGGGTGATCGGTTGCAGCAGGCTGCCCGAGACCGCTACCTCGCGCCCGTCAACCCGCATCAGCCCAGAATCTCAAGGTCGGGCCCAGAAGGTGAACATGGCACGCCGTCAGGCCGGTCATCCGGCCAGCGCCGGTCGCAGAAAGTTCCCGCTCACGGTCACCGCCGGCGTCGACGAGTCCCCGCCCACCACCAGCGTCGCGAACGCGATGTCTCCGTCGATCCCGGCGAACCAGCCGTGTGAATGGGTGTTGTCGCCGTACTCGGCGGTGCCGGTCTTGCCGCCCAGCCCGTCGATGTCCTTCAGCGCGGTCGCGGTGCCGTCGGCGACGGTCAGGCGCATCATCGCTCGGAGGGCGTCGGCCACCGGCCCGGCGATAGGAGCCGACGGGGTGCTGGCGGTGGTCTGCTGATCGGGCAGCAGCGTCGGGGTGATCGTCGACCCGTGCGCCAGGCTGGCCTCGGCCACCGCCAACCCGAACGGGCTGACCGTGACGGTGCCCTGGCCGATGCCGTTCTCCACCCGCTGTGCCGGGGTGTCGGCATTGGGCACCTTGCCCGTCACGGTGGTGATGCCCGGGACGACGAAGTCGACGCCGATGCCGAACGTGCGGGCGGTGTTGGGCAGGGCGTCGGCCGGGAGCTGGTCGGCCAGCGCCGCCATCGTGGTGTTGCAGGAATGCGCGAACGCCTGCGCCAACGGAATGGTGCCCAGATCGAACTGGTCCTCGTTGGGGATGGTCCGGTTCTCGATGGTGACGGTGCCCGGGCACGGCTCGGGGGTGTCGGCCGTCGCCAGCCCCTTCTGCAACGCGGCAGCAGTGGTGATGGTTTTGAACGTCGACCCCGGCGGATACAGGCCGGTGAACGCGATCGGTCCCTGCGCATTGGCCGCGTCGTTCTGCGCGGCCGCGAGGATGGCGCCGGTGCTGGGGGCGATGGCGACCAAGACCGTTGGGCGCGGATCGGTCGCCACCGCCTGCTGTGCGAGCACTTGTAGCTTCGGATCGAGGGTGGTGCGCACCGGTTTGGTATCGGACGGGGCGTTGGCGGCCAGTTCGTCGGTCGGCCGGCCCTGATCGTCGACCAGGTCCACCGACCAGCCTGCGGTCGCGTCGATCGCCTTCTGCCACACATCGGGCAGACCGCTGATGGCCGGCGAGTGCAGGTTCGGGTCGACGGTCAGCAGCGTGCCCTGTTTGGTGACCGTGACGCCCGCGATCGGGGTGAGCTCGTCGTTGACCTGCGCCAGGTCGGGCTCGCGCAGCTTGATGACGGTGACCCGGTCGTCCTGATTTCCGTTGAACTGGTTGGTGATCGAGTCGGCGGTGATGGTGTCGTCGAAACGTGCGATGACGGCTGCTAGCGCGGCGGCGGACTCCAGGTGGTCGCGGCTGAGGGTGACGACGCCGACAGTCTGCCAGTTCAGCAGCGGCTGGCCGTTCCGGTCGGTGACCGGGGTCAGCAGGGCTTTGTCTTCGCTGAACTGGAAGCTGACGCCGGGCCGAAGTTTCTGGTGCAGCAGCGCCGGGGCCCAGCGAACCTTCCATTCGTCGCCAACCCTGGTCGCGAGTGCGGTTGTGTCGTAACGGAATTGGCGACCCGGGCCGAACGACCAGGTGTAGTCGAACTTTGCGGTCGATTTGTTGTCACCGTCGCCAGCTGTGGCCTTGACGTCCAGCGTGGCGTTCTTGCCCATGCCGTCGAACATGGACGCGATCGCGGTCTTCGCGGCTGTGGCGTCGGTGGTGTCGCCCGCGGCAGCGGCGCTGTCTTTGCGGTGCAGCGCATCGGCGAACGCGTTGAACGCATCCTGCGGCTCCGGACTGTTGAACAGCGAGCACCCGGTGGAGCAGAAGATCAGCGAGCAGGTCAGCAGCAGGGCGATACGTTTCGTCATGGCTCCTTGAGCCAACCACGACTGCCTGAGTTTTCCGGTGGCGAAACGCTGCGTGCCCTTGCCCCTTAGCGCGTCCCAGCAAGTGGGAGATTCCGCGGTTGTGGCCGTGACGGTGGCGGTTGAATGCGTCCAAGGCGCGATTGGCGCGCATCGAGGCGAATGAGGTCTGGCATGAGTGGTGTGGTGGTTACCGGCGGTGCGTCGGTAATCGGTCTGGAGTCGGCCAAGCCGCTGATTGCGGACGGCCGTGCGGTGTCGCTGGTCGACATTGCCCCGCAGGTGGTCTCGGTGGCCGAATCGCTCGGGGTGCACGGCGTCGTCGTCGACGTCAGCGACACGGGATCGATGGCTGTCGCCGTCGAGCAGGCCGCCGCCGCGATGGGTGGTATCGACGGGCTGGTGCATGCCGCCGGCCGAGTGCTGCCCGAGCCGGTCGGTGCCTTCACCGCGGAGTCCTGGGATGCCGTCGTCGACGTGAACCTGCGCGCGCAGGCCTTGCTGTCTCAGCTGCTGCTGCCGTACTTCGAGAAGGCGCTCGCGGATGGCGCCGCCCCGTCGATCGTGGGTATCTCGAGCATCGAGGGGCTGGTCGGCAACCCCTTCATCCCGGCGTATTGCGCATCCAAGGCCGGACTGCTGGGGCTCACCCGGTCGATGGCTGGACAGTTGGGGCCGTTGGGAATTCGCGTCAACGCGGTCTGCCCGGGGTTCATCGAAACGCCGATGCTCGCCGATGCGCTGGCAGTGGACGAGGTCAAGGCGTCGTTCGTTGCGGCCGCACCGCTGGGGCGGCTGGGCCAGCCCGAAGAGATCGGAGCGACCGTAGCGTTTCTGATGTCGTCGAAGGCGTCCTTCATCACCGGCACGCAGATCGTGGTCGACGGCGGCGTGACGGCGCGGCACGCCTAGGCCGCTGTTCGGTCGCGGCGGGCCTGCGCGCGTAGTTCGAGCCAGCGCTTGTGGATTCGGTATTCGGTGCTGCGCGGCATTGACGCGGGACCGTAGCGGCCGCGGCCCCGGCGCCAGACGCGGCCGAGCTTGCGCTCGGTCCGCAGCGCGTCGGAGATGCATTTCGATGGCCGGCCCGCCGTCGTGAAGCCCTGGTGAGTGAACAGGGCGATCATCTCTTTGATGGTCATCTCGCCATGGATGGCGAGATTCATGGTGAGCACGTACCGCAGGCTGGTTCGGGTGAGAACCATTGGGCTGTGTTGATTTTCGTTGGGTGTCATGGGGTCGAGAATGGCACCGGGGTCTGACGTTTATTGCCTACTGTTGTGTGTTTTCACACCTGTCACTTGCGTCGCTGGCTCGGGATCGAGTGGATGTGCCCGCCTATGTGCGACAAACTCCGGGTGCGCCGAGAACGGCTGCCGGTTGGTGGGGTGGGTTCATGTCAGAATCGGAGCGTGCAGAGTTCGGGGGGACGCAGGGTTTTTGGGGTGCTGATCGGGTTGGCGGTGGCGATCGTGATGATCGCGCTGCTGGTCCCGAGCATGCTCGGCTCGATGAACGATCCCAGTGTGCTGGTCCGGTCAGGCAGTGTGGTGACACCGGTCGATGGGCAGACCGTCGTCTATCTCGACGTCGAGAGTTCGCAAATCCACTGCACTGCAACGACATCCGACGGACAGACCCTGCCGCTGGCGCCGTTCATCGGCGCGCATCGCGAGAAACGGTTCGGCGGCAAGCGGCGTTTCCCCATCTCCAACGGCAAGAACTACTGGGCGGTCGGCGAGCTGCCCGCCGACCGCGGGCCGGTGACCCTGCGGTGTCCGGGGATGAATCGCGCCATGTGGGTGAGCGCTCCGCCCACCTGGTCCTGGCCATTGGTTGTCTTCATGGTGATCTCCGGATCGTGCCTGGTCCTCGTGGTCGTGACTGTTGTTCGACGGCGCCGGCGGGGTTTGTCGCACAAAGGCGGGCAACACCACCTGTTCTCCAGCCAGGGACGCATGTGACAGGTGTGATCGGCCCTCATCGGGGCCGCGCGGCTGGCCGCCGCAACGCACGACCAGCCGACTTCGCGCGAGGCTAGTCGCTGGCGGGCAGTGGCTTGGCTTCCTTGATCGACAACGGAGTCGTTCCGACGGAAAGCGTTCCGGCGCCGGCTTTGGTCACCAATACCTCGGCGCCGGCGTCGTCGACGTAGCGTTTGCCCATCAGGTTGCCGTCCGACAGCGCCGGGTCCAGGGTCAAGGTGGAATCCACAGCCGCACTGTCTGCGCCGATCGCGACCATCGGTGCGCCGCCGGCTCGTAGGTCGTCGAGGCTGTCGGCGCTGCGCACCACGATCACCTGGGTGTCGCAGACCTGGCTTTGCAGGCGGGTGCCGTTCTTGATCATGCGGGCTCCTTCGTGGGGGTCAGGTCGCGAATGAGCTCGCGGCGCAGCACTTTACCGGTGGCGTTGGTGGGCAATTCGTCGCGGAACACCACGCGGTCCGGCGTGCGCGATCCACGCAGCTGGCTGCGGACGTACTCCCGTAGTTCCTCGGGCGAGGGCTCGGCGACAGCGGGCACCACCACCGCCACGATGATCTGACCCCACTCGGCATCCTCGACACCGATCACCGCGCAGTCCCGCACCGACGGGTGCTCGACAAGCACGTCTTCGATCTCAGCGGGCGCGATGTTCTCGCCGCCGCGGATGATGGTGTCGTCGGAGCGGCCGCCGATGAACAGGTACCCGTCGTCGTCGAGCTGCGCGACGTCCCGGGTCGGGAACCAGCCTTCGGCGTCCAACACCGAACCGATGCCGGTGTAGCGGCCCGAAACCTGTTCTCCGCGAACGAACAATTCGCCGGTCTCGCCGGCGCCGAGCACGGTGCCGTCCTCGGAACGGATCTGCACCTCGATGCCCGGCACCACCTGTCCGACCGAACCGAGTCGGCGGGCCACGGCCTCGTCCGAGGCCACCGACGAGACCCGATGATCGTCGGGTGTCAGCACCGCGATGGTCGAGCTGGTTTCGGTCAGCCCGTATGCATTGACGAAGCCGACGCCCGGCAGCAGGCCAAGTGCCTTGCGTACCAACGGCAATGCGACTTTCGAACCGCCGTAGGCCAGGGTCCGCAGTGAGCCGAGCTGGGTCGGTTCCGTCTCCAACACGGTGACGATCCGATCCAGCATGGTGGGCACCACGGTGGCCGAACTCACGCCCTCGTCGCGGACCAGGCGTACCCATTCGCGCGGGTCGAACTGCGGCAGGTAGACCATCTTGCGACCGGCGTACAGGTTCGACAGGGTCGCACCGACACCTGCGATGTGGTACGGCGGGACGCAGATCAGCGCGGCGTCACCGGGTTCCGCGGAATCGAACTCGACGGTGCCGGTGACATAACTGGTCAAGTTGTTGTGGCTCAGCTCAACGGCTTTGGGCTTGGAGGTGGTGCCGGAGGTGAACAGGACGACGGCCACCGAATCCGGATCGGGGAATACCGTGTCTTCCTCGGCCGGTTCTCTGGTGCGCGCCGCAATCAGGAAATCAGCAGATGACATCCCCGCGACGACATCGCGGTACTCCTCGTCGACGATCACCAATGGCTCGGGCAGTCGGTCGATCAGCTCCTGCAAGCCGGCAGCCGACAACCGGTAGTTCAACGGTGTCACCGGAACCCCGGCCCGGGCCGAGGAGAACAACAGCAGCGGCAGCATGGCCGCGCCGGCTCCGACATAGGCGACATGCTTGGCGCCCGATGCGGCGATGACGCCCGCACCGCCGTCGGCCAGGGCGCTGAGTTCTTCTGTGGTCACGCGGGTTTCGCCGGCGACCAGCGCCGTGCGGTCTGGCTTGGCCGACGCCGACATTTCCAGCAGCAGCGAAATACTCATGAGTGGTCCACGAAGATGTCGATGATCGGGTTGTCGCCACCACCGTAGCGCGAAAGGTCGTTGACCCCGGCCGATTTCAGCACCTCGGAGTCGATGAAGGTCTGCGCGTTCGCCGCGGCGGGCGATCGGCTGAAGATCTCCACTGCCGCGTCCGCCATGATCGCCGGGCTCCGGGACGACTGCAGCTGCTCCTGGCCGGTGGGGGAGTTGGCCACAGCGGCGGTGGCGATGTACGTCTCCGGCCACAGGCAGCTGAATCCGATGTTGGCGCCGTCGACCTGGCGGTACTCCTCGGCCCAGCCAAGTGACAGCAGCGTCATGCCGTACTTGGACAGCGTGTAGGTGGGGTGCGCGCCCAGCCAGTACGGATTCATGTTCATTGGCGGTGCGATGGTCAGCACGTGAGCGGTATCGGCCTTGCGCAGGTAAGGCAGGCAGGCCTTGGTCAACAGGAACGTGCCGCGGACGTTGATATCCATCATCAGGTCGAACTTCTTGGCCGACAGATCCTCCGTCGGCTCGGTGGCGATGGCGCTGGCGTTGTTCACGCAGATGTCGATGCCACCGAAGTGCTTGACCGCGGTGTCGGCCACCCGCTGGGCGTCCTCTTCTTTGCGCACGTCACCGACGACGGCCACGCCCTTGCCGCCCGCCGCCTCGATCGCCGCGACCGCGGTGTGCACGGTCCCGGGCAACTTGGGGTGCGGTTCCGCGGTCTTGGCCAGCAGCACGATGTTCGCGCCGTGGCGAGCCGCGCCCAGCGCGATGGCCAGGCCGATGCCGCGGCTCGCGCCAGAAACCACCAGCGTGCGGCCAGTGAGAGTGTGCTTGTCGCTGGGCATGGCCCTCCTCGGTGTCACCTTCGATGGTATTGCCATTCTCATTTTTCGCAAATGTCATATTCGCAGAACGGCGTGGGACAGTCCGGACGGGGCCCGTCGCGGTGGCTGAAACCCCGGGGAAACCCCATGCTGCGTGCGCATTTCCCAACATCGGTATTGGCATTCTCATTTTTGGCAAGTACGTTATCTACTGATGAGCGAGATCGTGCAGACCCCGTCGGGTATCCCGCTGGAACCCGTTTACGGCCCAGGTGACCGGGCCGCTGAGCCGCCTGCGCCCGGCGAGTACCCGTTCACCCGCGGCAACTTCGCGTCCGGCTATCGCGGCAAGACCTGGACGTTCCGGCAGTATTCCGGGTTCGGCACTGCCGAGGAGTCGAACAAGCGCTATCGGTATCTGCTGGATCAGGGCGGCACCGGCTTGTCGGTCGCGCTGGACCTGCCGACGCAATGCGGGTACGACTCCGATGATCCCGAGTACGGCGAGGAGGTGGGCCGGGTGGGTGTTGCGGTGGATACTCTCGCCGACGCCGAGATCCTGTTCGACGGCATCCCGCTGGAGGCGATCAGCACCAGCTTCACCATCAACGGCACCGCGGCCATCCTGCTGGCGTTCTATGTCGCGGCCGCGGAGAAGAAGGGGGTGCCGCGCGACAAGCTCACCGGCACCATCCAGAACGACATCCTCAAGGAGTACGCCTCGCGCGGCACGTGGATCTGGCCGCCTGGGCCGTCGCTGCGGCTGATCGCCGACACCATCGAGTTCTGCGCCGCCGAGGTGCCGCGGTTCAACGCCATCTCTGTTGCCGGAGCGCACTTCCGCGATGCCGGTGCGAATGCGGTGCAGGAGATGGCTTTCACCCTGGCCGACGGCGTCACCTACTGCGACACCGTGGTCGAGCGTGGCCGGATGACCATCGACAAGTTCGCGCCGCAGATTTCGTTCTTCTTCTACACTCACGGCGATTTCTTCGAGGAGATCTCCAAATACCGTGCCGGACGGCGCCGTTGGGCCACCATCGTGCGCGAGCGCTACGGCGCCACCACTGACAAGGCGTCGATGTTCCGGTTCGGCTGCGTGTCCGGCGGGGCGTCGTTGTACGCCCCGCAAGCACAGAACAACCTGGTGCGCGTGGCCTACGAGGCGCTGGCGTCGGTGCTGGGCGGCGTCCAGTCGATGTTCACCGCTGCGTGGGATGAGCCGTTCGCGCTCCCGAGTGAGGAGTCGGCGACGCTGGCGCTGCGTACCCAGCAGATCCTGGCCTACGAGACCGGTGTCACCAAAGTCGCTGACCCGCTGGGGGGTTCGTACTTCGTGGAAGCGCTGACCGACGCCACCGAGGCACGCATCATCGAGATCATGGCCGATCTGGACGCGCACGGTGGCATGGTGCGGTGCATCGAAGACGGCTATCTGCAGGGCCTCATCGCTGATGAGGCTTTCAAGATTCACCACGAAACCGAATCGGGCGAGCGGCCGGTGGTCGGCGTGAACAAGTTCGTGGTCGACGAGCCGGCGCCGGAGATCGCGACCTACGAGCTCGACGCCGAGGGTCGCGATCTGCAGCTCAAGCGGTTGGCCAAGGTGAAGGCGGAGCGCGACGACGTTGCGGTGAAGGAAGCCTTGGCGGCGTTGGCCCGGGGAGCTGACGGGCAGGACAACCTGATGCACCGGCTGATCGACTGCGCCAACGCGTATTGCACAGTGGGAGAGATGGTGTCGACGTTGAAGTCGGTGTGGGGCGAGTTCCAGCAGCCGGTGGTGTTCTGATGGAAAGCCCGGTTCGAGTCCTGGTGGCCAAACCCGGTCTGGACGGCCACGACCGCGGCGCGAAGATCGTCGCGCGTACCCTGCGCGACGCCGGCTTCGAGGTGATCTACACGGGTATCCGGCAGCGCATCGAGGACATCGTCTCGATCGCGTTGCAGGAAGACGTTGCGTTGGTGGGTCTTTCGATTCTTTCAGGCGCGCATGTCGCGCTGACCACCCGCACTGTGGAGGCGTTGCGCGCTGCCGATGCCGGCGACATCGCGGTCGTCGTCGGCGGCACCATCCCGCAGGGCGATGTGCAGAAACTGCTGGACGCCGGTGCGGCCGCGGTCTTCCCGACCGGGACCGGCTTGGACACGCTCGTGACCGAGGTGCGAGCCATCACCGGTAAGGCGGCCAGCGCGTGAGATTGGGCGTGATGATCGGAGCCGAGCGCGGGGATATGGCGCGCAAGGTCTCCAAACTGGTTTCTGATATCCAGTGGGCCGAGTCGGCCGGGCTGGACAGCGCATGGATGCCGCAGGTGCCCAACGACTTCGACTGTCTGACCATGGTGGCGCTGATGGCGGCGCACACCTCGCGCATCGAACTCGGGACAGCGGTGGTGCCGCTGCAGGCCCAGCACCCGATCGCCCTTGCCCGCCAGGCGCTTTCGGTACACGCCATGTCTGGCGGCCGGCTGGCGCTGGGCGTGGGGCCATCGCATCACTGGATCATTC
>JARLGS010000511.1 GCA_031292695.1 Mycobacterium sp. | reverse complement strand
CTACGACCGACTGCTGGTCTCCCAACCGCAGTACCCGTTCACCTTCCTGTGGACCTGCACCGACGTCACCGCCGGCCGCCCGTGCGCACTCCCGCCCTCCGTGTCGATGACGGGCGTGCAAGTCACTGTGCCGGGCGACGTCGCCTTGGCGGCATTCCAGCCTGGCTTCGTGTACTCGTGGACCGTCTCGATCAAGTCGCTGTTCGACGGCCGATCAGCCTCGAGCGTCGCTGTGGACGTGACCATGACCACCAGCACGAGCGCCATCTACCCGACCGTCGTCATCGACGAGCCGACCTCGGTGCTGAGCATCAGCCAGCCGGTGTGGCTGCGCGGGGTCGCCACGGCTGGTGCGGGATCGACCGTCGCCAACCTGGAGTACGCGTGGTCCTGCGACGCGGTGGGCGTGGATCTCACGGCCGCCGCGGTCAACCTCGGCACGCCGAACACGGAGACCATCGGCGTGAGCGGCTCGCTGATGGGCGGCGGTCCTCGTCGTTTCACGCTCAGTGTCACCGATCCGACGGTGATTGATCCCAACACCGGCTTGGCGGTGTCGGCGACGGCCTCACGCACCGTCATGATCCTCTCGCCGCCGATCGGCGGCACGTGCAGTCTCACACCAGCCACTGGCGCGAGCATGACCACGGACTTCGTAGTTCTCTGCTCCGGCTGGGTCGATCCGAACATCGGCGATGGGACCGGCTCGGCGTCGCTCAGCTACTCGCTGGCCGGCGCCGACACCACGTCCTCGTGCACGCATCTGGCCACTCCGCTGGTGCCAACCGGTGCACTCGCCGAGCTCACCAGTACCAACGTGCGCCTGCCGCAGAGCGACATGGACCTGATGGTGACCGTCGGCAGCTCGACCGGTACCTTCACTGTGTTCCACCTCCTGCCGGTGGTGGTGGTCGCTCCGCCCACCAACGTCACGCTGGCGGCCAACCCGGCGCTCTTCGTCAGCGAGCTGACACCGGCGCTCCTGACTCCGTTGGTCGCCGCGTCGGATCGCTTCGGCCTCGCGTCGATGGTG
>JARLGS010000510.1 GCA_031292695.1 Mycobacterium sp. | reverse complement strand
CTACGACCGACTGCTGGTCTCCCAACCGCAGTACCCGTTCACCTTCCTGTGGACCTGCACCGACGTCACCGCCGGCCGCCCGTGCGCACTCCCGCCCTCCGTGTCGATGACGGGCGTGCAAGTCACTGTGCCGGGCGACGTTGCCATGACGGCGTTCCAGCCAGGCTTCGTGTACTCGTGGACTGTCTCGCTCCAGTCGCTATTCGACGGCCGATCGGCTTCGAGCGTCACTGTCGGCGTGACCATGACCACCAGCACGAGCGCCATCTACCCGACCGTCGTCATCGACGAGCCGACTGCGGTGCTGAGCATCAGCCAGCCGGTGTGGCTGCGCGGGGTCGCCACGGCTGGTGCGGGGTCGACCGTCGCCAACCTGGAGTACGCGTGGTCCTGCGACCGGATCGGCGTGGATCTCACGTCGGCCGCGGTCAACCTCGGCACGCCGAACACGGAGACCATCGGCGTGAGCGGCTCGCTGATGGGCGGCGGCCAGCGTCGCTTCACACTCAGCGTCACCGATCCGACGGTGATTGATCCCAACACCGGCTTGGCGGTGTCGGCGACGGCCTCACGCACCGTCATGATCTTGTCGCCGCCGACCGGCGGCACGTGCAGTCTCACGCCCGCCACGGGCGAGAGCATGACGACGGACTTCGTGGTCGTCTGCTCCGGTTGGGTCGATCCGAACCTCGGCGATGGGACCGGGTCGGCGTCGCTCAGCTACTCGCTGGCGGGCGCCGACACCACGTCCTCGTGCACGCACCTGGCGACTCCGCTGGTACCAGCCGGTGCACTCGCCGCGCTCACCAGTACCAACGTGCGCCTGCCGCAGAGCGACATGGACCTGATGGTGACCGTCGGCAGCTCGACCGGCACCTTCACTGTGTTCCACCTCCTGCCGGTGGTGGTGGTCGCTTCGCCCACCAACACCACCCTGGCGGCCAACCCGCCGCTCTTCGTCAGCCAGCTCACACCGGCGATGTTGACTCCGTTGGTCGACGCGTCGGATCGCTTCGGCGTCGCGTCGATGGTGGCGCGCCTGGCCGCCGTCCTCAACGCCGACCCAGGCAAGGCGACCAACGCGACCAACATGCAGCAGCGATCGGCTCTGCTGGCGGTGCTGTCCGACTCCGCCTCGGCCACGCCCGATTCGATGATGGATGCCGAGGTGTCCCGCGCCAGTGCCTCCGCACTGGTGGCCATCATGTGCGGCCCGCTGCCGGCCGCCGACAAGGGCACACTCGACCACCTGGTGACGACGCCGCCGGTCACCGTCGACAATGCGGCGATCCTGATCGGCGCCGCGGCGGCCATGCTCAGCGCG
>JARLGS010000509.1 GCA_031292695.1 Mycobacterium sp. | reverse complement strand
GCTCACCGGCACCTCGACTACCTTTCCCCCCTGGGCCACGTTGATGACCCGGACGACTTCTTGGCCCACCCCGTTCTGTTTCACCGCGGCGATGGGAACCGTCAGGACGTTGGTGGCCTGCTGGTCCACGACGTCGATGGTGACTGCAGCCCCGTCGGCGGCACCCAGGTCGGGAACCTCGATCTGCCCTTCGTACACCTGCTCCTGACCACCACCTCCCCCCGCCGCCCCCGCCGCAGATCCTTCTGAGCCCGAGCTGATGAGCGTCTGATAGGCGTCGAGCTCGGAAATCGTGCCCGACACCTGATTCTCGCCGCCCACCAGCTGGACCGTGCAGTGCTGGCCCAACTGGAGCTTGGTGCGGTCCGAGGCCGATGCTTGCAGCGTCACGGTGAACGTGGGCTCGGTCAGCGACAAGATGGGCGCCCCGGGAGCCACGGGGTCGCCGGCCTTGACGTAGATCTGTCCCACTCGGATCGGCCAGTTGGCCACGATCATGTCCGTGGGCTCGAACACCACGTCCTTGTCGAGGGATTGCAGGACCACGGTGACCATCGTCTGCCCCGCTTTCAGCACGGCGGTGCCGACGAGTGGCTGGTAGTCCTGCCCGGGCTGGGCGGTACCCACCACGGTGTAGCTGACCGACGTGTCCTTCACAGGGGCCTGGTCAGCGCTGATGGTAAAGGTCGTCGAGCTCCCTTGGGTCACTGTCGGTGTACCGATCGTGATGCTCAGCGTCGGGAGCACCGACGAGGTGATCGTGACCGACACCCGGCTCGGCGATCCGATTTGGTACGTCGGGCTCGACGCCAGTGACACCGTCAGGACCTTGTCCGCTTCGACGGTGTCGTCGGTGATCGTGGGGATGGTGACCTGGGCGCTGGTGCTCCCGGCGGGCACGACGACGCTCCCGGCAGGAGGTGAGTAGTCGGTACCCTGCACGGCCGTCCCGCCGTAGGTGAAGGACATCGTCAGCGACGAACTGACGGCCTGGCTCAGCCCCACCGTGACGGCGTAGGGCTGACCCTTGACGAGCGAGGTCACCGCCGATCGCAAGGTCACGACGGGCAGCGCGGCCGAACCGGTGGCGCCCGAGACCGTGATCACCGCCACCGCCGGTGAGCCGATGCTGTATGAACCCGGGGCGGCATTGATGGACACGACGATGTGTCGGTCGGGTTGGATCACCGGATTGACGAGCGTGTTGATGGTGACGCTGGTCGATGTCGAACCCGCGCTCAGGGTGAGTACGGGGTTGATGGTGCGGTAGTCGGTGCCTGGCGCGGCGTCCCCGGCGAAGGCCAGGCTCACCTGCGT
>JARLGS010000508.1 GCA_031292695.1 Mycobacterium sp. | reverse complement strand
CGCCGATGGACAACCCTTCATGGATGACGCGCCGCACATAGGCATGGGTGCCGGCCAACGTCGTGGTGCAGGCCCCGCACTGCCCGCAGCCCGGGCCGCCGTCAGCAACCTCCGCGGTGCACTGCAGAGCCGCAGCGAAGCACACCGCCGCGATCGATCGTCCGGACCCGGGCGGGCCGGTGATTAGCCAGGCATGGGTCATGCCGCCGGTGCTGACACCACTGTGAGCCGAATCACCCCGGGCGGCCTTCGCTGCGGCCACCAACTCGGCTTCTACGGCATCCTGGCCGACCAACCGCGAGAAAACTCCGCTCATCGGGCCCAACACTAACTGTCGTCCACGACACCAACCTGCTCGCGGCAGCGATATACGTCGGCGCGGCCGGATACGGTTACCGGATGACCACCGATGCGACAAACATCGGACGAATCAGGGGGTTCGTCCGATGGGTGGCGCGCACGCCGTGGCCGGTGTTCACCCTCAGCCTGTTGCAGGCCGACATCATCGGTGCGCTCTTCGTCCTGGGCTTCCTGCGGTTCGGCCTCCCCGCCCAAGACCGCATCCAGCTACAGGACCTGCCCGCGGTAAACCTGGCGGTGTTCCTGACCGTCCTGTTCGTCTCGTTCGTCGTCGCGGCCTGGCTGAGTCTGCGGCTACTCATACCGGTGATCCGCTGGCAGCGCCGCGACACCCTGCACCTCGCAGATACTGATCCCGCGGCCACCGAGTTGGCCCGGGTCCGGGCCCTCAAGATGCCGTACTACCGGACCCTGATCAGCGTCGGCAACTGGTTTCTCGGTTCGGTGGTGTTCATCATCGCCAGCTGGCCGGTGGCCAGTCGCTCGGCGCCGTTCGTTGCGGTGGCCAGCGCGCTCGGTGCCACCGCCACCGCGATCATCGGCTACCTGCAGTCCGAACGCGTACTACGCCCAGTGGCAGTCGCGGCGCTGCGCGACGGCGTGCCGGAGAACTTCAAGGCCCCCGGCGTCATCCAGCGCCAGGTGCTGACCTGGGTGCTGTCCACCGGAGTGCCCCTGCTGGCGATCATCGTGGCCCGGTTGGCCGGCCAGTACTCGATCCTGATCTCGGAGGGCGACAGGCTCAACACCCCCATCCTGCTGCTGGCGATCACGGCGCTGTCCATCGGACTGGCCGGCAACGTGCTTGT
>JARLGS010000507.1 GCA_031292695.1 Mycobacterium sp. | reverse complement strand
GCCGGCGTGAGTGCCGATGCGCCGGTCCGATTGGTCAGTTACCCGGGTTCGTCGCTGATCGAGCACTTCCGGCCCAAGGCCTCGTCGCAGCCCGCCGCCGCGTCGTTGCCGGAGGCGGTGGCGGGACTGCTGGGCCGCTCGCTGGCCGGCGCGCTCGGCCAGGTCGAGCGGTCGATGACCGGGGTCAGCGCGCTCTGGCTGGGTGACTACCGCTTCTGATTCAGGACCGCCCGCACGTACTTCAGTTGGGCCCAGGCCTGCGACATGTCGTCGTCCGGGTATTCGAAGCCGTTGTCGGCGTGGGCCTCTTCCACCGAACGTGCAGTGACGTCCCAGCCGAGGCCGGTCAGATAGTCGGTGACGTGGTTGCGGTCGCCCTGGTAGATCAGGTCGGTCATCTCGATGTTCGCGCCGAGTGCCTTCATCCGCTCGGACATCGCTTTGGCCCGGTCGTCGTCGAACGCGGTGCTCAGGTCGCCCACCTGCTCGGTGGCCACGTAGCTGCCCGGTGCCGACAGCGCGGTGATGTTGTCGAACAGCTTGTCCTGGGCTTCCGGCGGCAGGTAGATCAGCAGCCCCTCGGCGATCCAGGCGGTCGGCGTCGATGGGTCAAAACCGTTGTCCTGCAGTGCTTTCACCCAGTCGTCGCGCAGATCGATGGCGACCGTGTGCCGGGTCGCGGTCGGGGTGGCGCCGAGGCCGGTCAGCGTCGTCGTCTTGAACTCGATGACCTCGGGCTGGTCCACCTCGAAGACCACCGTGCCGGCCGGCCACGGCAACCGGTAGGCCCGGGCGTCCAGGCCGGCGGCCAGGATCACCGCCTGCCGGACACCAGCCGCGGTCGCATCCAGGAACAGCTGGTCGAACCACCGGGTGCGCACCGTCATGCCCTCGGCGGCCCGGCGCGGGGTGAAGGCCGGGTTCACGTCTTCGAGGTTGATCTCGCCGTCCAGCGCCTTGGTGAAGAAATCCAGCCCTACGGCCCGCACCAGCGGCTCGGCGTACTGATCGTCGATGAGCTGCTCGCGGTGGGCCAGCGCGCGTTGTCCGGCCACCATGGTGGCGGTGGCGCCCACGCTGGACGCCAGGTCCCAGGAGTCCCCGTCAGTTCGTGTCATGAGTGTGCAGCTCCTTATTTCTTGATGGCGGTGACGGCAAGCGAGTTGAGCAGTGCCGCATTGTCTTCGGTGTCGGGCAGAGGGCGTCCGTAGCGGGCGAACACTTCCCGGCGAGGCTGTGCGGTGCACTGCCAACCGTTGTCCTCCAGGTAGTCGACGACCGGTGTCCGGTCGCCCTCGTACCAGAGATCGGCCAGGTTGAGGTCGAGCCCGCTCGCGCGCCACCGGTCGCTCATCGATGCGCTGCGCTCCCGCATCCCCGCGCCGTGGTCGGTGTGGAATTCGGTGGCCAGTTGGCTGCCCGGTGCCGACAGCGCGGTGATGTTGTCGAACAGCATGTCCTGGGCTTCCTGCGGCAGGTAGATCAGCAGCCCCTCGGCGATCCAGGCGGTCGGCGCCGCGGGGTCGAATCCGGCGGCCCGGAGTGCGGCCGGCCAGTCCTCGCGCAGGTCGATCGCGACGGTGCGTCGTTCGCACGTGGGGGAGGCGCCGATCTGTGCCATGGTCGCGGTCTTGGCGCCGATGACCTCGGGCTGGTCGATCTCGAAGACCACGGTGCCGGCGGGCCAGTCCAGCCGGTAGGCCCGCGAGTCCAACCCGGAGGCCAGGATGACGGCTTGCCGGATGCCTGCTCGCCCGGCGTGGGTGAAAAAGTCGTCGAAGAACTTCGTCCGCACCGCCATCAACGAGGTCATCATGGCGGCGGCGGAGCCGACGTCCCCGGCGAGATCGACCTGTCCGTCGAGGAGTTTGGCGAAGAACTCCACGCCGACGGCCCGCACCAGCGGATCGGCGTACGGGTCCTGGATGAGTGGCTCCGGTTCCCTGGTGGCCAGGGCGCGGGCGGCGGCCACCATGGTGGCGGTGGCGCCCACACTGGACGCCAGGTCCCAGCTGTCGGTATCGGTGCGAGTCATGGGTTCAGTCCTCTCGGCGAGTGGGATCAGCGCAGCGCGGTGACGTAGTTGACCTCGCCCATGGAGGGTTGGCCATCCGGGTCGGCCTCGACGGGCGTCAGGCCGTTGCGGACCAGTAGTTCGTTGGAGGTGACGGCGGTGGTCTGCCAGCCGTGGGCCTGCAGGTAGGCGGATACGTCGGCCCGGTCGCCCAGGTAGACCAGCTCGGCGAAGTCCAGGTCGAAGCCTTGTGCCTGCCAGTGATCCGATACCGCCTTCATCCGCTCCCGCACGGTGTCCTCGTCCAGGTCCCGTCCACCGGGCACCCCCTCGGCGCCCACGCGGCTGCCCGGTGCCGACAGCTCGGAGATCTGGTCGAGCAACCGGTCCTGGGCCTCCGGCGGCAGGTAGCCGAAGAGCCCCTCGGCGATCCAGGCGGTCGGCCGGGAGAGGTCCAGACCCGCCGCTTGCAGCGCAGCCGGCCAGTCCTCGCGCAGGTCGATCGGCACCGCGCGCCGGTCGGTGGTCGGCGCGGCGCCCAAATCCGACAGGGCCTTGGTCTTGAACTCGATGACCTCGGGCTGGTCCAGTTCGTAGACCACGGTGCCCGCCGGCCAGGACAGCCGGTAGGCCCGGGCGTCGAGGCCGGAGGCCAGGATGACGGCCTGCCGGATGCCGGCCTTGCCGGCGTCGTGGAAGAAGTCGTCGAAGAATCGCGTGCGGGCGGCCATCCCGTTGGTCAATTGCGCCATACCCACGTTGCCGTCGCTGTCGAGCTGGGCGAAGTCGGCGGCGCCGTCGACCAGCTTGGTGAAGAGCTCGACCCCGACGGCGCGGACCAGGGGAGCGGCGAACGGGTCGTCGATGATCGGGTCTTCAGCGCGGGTGGCGAGGGCGCGGGCGGCGGCCACCAAGGTCGCGGTGGCTCCTACGCTGGATGCCAGGTCCCAGGTGTCGTTGTCGGTGCGTGCCATCGAGTCGCTCCTGTTCGTGAGTTGGCCGGTGAGCAGACGGGTAGTTAGTACATGTAACTACCCGTCGGCGACTGTACGCGCGATCGCTGAACTCGGCAGAAGTGCCGGTCACGGCGGCGCCGCGACTGCTCGCCGTCGGGCTGTGAAGATTCTGCGCCCCGTGGATGCAGGCCACAGGGTCGGCAACTGTTACTCTCGGAGACTGATTTGACGGCGCGCTCCAGCAGGTCGGGTACCTGCTGTGGGTCGTGCACGACTTAACCAAAACGCTGGACCTGACCAGCCCCATCAGCACGCCGCGGCCCGAGCTCGGCTGCGCAGGAGGAAGAGTGCTTTCGGCTTTCATCTCGTCCCTGCGGACGGCCGATCTCAGACGCAAGATCCTCTTCACGCTGGGTGTCGTCATCCTGTATCGGGCCGGTGCAGCACTGCCGTCCCCCGGGGTGAACTACCCGAACGTGCAGAAGTGCATCGAGCAGGTCAGCGGCGGTGATTCGGCGCAGGTCTACTCGCTGATCAATCTGTTCTCCGGTGGCGCCCTGCTGCACCTGTCGGTGCTGGCCGTCGGCGTGATGCCCTACATCACCGCGAGCATCATCGTGCAGCTGCTGGTGGTGGTGATTCCGCGATTCGAACAGCTGCAGAAGGAAGGCCAGGCCGGTCAGGCCAAGATGACGCAGTACACGCGTTATCTGGCGATCGCGCTGGCGGTCCTGCAGGGCACCTCGATCGTCGCGCTGGCCGCGAGCGGCGGCCTGCTGCAGGGCTGCACCCTGAACGTCATTCAGGACACCAGCATCTTCACCCTGGTGGTGATCGTGATGGTCATGACGGCCGGCGCCGCGCTGGTCATGTGGATGGGTGAACTCGTCACCGAGCGCGGCATCGGCAACGGCATGTCGCTGATGATCTTCGCCGGTATCGCCGCGCGCATCCCGGCCGAGGGTCAGTCGATCCTGCAGAGCCGCGGCGGCGTGGTGTTCACCGCCGTCCTGGTCTCCGCGCTCGTGATCATCGTCGGCGTGGTCTTCGTCGAGCAGGGCCAGCGCCGTATCCCTGTGCAGTACGCCAAGCGCATGGTGGGCCGCAAGATGTACGGCGGCACCTCGACCTACCTGCCGCTGAAGGTCAACCAGGCCGGCGTCATCCCGGTCATCTTCGCCTCGTCGCTGATCTACATCCCGCACCTGATCACCCAGCTCGTCGAGTCGGGCAAGTCGGGCCCAGGCAACGGCTGGTGGGACAAGGCCGTCGCGAAGTACCTGACCAACCCGGCCGACCCGGTCTACATCGGGATCTACTTCGGCCTGATCATCTTCTTCACCTACTTCTACGTATCCATCACGTTCAACCCCGACGAACGGGCGGACGAGATGAAGAAGTTCGGTGGCTTCATTCCGGGCATCCGGCCAGGCAAGCCGACGGCGGATTACCTCCGCTACGTGCTCAGCCGGATCACCCTGCCTGGCTCGATTTACCTCGGTGTGATCGCGGTGCTGCCGAACTTGTTCCTGGAGATGGGCAACTCGGGTAGCGTGCAAAACTTGCCGTTCGGCGGTACGGCTGTGCTGATCATGATCGGCGTGGGTCTGGACACGGTGAAGCAAATCGAGAGCCAGCTCATGCAGCGCAACTACGAAGGGTTCCTCAAGTGAGAATGGTGTTGTTGGGACCGCCGGGCGCGGGCAAGGGCACACAGGCCGAGAAGCTGGCCGAGAAGTTCGGCATCCCCCAAATTTCCACTGGCGATCTGTTCCGCAGCAACATCAGCAACGGCACGCCGCTCGGCGTGGAGGCCAAGAAGTACCTCGACGCGGGCGACCTGGTGCCGGCTGAGCTGACCAACGCGCTGGTCGACGACCGGCTCAACGCCGCCGACACCGCCGCCGGGTTCATCCTTGACGGTTTTCCGCGCTCGGTGGAGCAGGCGGCGGCGCTGCGCGAGATGCTGGCCAAGCGCAACCTCAAGCTGGACGCGGTGCTGGAGTTCCGGGTGTCGGAGTCCGAGCTGCTGGCCCGGCTGAAGAGCCGTGGTCGCGCCGACGACACCGAAGAGGTCATCCTCAACCGCATGAAGGTGTACCGGGACGAGACCGCCCCGCTGCTGGACTACTACCAGGACGAGCTCAAGTCGGTCGACGCCGTCGGCAGCCTGGACGAGGTATTCGCCCGCGCGCTGCAGGCCCTCGGCAGCTGATTCGTCGGTCAGGTTCGGTAGTTCGATGATTGGCTTGCCCCGCCGCGGACGCAAGGTCGTGCCCCAGCGGACCGCTGGGGAATTGGATGCGATGGCTGCTGCCGGTGCGCTGGTGGCGGCGGCGCTGAACGCTGTTCGGGAAGCCGCCGCGCCCGGGGTCTCCACGCTCGACCTGGACCAGATCGCCGAATCGGTCATCCGCGACGGCGGTGGCATCCCTTCGTTCCTGGGCTATCACGGCTTCCCGGCGACCGTCTGCGCGTCGGTGAATGACCGTGTCGTGCACGGCATTCCGACCGCCGGCGAGGTACTTGTCGGCGGCGACCTGGTGTCCATCGACTGTGGCGCCATCCTCGACGACTGGCACGGCGACTCGGCTGTGACCTTCGGCGTCGGCGCGCTGATCGACGCCGATCAGAAGCTGTCGGATGCGACCCGGGAGTCCATGGAGGCGGGCATCGCCGCAATGGTGCCCGGTAATCGGCTGACCGACGTCTCCCATGCCATCCAGGTGGCCACCCACGCCGCCGAGGCCCGCTACGGCCGCAAGTTCGGCATCGTCGCGGGGTACGGCGGCCATGGCATCGGTCAAGAGATGCACATGGACCCGTTCCTGCCCAACGAGGGCTCGCCCGGTCGTGGGCCATTCCTCGAACCCGGCTCGGTTCTGGCAATCGAGCCGATGCTCACCTTGGGTACCACCAAGACGGTCATTCTCGAAGACGAGTGGACGGTAGTTACCAAAGACGGCTCGCGTGCCGCACACTGGGAACACACCGTTGCTGTCACCGACGCCGGGCCGCGAATCCTGACGCTGCCGCGCAACTGAGCCGATGAACCGGATTGCCCCCGGCCTCGTGTCACAGACGGAGGTTGGTGCATGAGTGATCCGGAGGCCGCCATGATGCGGGTGCTGTATGACGAGCACGCCGGGGCCTTGTGGCGCTATGCCTTGCGGCTCACCCAAGACTCGGCGCGCGCTGAAGACGTGGTGCAGGAAACTCTGCTGCGCGCGTGGCGTCACCCCGACGTCGTGTCCGATACCGACCAGTCTCCGCGCGCCTGGCTCTATACGGTGGCCCGCAATCTGATCATCGACGAGCAGCGGAGCGCCCGGCGGCGGCACGAAACCACTTCGTCGGAGGTGGTGGAGGCCGAGGACAGGGTGGATCCGGCGGCGCCGGATGACGTGGATATAACGTTGGATCGGATGCTGCTCGGGGCGGCCATGGGCCAGCTCTCCGTCGACCACCGCGCTGTGATCGAGCGCGCCTACTACCGGCAACTCAGCGTCGCGCAGATCGCTGCCGAGCTCCAGATCGCCGAGGGCACAGTGAAGTCGAGGCTGCACTACGCGGTCCGCGCCCTGCGCCTGAACCTGCAGGAAATGGGGGTGACTCGATGAGCGCTTACCTGCTCGAGTCCGTTGGGCCCTTTGACGGCGACCGGTACGCAACCTGGGACGCCGCCTATGTGCTGGGGTCGCTGTCCAGCGCAGAACGCCGCGAGTACGAGACGCACCTGCACACTTGCGCACAGTGCCGGGAGGCGGTCGCTGAGATCAGTGGCATGCCGGCCCTGCTGGGCCTGCTGGATTTGGCGGATGTGAAGGAGATCGGTTCGGCGCAACCGGAACCGCCGTTGCGGCCCGAGGTGCTCGATTCGGTGCTGGCCAAGGTGAAGTGGCGTCGGCGCCGGACCCGCTGGGTGACCACGGCGGTGGCCGGTCTGGCCGCGGCGGTATTGGCCGTCGGTGCGGTGGCGGTGGTCCGGCCGGAGTTCTTCGGTGGTGGCCAGACCGAGGAGCAAGCTCAACAGCTGCCCATGCAGCACGTGGCGCCCACACCGTTCAATGCCACCATCGCGTTGAGCAGCTATGGTTGGGGTACGCGGATCGACATGGCCTGCAGCTACGGCGACTGGTCCAGCGGACCGGCAGCGCCGCCGAGCAACCTGGGCATGGTCGTGGTGGGGCGCAACGGCAGCCGCACCCAGATCGCCACCTGGTTCGGCATGTCCGGTGCCACCGCGTTGCCAAGTGGTAACACGCCGATGCAGGTTTCGGAAATTGCTGCGGTACAACTGGTTTCCGCCGACAGCGGCAAGGTGCTGTTGGAGCGCAATCTGTAATTTCTCGCGCTGGCGTTGAACCATTCGCCGGTCCGCTTCGTGTCTTGGTTAGACGAGCGGAAGCAGGTGAGGGGATGGTCGGCAGGCATCGGGTGGTGGATCACATCCTGACGCAACTTGCGGCGTCGGGCATCGAGTACCTCTTCGGTGTCGACGGTGCCAACATCGAGGACCTGTTCGACGCGGCGTTCCTGACCGGCGACCTCACCGCGATCCTGGCGAAGCACGAGTTCTCCGCGGCCACCATGGCCGACGGCTACAGCCGTGCGGTGTCCCGGGTCGGGGTGGTGGCCGCGACTTCGGGCGGCGGATCGTTGAATCTGGTTGCGGGACTGGGTGAATCACTGGCCAGCCGGGTACCGGTGCTGGCCTTGGTGGGACAAGCACCGACGAGCATGGACGGTCGCGGCAGCTTCCAGGACACCAGCGGACAGTCGGGATCGCTCGATGCGCTGGCGCTGTTCTCGACGGTGTCCGTGTACTGCCGACGGGTGACGGACCCGGAGGACATCGTGCCGGCCCTGGCGGAGGCGCTGACCGCGGCCGACCGAGGCGGCCCTGCGGTGCTGTTACTGCCGAAGGACATCCAGCAGGCCATGATCGATATGGTCGATCCAATGGAAGACTCTGTGGGCGAACGTGATTCGATCATCACAGATCCCGGGTCCATCGCCGAGGTGTTACGCCGGGCGCTGGGGCCGGTCACCATCGTCGCCGGCGAGCAGGTGGCCCGCGACGACGCCCGCCGTGAGCTCGAGGAGCTGCGCTCGGTCCTGCGGGCCTGGGTCGCCACGGTTCCCGATGCCAAAGATGTGAGCGGCTCACCAGGATTGGGCCAGTCGTCATGGTTGGGAGTCACCGGCGTGATGGGCCATCCGCGGGTGGTCGACGCGATATCCCGTAGCGCGGTGTGCCTGCTGGTCGGGACCCGCCTGTCGGTGACGGCGCGGGCCGGTCTGGACGACGCCCT
>JARLGS010000056.1 GCA_031292695.1 Mycobacterium sp. | reverse complement strand
TGCCGGACTTGCCCGCAATCCAGGCTCTCGCAGTTCCTACCGGTGAGCTGGAAGCTGCCCGTCGTGCATCGGGCGCCGGCGACGTGGTGGCCTTCTCCAGCGAAGTACCCAGTGGACGAGCGGTGCGCGCGGCCCTACCAATGCTGTCGGCTCTGCTGGCCGCGCAACCGATCCGGGCCGGCGTGCAGCGTCTGATCAGCCGGACCCGGCTGACACCCCCGGCAAAGTCCGGCGACATCTCCTGGGCGTACGCCAGACTCGAGTGGTCCGATGGAAGCCATCGGGAGGCATGGCTACGGACGGGTGAGGGCTACAGCTTCACCGCCAAGGTCGCCGCCCAGACCGCTATCCGGTTGAGCGACGGTCAGGGTCTCCCGGGTGCATTCACCCCCGGCGCACTATTCGGCGCCGACTTGGCTCGCGCCGCGGGCGCACAGATCATCACGCCGGGCACGGTGACATCATGACCGACCACGTCGTCAGCCGCCGCCAGTTGCGGATCCCGGCAAGCGGAGACGAGCAGCTTGATACCTGGGTGTACCTGCCCGACCGGCCAGGTCCGGTTCCGGTCGTGGTTATGGCGCACGGCATCGGCGGCATCAAAGCCGGCGGACTGGCACCATTCGCGCAAAGCTTCGCCAGTAACGGATTCGCAGCAGTCGTATTCGACTACCGCTACTGGGGCGAATCCACTGGCCAGCCAAGACAATTCCTCTCCATCCGTCGGCAGCTCGAGGACTACCGCAGTACGCTGGCGTGGGTCCGCAGCCAAGCGGAATTCGATGCTTCACGAATTTTTGTGTGGGGCACCTCATTTGCCGGAATGCACGTCGTTGAGCTGGCTGCCAGCGAACCCGGTCTCGCTGGCGCGATTGCGCAATGCCCGTTGGTGGACGGCCTTGCCGGACTGACCAATATCCCGCTGGCCCGCGGGCTGCGCCTGACCGCATACGCGCTCGCCGACCTGGCCGGGTCTGTATTCGGCCTGCGCCCACGATATCTCCCGATCAGCGTCCCCCCTGGGCAGCTCGGTGTGATTGCAACCAACGATGCGATGCTCGGCATGGACAGACTCGATCCCGGTGACGGGTCCTGGTCGAATGAGATCACCGCGCGGTCGCTGCTCGACGTTACGGTCCACCGACCGGTGAAACGGGCCCGAAATGCGCGCTGCCCGCTACTCATGGTCGTTGCTGAGCGCGACACCATGGCACCCACTGGACCGGCACTGTCCGTGGCCACGAACGCGCCCCTGGGCGAGCTATACCGTAGCCGCGGCGGACACTACGACGTTTACGCCGGCGGGATCGATCACGAGAACGTATTGCGCGTCGAGACATCCTTCTTGCAACGGCACTCTGAGTAACCCAACCACCGATCGGCATCCCGCCGCACTGAGAACCATTGCGGCGCTTCAGAAATCAGAACCGGGCCGTTACCTAGGCCAGAATCTTGGCGAGCGTGCGCCAGCGGCGGTGCCGGTGCCGAAACATCAGCTTGATGAAGAATCGTGTTGGCGCTCCGCGTAATCCGTCGTCGGTTTCGATCTCGTCGGTGTAGAGGCAGTGAAGCTCGTCCATGGGTTCAAAGGTCAATCGGTGATTCCAGGTGCGCACAGGGCCACCGTGTTCGTGCGTGTAAATCTCGGTGGGATCGAGCTGTTTGACCGCCAGATGATGAACCCATGCCGGGATCACGCCGAACAACCAGAATCGGGCCGATCCCTGGGTGCCGACCCCGATGTGTTCGGGTATCTCCAGGCGATAGACCCGCAGCACCGGGCTCAGCACGTAAGCCATCATTTCTGGTTTGCGCGCCAATGCAGCGGCCGTTTCCGCAGGGATCGGCAGCTCGGTGGTTAGGGTCACCTTACTCATGTACCTAATAGTGCCTGACACGGAGTTGCCCGGCAATGCCTACGTCATCCGACCGGCTTACGGCAGGCTGCGACGCAGCCCGTACGACTCGGCACCCGTTTGCCACAAAGCACGCATGAACGATGCCGAAAATCGTTGGACGGACCCGCGTGCACATTGATAGCGTGCCCGAAACCGTGAAAGTACGCGAGGAGGTGAGACCCATGAACGCAGTAACCCAGTGGGTGCTCCCACTCGTGTTCGCGGTTGGGCGATCGACATAGGTGTCGCCGGGAGCGCCTGAACAACGGCAATCCCGAAAGGCAACACCATGCATTTCACTTCTGAGACATCGTCGAACGGTGTCATCGAACGCACCTTCACCCTCGACGACGTCACCGGTGTCCTCTGGTCACCGGAATCTGGTCCTGAGGGCGCTCCCCTGATCCTGGCCGGGCACCCCGGCGGCCTGGACAAGAAAGCTCCGGCACACGTCGCCCGGGCCCATTCCGCGGTGACCACCAACGGTTTTCATGTCGTCTCCATCGATGCGCCCGGGCACGGCGATCGACCCAGAAACGCGAAGGACCAACGCTCGATCGCCGAATTCCGTCAGGCTCGTGCGGACAGCAATCCATCGTTCGGCCGACTGTTGGCTGACTACTGCGCATCCGTGGCCGAACGCGCCGTCCCGGAATGGCAGGCAACAATCGACGCCCTGCTGGCTCTGCCCGAGATCGGCACGCACGCGCCGATCGGCTACTCCGGCATGTCGCTGGCCACTGCGATCGGCATCCCGCTGGCGGCGGTCGAACCGCGGATCACCGCTGCGCACTTCGGTTGGGCGTCCGCACATGACGCACTGTTGGAGGCAGCGAAACAAGTGACCATCCCGATCGACTACCTGCTCCCATTGGATGACGAGGAAATCCCCCGCGAATTCGGTCTGGAGTTGTTCGCCGCCTTCGCCTCGGAAGACAAAGTGCTGCATGCCTTCCCGGGCGGACACGGTCAGGTGCCGACGGACGGTCGGCTCGACACCCGATTCTTCCTTCGCCATCTCGGGCAAGCCGACAGCAGAACTGCCGGATGACGTGAACCGTTATCGGCGACCGGGCTCAACCGGTCGCCGATACCGCCCTCACGGAGCAGGCGGTTTGGGATCGGTAGCCGATCGGCGCTTGTGTACTGATTCGAGTAGTCAGTTACTCAAGCGGCGGCGTGGCTGCAAGTCGAGGAATAGTCAAGACTTGTGGATCGGCGTGCCGCCGGCGAAGGTCGAGGAGTTCGAACGCCATTGCTGCCCGGCAAGGCCTCCCTCGAGTCGGGCTCTGTGAGGCAAGTGCGCTTGTCGCTGACCGACGTCGCGCGTATACGTTGGGTATGTCTGGGCTAGAGAGATCAGGTGGTCCGATGAACGACTCGGCGGACGCGGTCAGGGACAATTTGGCGTGGGTCGCTGCCGATTTCGCTGCTCTGCTTGGTTCGGCCGAGGCGGATGAGCTGGACGCCCCGAGTGTGGGAACCCGCTGGACCAACAGACAGCTGTTGTTCCACATGCTTCTGGGTCAGCGCATCACACGGATAGTCATTGTGGTTATGGGTGGCTTTTCCCGCCTCCCACCCGGAGCGTCTCGCGGCTGGAGCCGTGCCATGGCTGCGTTCACCCGCCCCTATAACGAGCTCAACTGGTTTGGTGGTGTCGTCGGTGGGCGCATCACCAGCGTTGAGTCGATGCGGCGACAGATGGACCGGGTCACGAGCAGCATCCTGAACTGGTACGACCGTACCAATGCGCGGGCCCTTCACCGCGGAATGGCCGTCGCCTCATCCTGGGACCCCTACTTCACACCCTGGATGGACCGCGCTGACCTGCTCCGGTGGGCGCCCAGGCACTATCGCCACCATCGCGGGCAGCTCTCGCTGGCAGCGGTTCACCATGCCCCAGAGATCCCAAGTGAGTAAGAGGGCGCACCGGGGGCCGAGTCCTCGGACCGAGGGCTTGGCCCCGCATCGGGCGGCCAGTGTCTATGACCGCATCGGCCGGCTTCAAGACACCCAGCGGTTCTTCGAGGCGCCAGCGTTGGCGCGGCTGACCGCCGACGGTCGATTCTCCGAAGCTCGCCGTGTGGTCGAGGTCGGTTGCGGGACGGGAAGGTTCGCGCGTGAGCTGCTGACGAACGTATGTGGTCCAGAGTGCCGCTATGTCGGGCTAGACGTGAGCCCGCGGATGTGCCGGATCGCAGCCGCAAGGCTGTCGAGGTGGTCTGCTCGGGCCCGCGTCATTCGCGTTGACGGTGCCCTTCCGCTTCCCTTGCCCGCGGCCGGGGCTGATCGCCTTCTCGCGGCGTTCGTCGTGGATCTGTTGCCCACCGAGTACTCCCGGCTGTTGCTGGCCGACACGCACCGAGTCCTCGCTCCCGGGGGTCTGTTGTGCCTCGCAAGCCTCGTCGAGGG
>JARLGS010000506.1 GCA_031292695.1 Mycobacterium sp. | reverse complement strand
GACGCCCCGGCGCAGAAGCTGGTCGGTGAGGAAGCCGAACCAGCGCTCCACCTGATTGATCCAGGAGGAGCCGGTCGGGGTGAAGTGGATGTGGAAACGGGGATGTTTGGCGAGCCAGTCGTTGACAGTCGGGGTCTTGTGGGTGGCCAGGTTGTCGCAGACCAGGTGCACGTCGAGTTCGGCGGGTACGGCTTTGTCGATCGCGATGAGGAACTTTTTGAACTCCACGGTCCGGTGCCGGCGGTGGATCTGGCTGATCACGGTGCCGTCGGCGATGTTGAACGCCGCGAACAGGCTGCTCACGCCGTGCCGGGCGTAGTCGTGGGTGCGCCGCTCAGGCATGCCCGGCATCATCGGCAGCACCGGCTGGGAGCGGTCCAGCGCCTGCATCTGCGATTTCTCGTCGACACATAACACGACTGCCTTCTCGGGCGGATTATGGTACAGGCCAACGACATCGACGACTTTAGCGACGAACATCGGGTCGGTGGAGAGTTTGAATCCGTCGACCAGATGCGGCTTGAGGTCGAAGCGACGCCAGATCCGGCCGATCGTCGTCGGTGAGAGTCCCGACCGTGCCGCCATCGACGTCCGCGACCAGTGCGTCGCGTTCACCGGCTTCTCCTCCAGGGTGGCGACCAGCACCTCTTCGACCTTGTCCAACAGGATCGACGGCGGGCGACCCGGCCGCGGCTCGTCCACCAAACCACCCAGGCGCCGGGCCACGAACCGTCGACGCCACTTGTTCACCGTGTTGGGCGCCACCCCAAGATCATCGGCAACTTGGGTATTCATGACCCCGGGCTCGGCACACGCCAACACAATTCGCGACCGCAACGCTAACGCTTGAGACGACTTCGCCCGACGCGACCACCGAACCAGCTGATCACGCTCATCCGCGGTCAACACCAACTCGGCCTTCGGCCGACCCGTTCTCGCCACCCCAACATCATACCGAATTAACATATGAATTTACGGCGCGACATACTAGGGCAGCTGGTCGTCCGCGTCGTCCCCGTCGTCTCGTAGGAGCTTTTCGGGATGGTGGAACATGTTG
>JARLGS010000505.1 GCA_031292695.1 Mycobacterium sp. | reverse complement strand
CAGGTCCCAGGTGCCGCCGATCGTGTCGCGGGCTTCGAAGATGACGTAGCTGGCCCATGGGCATTCGGTCTGGAGGTAGTGGCCGGCGCCAATGCCCGAGAGACCGGCGCCCACGATGAGGGCGTCGAGGTGCGTGGTCCGGGTTGCCGTGGGTGGCGCCATCAGGCTGCAACTCCGATCAGCTCGTCGTTCAAGGTGCCGTTGTCTCCGAAGAGCCCGGTCCCCCAGGTTTCCACCAATCCGGTCCTGTCGCTGGCGTCGGGGTGGAAGTCGGGCCGGGGGATCGGCCACGACTGACGCGACGGACACCTCGCCCGCTCCCCGTCGCCCGAGGTCAGGGGCGGATTGGGCTCAGACCGATTCATAACTCTGACGTTAACGTTAAACTTCTCGGGCAATGAGCACCGCGACCTCGTCGAACGGGAACGGCCGGCCACCGGCCCGGGCCCTGCTCGCACCGGAGACGTCCAGCTACCGGTGGATCGCGCTGGTGACCGTGACGCTGGGCACCCTCATGGTGTTCATCAACCAGTCGATCGTGCTCATCTCGCTGCCCGACATCTTCCGCGGCATCGATCTCAACCCGCTCACTCCCGGCAACACCGGCTACATGCTGTGGATGCTGATGGGCTTCATGGTGGTGCTGGCCGTGCTGGTCGTCAGTCTGGGCCGGGTGGGCGACATGTTCGGCCGGGTCAAGATCTTCAACCTCGGTTTCGCCGTCTTCACGCTTTTTTCCATCCTCCTCGCCGTCACCTGGCTCACCGGGACCGAGGGCGCGATCTGGCTCATCACGATGCGCGTGGGTCAGGGCGTGGGTGGCGCCATGCTCTTCGCCAACTCCTCGGCCATCATCACCGACGCCTTCCCGGCTCACCAGCGCGGACTGGGTCTGGGCATCAACAATGTCGCCGCCATCTCCGGCTCCTTCATCGGGCTCGTCCTCGGTGGGTTGCTGGCCCCGGTGCAGTGGCACCTCGTCTTCCTGATCTCGGTGCCCTTCGGCGTCCTCGGCACGGCGTTCGCGTACGTGAAACTCGAGGACCGCGGGGTGCGCACGCCGGCCAGGATCGACTGGCTGGGCAACGTCACCTTCGCCGTCGGT
>JARLGS010000504.1 GCA_031292695.1 Mycobacterium sp. | reverse complement strand
GCTTGTCGCAGACTCGGCCTGTGCCATCGGAGCGTTTGGCCATGCACCGCAGACCGTCACCCTTGACATACGCTTGACCCTGGGTAATCACGATCTGCGGCATGGAGTCTCCAACCAACTGTTAGTTCGGTGCGTGCGCCTGGATTACAGGAGCACGCGAACCAGGACGTAGGTGCCGTACTCGGGCCGGGCCTGAGTCTTCTGCAGCTGAGAGGCCTTGTAGATGCCGTCAGTCGTCAGGTTCAGGTCGTAAGGCAGACCCGCCGTGGCCGAGCCGCCCATCATGATGGCCGCCGGGTTCGGATCGGTCATCGGGCCAACCATGCGAGACGGATCCCACAGGGTCTTGATGCGGTTCGAGAACCCGATCTTGTTGATCATGTTCACGACGCCGATGACGCGCCCAACCAGGTCGACAGGCGAGTTGACTGCCGGGTTGAACACCGTGTAGTTGCCCTGGTCACCCTGGAAGGGCGAGAAGGTCACGCCAGCACCGGTGGTGGGAAGACCCGTGAAGTGGGCGAAGGTGCGGCCGTAGCCCTGCACGTAGCCCTGAATGCCGTCGGTCGTTGCGTCTTGCTGCAGCGTGTTCGGCGTGGCGCCAATCCACGGCACCTTCAGAACGTACTGGGTCTGGATGGCCGTGCCCATCTCGTGCATGTAGTTCATGACCTGGAAGCCGATGGGGTTCAGGCCCTCGAGACGGTACAGGATGCCGCCGGCGAGCGAAGGATCGATGATGCTCACGCCGCCGATGTACTGGAAGACGTTCCGGGTGCAGACGCCGATCGGACGAGCTGTGCCGTACGAATACGGAACCGCAGTGCCCACATGACCCACGTCGTCGATGTCGCTGGTGTAGACGAAGGTGCTTGTGCCGGCCGCGAGCGCGCCGTCAACCACACCAGTGATGGTCAGTGTGGTTGTGGTGGCCGCAACGGTCACAGCATTCAGATTGAACACGGCGGTGTAAGCAGCCTGTGCAGCAACTTGGGTCGTCTGCGAAGTCGCCAGGTTGGCCAGAGCGGTGTTGTAGGCCGCCAGGGCCGCCGACTGATTGGCGAGATCCGTGGGTGTCGCCGCGATGCCGGCCGTGGTCACAACCACATTCGCGGCGGTGAGGGCGGTGTTGGCAGTCGTCACAGCGGTGTTCGCCGTGGCCAGTGCGGTGTTCGCAGCGGTGAGAGCCGCGTTGGCAGCGGTCACAGCCGACGCAGGAGCCGCCGCAGTGACTGCCGCAGCCACAGCCGTCGCAGCCTGTGCCAGTGTCCCGTTGAACTCGACCGTGACAGGCGTGCCTGTCGCGCCGACCTGGAAGGTCAGCTGGCCGTCAAAGGTGTCGCCGGCCGCGGCCAGCGTGTAAACCAAGGTGGACTTGGTCGCAGCGGCGGAAGGCGTGAGCGCCGGAACCAGAGGAACGTTGGTGGCGGACCCGGACAGGGTCGTGCCAGTCGTCACGCTCGGGAACAGAGTGCAGTTCCAGGCCCAGTTGATGTCGGTCCAGCTGACCGCAATCACGGTGCCGTTGGTCAGGGTCACGTTGCCAGGCGCGGCG
>JARLGS010000503.1 GCA_031292695.1 Mycobacterium sp. | reverse complement strand
GTGTGGCCGCCGGCGCGCGGGCCGTGGTGCTCGAAGCGCTGGGTTCCGGCAACGCCGGACCCGCGGTGGTCGACGCGGTGCGCCGCCATTGCCGCGACGGGGTCGTCGTCGCGGTGTCCACCCGCGTTCCCGGCGGTCGGGTCGCTGCCGGCTACGGCCCCGGGCACGACATGGCGGCCGCCGGCGCGGTGCTGGTGCCGAGGTTGCGGCCGCCCCAGGCTCGGGTGCTCCTGATGGCCGCGCTGGCCGCCGGCCTACCGGTCGCCGACGTCATCGCCCGGTGGGGCTGACGCGGCGTTAGCCTGCAGCACGCCAACGTAATCCGGCCAATCCAGGGAATCGACGGGATTCGCGCTGAGGAGCACCTCGGTGTCGGCGGCAAACGTCCGGGCCTGCCCCGGCCCGGAACTGCGTGTCTCGAACCGCACGGTCACCACTCCGTGTCCCGCGCCCTGCACCCAGCCGTGCCCCAGGTCGCGGTGCGCGACATCGTCGCCCACCCGCCATCGAACGTCGTCGGGGCCCGGGGCAAACACGGCCTCGGTTGCGGTTTCCACCGACTCGGTTTCGGGCTCCGGCAGCTCCAGGTCCGGGAACAGCGACTCCTGGCGGGCGTCGCGAAATCCCGAAAACCCTACGCCGACAAGACGAATGGGCCCTATCTCCCGTGGGTCGAGCAGCAGGCGGCGGGCCACCGCCGTGAGCGCACCCGCCTCGGTCGTCGCGTAGGGCAACGTCGCCGAACGGGTCAGCGTGCTCATGTCGGATTTCTTCAGCTTCACCGTGACGGTGCGGGCGCCGCGCCCGTCGCGCAGCAGGCGCTGGTGCGCATGCTCGGCGATCGGGGAGATCGCCTCCTGCAGCTGCTCGAGGCTGGTCAGGTCGACGGCGAAGGTCGACTCGGAGCTGATCTGCTTGGCCTCCGCGCGCTCGGCAACGGGGCGGTCGTCGATGCCGCGGGCCAGGCGGTGCAGCGCCGGCCCCACCGTCGCCCCGAGGATGTTGGCCGCCTCGGCGTCGGTCAGCGCCGCCAGCTGGCCGATCGTTTCGATGCCGAGCCGGTTCAGCTTCTCCTCGGCGACCGGGCCGATGCCCCACAGCCGCCGCACCGGCAACCCGCCGAGCAGCGACTCTTCCTCGGCGCGACGAACGACGCGGATGCCGTCGGGCTTAGCCAACCCGGACGAGATCTTGGCGATCTGCTTGCCCGAACCGGCGCCGACCGAGGCGATCAGGCCCGTTTCTTCGCGAACCCGTCGCCGCAAACCCTCGCAGAACGCCTCGACATCCTCGGCCGACGCCCCGGCGAGCTGGGGCGGTTCGGCGAACCCCTCGTCGAAGGACAGTTGCTCGACGACGGGTACCACGCCGCGCACGGTGTCGAAGACGCGCCGGCTGGCGACCCCGTACACCACGCCGCGCGGCGGCAACACCACCGCGGTCACCCCGATCAGCCGGCGGGCCTGATGCATCGGCATGGCAGACCGGGCGCCGAACACCCGCGCTTCGTAGCTGGCGCCGGCCACCACGCCCCGGCCACCCAGACCGCCGACCAGTACCGGCCGCCCCCGCAGGGTCGGTCGGGTGAGTTGTTCGACGGACGCGAAGAACGCATCCATGTCCAGGTGCAGCACCCAGCGGGACTCCACACCTGGAAATGCTATTGGTCTAGCGTCGTTGAGTATGGCTATGAACCTCTGCCACAGGTGGTGCTGCAACTCCGACCGCTGGGCGAGAGAAGTCGAAGACCACCTGCTGCCGTGGGCCGGCTGATGGGAACCGAGCCCGGGAGCGCGCCCTCGAAGCGATTGGCGCGGCTGCGCCACCAATGGGACCAGCGGCTGGAGCCCGGCGAACAGGCCACGGTTCTGGCCTGGGCGTCGTTCACCCTCACGTTCGCCGGGCTGCGCGCGCTGACTCACTGGATCCGCGCCGGCCACGGACCGTCGGGTGGAGGTATTGCCATGGGCAGCAAGCACTTTCACCACTACAACATCGGTATCGGGATGCTGGCGACCGTGGCCGGCGTGGGCCTGCGCGGAACGGAGAGGCAACGGCGGCACCCCGCGGCGGCGGTCGCGTACGGCGCCGCGAACGCCATGATCGTCGACGAGCTGGCGCTGCTGCTGGACCTCAAGGACGTCTACTGGGCCCACGACGGCCGCGAGAGCGTCGACGTCGCGGTCGGTCTCATTGCTACCGGCGCGACCGTCGTTGCCGGTATGCCGTTCTGGCCGCATGCCCATCGTGCACTGCGGAAGGGCTAACCCGCGCGCGAGCCGCTCGCTTCCGTTGCGCCGCCGCACCGAGATCGACGCCAGCGCGACGTCTACTCGCGCTTTCTCGCGCTAGCGTCGATTTCGGCGCAGTTGTCGACCGCTCAGGGCAGCACGCGTGCGCGCGGTCGCGGCTAGGCCTTCGCGATGCTGACCCGCACCCCGTCGCCGATCTCCGCCCCGTCCGCGCCCGGCTCCGAGAATTCGAAGCTGGTCGCCAGGATCTCCCGGGCGATGAGGTCGCGGTGGGTTCGCGCCCATTCCAGGCGCTCGTCGGGCACCGCCATCACCACGCGGATGCGGTCGGACACGTCCAGTCCGGTCGACTTGCGCAGTTCCTGCAGTTCGCGGATGCGGTCCTTGGCCCAACCCTCGGCCTCCAGGTCGGGAGTGACCGTGCCGTCCAACACCACCAAACCCGCGCCGTCGGCCAGCGCCGCCGTGAATTCCGGGTCGGCGGCCACCAGACGTGAGCTGAACTCGTCGGGTTGCAGCACCGCGGGACCCGCGGTCAGGGTGCCGTCCGGGTTGACGACGCCGTCACCGGCCTTCACCGCCTTGATGGCGGCCTGTACGTCCTTGCCCAGCCGCGGCCCGGCCACGCGGGCGTTGACGGTGAGCTCGAACCGTCCGTAGGTGTCGATGGCGCCGGTCAACTCGACGCGCTTGACGTTGAGCTCATCGGCGATCAGATCGGCGAACGGCGCCAAACGTTGCGGATTGCCCACGGCCACAGTCAGCTTGGGCAGGGGTAGGCGCACCCGCAGCTTCTTGGCCTTGCGCAGCGACGACGCGGCCGAGCAGACTTCGCGAACCTGGTCCATCGCGGCGACCAGGTCGGGGTCCGCGGGCACGACACCTTCTTGCGGCCAGTCGGTCAGGTGCACCGAGCGCCCGCCGGTGAGACCGCGCCAGATGATCTCGGTGACCGACGGGAGCAGTGGGGCGGCCAGCCGTGCGGTCACCTCGAGCACGGTGTGCAGGGTGTCGATGGCGTCGACGTCTTCCTCCCAGAACCGCGAACGAGAGCGCCGCACATACCAATTCGTCAATGCCTCGGTGAACTGGCGCAGGTGCTCGCAGGCCCGGGAGATGTCGCAGGCCTCCATCTCGGCGGTGAGGTCGTCGCGGAGTCCGGCCAGCTTGGCCAGGATGTAGCGGTCGAGCACGTGCGCCGAATCGGTGCGCCACGTGCCCACTTTCGGTGCGTAGAGCGCCAGGAAACTGTAGGCGTTCCACAGCGGCAGCTGCACCTGCCGCACGCCTTCCCGGATGCCCTGCTCGGTGACGATGAGGTTGCCGCCGCGCAGAATCGGCGACGCCATCAGGAACCAGCGCATGGCATCGGAGCCGTCGCGGTCGAACACCTCGGAGACGTCGGGGTAGTTGCGCAGCGACTTGCTCATCTTCTGGCCGTCGGAGCCCAGTACGATCCCGTGCGCCACACAGGTTTTGAACGCCGGACGGTCGAACAGCGCGGTGGCCAGCACGTGCAGCGTGTCGATGGCGTCGGCGTCCTCTTCCCAGAATCGCGAACGGGACCGTCGGACATACCAGTTCGTCAACGCCTCGGCGAACTGCCGCAGCTGCTCACATGCTCCGGAGATGTCGCACTCGTCGAGCGCGATGGTCAGCGAATTGCGCAGATCGGCCAGCTTGGCCAGGATGTAGCGATCCAGCACGTGTTGAGAGTCGGTGCGCCACTTGCCTTTCTGCGGCGCGTAGAGGGCCAGGAAGCTGTACGCATTCCATACCGGCAACAACACCTGACGCACGCCGTCGCGAATGCCCTGTTCGGTGACGATCAGGTTGCCGCCCCGCAGGATCGGCGATGCCATGAGAAACCAGCGCATGGCATCGGAGCCGTCGCGGTCGAACACCTCGGACACGTCCGGGTAGTTGCGCAGCGACTTGCTCATCTTCTGGCCGTCGTTACCCAGCACGATGCCGTGCGCCACACAGGTTTTGAACGCCGGACGGTCGAACAACGCGGTGGCCAGCACGTGCATCGTGTAGAACCAGCCGCGGGTCTGGCCGATGTATTCGACGATGAAATCGCCTGGGAAGTGCGCGGATTCGGTCGCGCTGCCGTCGAACCAGTCGCGGTTCTCGAACGGGTAGTGCACCTGTGCGTACGGCATCGAGCCCGAATCGAACCAGACATCGAACACGTCCTCGATGCGGCGCATGGTGGAGTTGCCGGTCGGGTCGTCGGGATTGGGCCGGGTCAGCTCATCGATGTAGGGCCGGTGCAGATTGTCCGGGCGAACGCCGAAGTCGCGCTGCAACTCGTCGAGGCTGCCGTACACGTCGATCCGCGGGTAGGCCGGATCATCGGACTTCCAGACCGGAATCGGGCTGCCCCAGTATCGGTTTCGCGAGATCGACCAGTCCCGCGCATTGGACAGCCACTTACCGAACTGGCCGTCCTTGACGTGCTCGGGATACCAGGTGATCTGCTGATTGAGTTCGACCATCCGGTCGCGGAACTCGGTGACCTTGACGAACCAGGACGACACCGCCCGGTAGATCAGCGGCTGTCGGCACCGCCAGCAATGCGGGTACGAGTGCTCATAGGTTTCGTGGCGCAGCAGCACCGGAGCGTTCACCGCGGCCGAACCGGTGCCGTTCTTGAGGTCCCGGATGATCTGCGGGTTGGCCTCGAAGACCTGCTGGCCCTGGTAGTCCGGCACGGTCGCATCGAAGCGGCCCCTGGAATCCACCGGGGTGACCGCGACGATGCCGGCGGCATCACAGGTGGCCTTGTCGTCCTCGCCGTAGGCCGGTGCCATGTGGACGATGCCGGTGCCGTCCTCGGTGGTGACGAAGTCGCCCTGCAGCACCTGAAACGCGCCCCGCGCCTGGTCGGTATCGACGAAATACGGGAACGGCGGCAGGTAGCGCATGCCTAGCAGCTCGGCGCCGAGGTAACTGCCGACGACCACCGGCTCCTCACCGAACTCACGGACATAGCTCGGCAGCCGAGCCTCGGCCAGCACATAGTTGTGCTCGTCGGGGCCCACGACCTGTACGTAAGTCACCTCGGGGTGCACCGCGACCGCCTGGTTGGACGGCAGCGTCCAGGGCGTGGTGGTCCAGACCAGCAGGTAGGAGCCGGCCAGTTGAGGCCCTGCGCCGTCATCGATGCGAAACCCGACGGTCAGCGCCGGGTCCTGCCGGCTCTGGTAGACGTCGTCGTCCATGCGGAGCTCGTGGTTGGACAGTGGGGTCTCGTCGTTCCAGCAGTACGGCAGCACCCGGTTGCCCTCGTAGGCCAGGCCCTTGTCCCACAGCTGCTTGAAAGCCCAGATCACCGATTCCATGAACGACAGGTCGAGGGTCTTGTAGTCGTTCTCGAAGTCGACCCAGCGGGCCTGACGGGTGACGTAGGCCTGCCACTCGGTCGAGTACTTCATCACCGAGGCGCGGCAGGCGTCGTTGAACGCGCCAATGCCCATGGCTTCGATCTGGGCTTTGTCGGTGATGTCGAGTTGGCGCTGCACCTCGAGCTCGGCAGGCAGCCCGTGCGTGTCCCAGCCGAAGCGCCGCTCCACTTTGTAGCCGCGCATGGTGCGGTAGCGCGGGACGATGTCCTTGACGTAACCCGTCAGCAGGTGCCCGTAGTGCGGCAGCCCGTTGGCGAAGGGCGGGCCGTCGTAGAAGACGTATTCCTCGGCGCCGTCGCGCTGCGCGATGCTGGCCCGGAAGGTGTCATCGGCGGCCCAGTAGTCCAGCACCTCGAGTTCGAGGTCAGGGAAGTTCGGGGCGCCACTGGCCGGCTTCGGGTAGGCGGTCACGTCTATCGTCTCCTGTGCCACGGTTAGTTCCAGGCACGGGGACGACCTTCTCGCGACTAGGCGCGAGGGCCGCGGTACCACCCCGCTTGCGCACCAGGTGCGCCGCTCACTTGCAGGCGATGACGGGCCAACCCGTTCGGTTCTACTGAGCTACGGCCGTGTAGCAGCCGTAGCCGTTCTTCCGAATGCTCCCCGGTGATGGCCGGATCGATGCGAATGCAGCGATTCTAACCGGAACCAGCAAGACCAAATTGCCGCACTCCTCAACGCGGCTCGCGACTCGCCGCTCGGCTACCGCGCGACGGGCACAGCCTCGGAGGCAAGTTCGATCACGCCGAGGGCGAACTGCTCGGCCAGTTCCTCGACCGTGTACGGCTCGAACTGCTGGCGGGCGTACCACCAGTCGAGATGCAGCACGTCCACGTCGCGGTAGGCCCGGAGCTCCAAGGTGTGGGCGGGCCCCGGGTGCTCACCGTCGATCGCGGTCATGCCGTAGCTGAACAGCACGTCGGCAACGTCGGTCGGGTCGGCCGTGGCCTCGTCGAGCGCGCACCGCACTGCCTCCACCATGTCGGTGGCTTCGACCTCCGACGCGGGGACGCAGTCCATCTCGAGGCGGCGCACCACCGCCAGCCCGCCACCGGTGCTTTCCTTTGCTGCCGCCACGTCGACCGCAGCACGGCCGGGACCGATGACCCGCTCGACGGCACGGCCGAGAGCCGCTACGAGCAGTACCTCGGGCTCGACCTCGAGATATTGCGCAGCACCTTCGAGCTCGGCAGTGATGACTGAGGACAGCGGCGCTTCGAGCCGCCGCATGTCGATCTGAGTCCCGGCGGTGTCCTGACCACCGAACTCGTAGTCGGCGACGTGCAACATCGCCGCAGCAGGTGAAGGGAGAGCGGCATCGATCTCGCCGGCATATGCAGCAGTCATGGAACAGGAGACTACAACAAATTCCCACATTTGGGACATAGCTCCCGAAACTGTGACGCCCCTGTCAGTAACGGATTATGTGCTTCAGTTGTAGTTGCTAGCAACCAAAGGGGGGAAGGGTCTATCGTGTCAGGGTGCCCAGAACCGACGAGAACGGCAGACAGCTCAAGGCGCTGCTCGACTACATCTTCGATGGTGATGTCGAAGCAAGGGAGATCTACGGCGCACTGGGAACATCCAGCAGTACCTACTATCGGCGGATCAAAGAAGCCGATTACCCCAATGCCGAGGAACTGCGCCGCGTCGCGGACCACTTCCAGCTGAGCTATCCCGACCTGCAGGTACGGTTCGGCTTGATGAGTCACGACGAGGTGATCAGTTACCTCCAGTCGGCGCCCCTCGCGGTTGCCACAGCGGCGCCGGCCGTACCCAAGCGCGCGACAAACCTGTCCCAATTGGCGCGACGTGCCGACGCGCCACCGCTCTGACCACTACAATCTGAGCATTCGCAGGCGCTGGCAAAGGCTCCATCCATGGCTCTGACATTTCTCATCACGATCACCCTCGCGTGTATGGCGTGGAGTTTGTGGATCCGCCGCGTCACCTGGTCCTGCCGCTGGGAAGTGGCTGCGACGGTCAACATCGCGCTGCAGGCCGCGGCCGTCGCTCTGATGTCGCCGTTCGCCCACGAGACCCTCGGCACCTGGATTCACTCGTTGACCGGGGTATGGAACCTCAACGCATATATCGGTCACGACTGCTACATCGTGGCGGCCTCCGCGATCGTCTACAACGCCATGGGCCGACTGGCCGACGATGCCCTCATGCAGCGGATGTTCACCCAGTACGTCGAGCGGCCGGCCACCCTGTGCATCCCGATCCTGCTTGCGCTGTTCTCGATGAGCGTCGCCGGTCGGGAGTATTCCCCCGACCTGTTCACGATGCCGACCGATGGCTGGTTGGCCGCCTATTGGATCGTCCTCTGCTCGACCCTGGGGTATCTGCTGGTGTTCGGCGCGCGGGCGCTGCTGGTGTTGCGCCGCGATCCCGACTCCAGGCGCATCGCGAACATCTATCTGTTCGCCTCCGCGAGCGGCATCCTGGCCTGCGGCACCCGCATCCTGACGTCGCTGGTGCCCGAGTTGCAGCCGTTTGAGGACGGCAAGTTGGTCTGGGTGTTCGCCTGCACCTGCGGTGGCGCCTTCGCGCTGGCGTCGGCGCACTCGTGGCTGATCAAGACCAAGTGGTTCACGAAGGCCAGCCACTGACCGTCGGCGACCGCCGTCAGCAAAACGCCCGATCCGTCAAAATCAGCGGGTATGCCCTACGCTGCTATCCGGCACCCGGTGTCAGTTTGGTTGTGCCAAATCGCTTTCAATGGCAGGGGCTTTCGCCCGTGCCGTAATTCCCGAGGAGGAAGTGTCCGTGATCGAGTCGTCTCTGCAGGCCGTCCTGCGCGAACGCGCCAGCCTGCAACCCAACGACCTGGCGTTCACGTTCATGGATTACGACACCGATCCCAACGGTGTGGCCAAGACCCTCACCTGGGCTCAGCTGTATCAGCAGACTGTCGCCGTGGCCTATGAGCTGCGCCAGCGCGGTGAGATCGGCGACCGGGTCGTGATCGTCGCGCCGCAAAGCCTTGAGTACGTCCTCGGCTTCCTGGGTGCCCTCGAGGCAGGCATGATCGCCGTCCCGCTGACCCAGCCGATGATGGGCCACCACGACGAGCGCGTCATCTCGGTCATGAAGGACGCACAGCCCGTCGTCGCCCTGACCACCGCCGCTAACGTGGATGTCGTCACCCCGTACGCGACGCCCAACGACAACGGGACCGTTCCGGTCGTCCTCGCCGTCGACGAACTGGACCTGACCACCCGCCGCAAGCCGGCGTCCCGGCGCGAAGTGCGTCCGGAAACCGCGTACCTGCAGTACACCTCGGGCTCAACCCGGACCGCCGCCGGCGTCATGGTGTCGCACCGCAATGTGTCGGCCAACTACGAGCAGATGATCGCGGTCTTCTTCTCCGAGTGGGGCAAAGTGGCACCTCCCGGAAGTAGCGTGGTGTCCTGGCTGCCGCTGTACCACGACATGGGTCTGCTGCTTGGGGTCTGCACTCCGATTCTCGGCGGGTGGCACACCGTGATGACCAGCCCGATCTCGTTCTTGGTCAAGCCCGCCCGGTGGATTCAGCTGATGGGCAGCCACAAGAACGTCATCACCGCCGCCCCGAACTTCGCCTTCGACCTGGCCGCGGCGCGGACCACCGACGAGGACATGGCCGGCCTGGACCTGAGCTCGGTGCTGACCGTCTTCAGTGGCGCGGAGCGCGTCCAGCCGACCACCGTCAAGCGCTATATCCAGCGCTTCGCCAAGTTCGGCCTGCCCGGCAAGTCGATCCGGCCCAGCTACGGCCTGGCCGAAGCCACCCTGTATGTGGCGTCCCGGGAATCCGGTGAACCGCCGACCGTGGTCGACTTCGACACCGACAAGCTCGCCGACGGCATCGTCGAGCGCGTCGAATCGGGCAGCCCGCTGGTCAGCTACGGCACGCCCGGCTCTCCGCTGGTGCGAATCGTCGACCCGGAGACCCGCCTCGAGGGGCCGGCCGCCACCGTCGGGGAAATCTGGACCCACGGCGAGAATGTGTGCGCCGGGTACTGGAACAAGCCAGAAGAGACGGCGAAGACCTTCGGCGGCGTTCTCGAAAACGCCTCGGAGGGAACGCCTTCGGACACCTGGCTGCGCACCGGCGACCTGGGATTCATCTCTGAGGACTCGCTCTTCATCATCGGCCGGATCAAAGACCTGCTGATCATCCGCGGCCGCAACCTCTACCCCGACGACATCGAGGCCACCGTGAGTGCGGTCTCGGGTGGCCGCACCGCAGCGGTCGGCTTCGAAGAGGACGGCGTCGAGCAGTTCGCGGTCGTCATCGAGATGAAGAAGCGCGGCGAGACCGAGGACGAGGTCAAGGAGCACCTGGCGCAGGTCAAGCACGACGTCACCTCGGCGATCTCGCAGGCGCACGGCGTCAATGCAGCTGACCTGGTGCTGGTTGGCCGAGGCTCGATCCCGATCACCACCAGTGGCAAGATCCGTCGGCAGGCTTGCACCGAGCTGTACCGCAAGGGTGAACTGGCACGGTTGGACGCCTGAGCCGGTCACCGGCCCCGGACTCGATCAGAAGGATTCGAACTTTGATCTCATTCGTCATTCCGACATTGAATGAAGAGAAGACGATCGAGGGCACACTGCGGCGCCTGGCGCAGTTCTCCGGGCCGTCCGAGATCATCATCTCGGACGGCGCCAGTACCGACGACACGCTGAACATCTGTCGGCGGTACACCGACAAGGTCGTGGTCTACGACAAGCCGGAGCGCCAGACCATCGCGATGGCACGGAACATGGGCGCCGCCGTGGCGTCCGGCGATTATCTGGTGTTCGTCGACGCGGACGTTGTCATACCCGATATCGACGATTTCTTCGCCGTCGCCGGCAAAGAGTTCGACGACAATCCACGACTTGTTGCGCTCACCGTGAAGTACCGCGTTTTCCAGGAAATGCGGACGTGGGCCGACGCCTACATGTTCTTCATGCTCGGCCAGCAATTCATGTTGCAGAACAACGTGCTGCGCACCGGCGCGTCCGGTGGCGAGTTTCAGATGATCACTGCCGACGCGTTCCGAAAAGTCAACGGGTTCAACGAAAAACTTGCGGCGGCCGAGGACATGGACCTGTTCCGCCGGCTGTCGAAAATCGGGCGGACCCGGTTCGTGAACAAACTGACCGTGTTCCACACCGGCCGCCGCGCCCATGCCGTCGGCTGGCGCAAGTTGGCCTGGCAATGGTTTACCAACTCGATGTCAGTGCAGTTTTTGAAGAAATCCGCCAGCAAAGAGTGGTCGGAAATTCGCTGACTCGGCGGCCCGCTATCCATCCCTGTAAGGTGTGCATGTGTGATTGAGCTCGACCACGTCGCCAAGACGTACGGAACCTTTGCGGCATTGAAGGGCATCAGCTTCTCGGTTCCGACGGGCTCCATCTGCGCTCTGCTCGGCCACAACGGCGCCGGCAAGACCACCACCGTCAAAATCCTGTCCACGCTGGTCCGGCCGACTTCGGGTACCGCGATCGTGGCAGGACACGACGTGGTCCGTGAGCCGGGCCGGGTGCGGGAGAACATCGGTGTGACGGGGCAGGACGCCGCGCTCGACGGCTCGCTCACCGGCCGCGAGAATCTGGTCCTCTTCTGTCGGCTGCGCGGTATGCGCCGCCAGTCCGCCCGGACCCGGGCCGACGAACTCATCGAACAGTTCGAGCTGGCGTACGCCGCAGACCGCCCGGTGTCCACCTATTCGGGCGGTATGCGCCGGCGCATCGACATCGCGGTGTCCCTGGTGGTTCCGCCGAAGGTGCTCTTCCTCGACGAACCCACCACCGGTCTGGATCCCCGCAGCCGCCGCGACGTGTGGAACCTGGTCTCCTCGTTGAAGGAGCAGAACACCACCGTCCTGCTGACCACGCAGTACCTGGAAGAGGCTGACGTACTGAGCGATTCGATCGTCATCGTCGACTCCGGCCGGATCATCGCGGAGGGCACCGCAAACGATCTCAAGGGCGGCATGGGGCGCACCTACTGCCAGATGAGCCCGGCCAATCCCGTTGACCTCGATCGCATCGCCGAGGCACTCAGCGACTTCGCCAACATCGAGATCGACCGCGATGCCGGCTCGGTCTCGGTCCCGGCGCCGGAAGGCGCGGCCACCCTCAGCGAGGTGCTGAACCGGATGACCGCCCAGGGCATCGAGCTGACTGACATCGGCCTGCGCAAGCCGACGCTGGACGAGGTATTCCTGCACCTCACCGAGCGAGAAAGAGTCCAATGACCGCCGTGGTCGCGCTGACCGAGCGGGTGGTGTACCGCGCGACGCGGGACCTGGACATCGTCTTCGCGGCGATCGCCCCGGTCGCCACGTTCACCGGAGCCAATCTGGTGCTGCGCCACATCATCGACACCGGCGGCATGAGCTATGCGCAGTACATGTTGCCCGCGATCATCGTGCAGGCCATGCTGTTCGGTGCGCTGACCACCACCGACCGGGCCGCCGAGGAGAATGCCTCCGGTTTCGGCGGCCGGCTGCGCAGCCTGCCCATCTCTCCCCTGGCTCCGCTCGCGGCGCGGATGCTCTACTGCCTCATCCGCGGTGTCGTGGCGATGGTCGCGACGATCGGCGTGGGCTATGCGTTCGGTTTCCGGATGGACGGCGGCCCGGTCTACGCGGTCGGCTTCGTTGTCCTGGCGCTGGGGCTGACGCTGGCCCTGTCCCTCGGTGCGGATGCGCTCGGCGTCCGCGTCCGACGGAGTGAGACGTCGAGTCAGCTCCTGCTGGTCCCCCAGTTGCTCCTCCTGCTGCTGTCGACCGGTCTGGCCCCTGTCGAGTCGTTTCCCGGCGGGCTGCAGCCGTTTGTGCGTTATCAGCCGGTATCCCAGTTGACCGAGACGCTGCGGGGATTCAGCACTGGACACGTCGATCCGGTCAACCTGGCCATCAGCCTCGCCTGGTGCGTCGGCATGCTGCTGATCTTCGGCGCAATCGCAATCCGGGGACAGAGGCGGACACCGTGAACCCGGCATCGAACGAAACCGCGGGGAACCCAACGGAACTGCGCACCGGCTCGCTGACCACCGAGAGCGCGGTTTTTGCCGGACGCCTGCTCACCCGGTGGCGTCGCGACCCCATGGTGCCGGTTCAGGCGCTGTTGTTCCCGACGGTCCTACTGGTGGTTTACCACCTGCTGATCAGCAAATCGATGGCCAAAGTGATGGGCACCGACAACATCGTTCTGGTGGTGGCCATGTGCGCGCTGGCCGGCGCCATGTCGGGCTCGTTGGCCTCGGCCCTGACCATCCCCGTGGAACGGGACAACGGGCTGCTGAGCCGGTTCTGGGTAATGCCGGTGCACCGGATCAGCGCACTCAGCGGCACCCTGCTGGCCGAGGCGGTGCGAACCTTCGCGGGCACGCTGCTGATCGTTGCGGTCGGGATGGCATTCGGGCTGCGTTTCGAAGGTGGGCTGCCCGCGGCTCTGCTGTTCGTCCTGATTCCGGTGTTGTGGATCGTCGTGTTTGCGACGGTGGTCATTACCGTCGCGGTTCACTCGGAGAATCGCACCATGTTGACCTGGTTTGCCACCGCCGTAATGGGCCTGGTTTTCGGTAACTCATCGGTGGTGCCGGTCAAGGTCCTGCCGTCGTGGGTGCGCCCGGTGATCGAGTTCCAACCGATGTCGCCGACCATCGCCACTATGCGGGCCCTCAGCCAGGGCGGTCCGGTGCTGATCCCGCTACTGCTCACCGCGGGTTGGCTGATCCTGCTGGCTGCTATTTTCCTGCCGCTGGCGATCAGTGGTTACCGAAGCGCCAGCGAATCCGGAGGCTGACAGGCGCTGCTTCAAGCGAAGGCCCTCGGCCTGAGCTCGCGTATTCGGAACAAGATCAACGATATTTGCGCGCCATATAATTGACGTCGGCGTGGCGAATTCACTAACAAGAGTACGTAATTAGCTGGCCACAAATTGACCAGATTGTGCACTAATCCTGCTGCGCATTATTCGATTATTAGCCCTATGCTGTCGCGATATGGACAGGCTGCGAATCGCGCTCGTCGCTCATAATCGATTTCCCGTACGGCAGCCATTCGCTGGTGGGCTCGAGTCGTGCGTCTGGCACCTGGCCCGGGCGCTGGCCCGGAAGGGCCACGATGTATCGCTGTACGCGGCAGCAGACTCCGATCTGGGTACGGAGGGTGAATACGGGCAGATCAAGGTGCACGCCATCGGCGGGTCGCGGCGTCGGACACCCCTGAATGCGCCGTTCTTCGATCATCGGGCGTACCGCACGCTCATGACGGATTTCATCGGGGAAAAAGCGAGTTCCTACGACGTGATCCACAACCACGGTCTGCATTACTGGCCAATTCTACTGGCGCCGCAGCTGACCACGCCGATGCTGACCACGCTGCATACCAGTCCCATTCTCTGGCTGAAATCCGCAATTCGATCCAGCGGCGGCATTGGCAGCAAATTCATCGCGGTTAGCAGGGGCTCGGCGGAGCTCTGGCGTGATTCGCTACCCGACGTTTCGGTCGTATACAACGGCATTAATCGCGAAGAATGGCCGGTCGGCCACGGCGGCGGCGGATATCTGGTCTGGTTCGGGCGAATCACCCCGCAAAAAGCACCGCACATGGCTATCGCGGTGGCCAAACAAGTGGGCATGCCATTGAAAATTGCTGGACCGATCGAACGCCGCTCGTATTTTCATCGCGCCATCAGGCCGCATCTCGGTGCAAACATCGAGTACGTCGGTCACCTGGACCAGCGCCAGCTCGGGCAGCTGGTCGGGGGCGCCGCGGTGTCGTTGGTAACTCCGACATCGGCGGAACCATTCGGACTGACGACCATCGAGGCGCTGTTCTGCGGCACGCCGGTTGTGGGATTCGCAGTTCCTGGTGTTGCTGAGACGATTGCGCCGCCATGTGGTCTGCTCGTGCCGTGCGGTGATGTCGCCGCGATGGCCAAGACCATCCAGCAGGCGATCGCCCTTGATCGCGATAACGTGAGAGCCTCTGCGATCACGCGCTGGAGCGAGGACGCAATGGTTGACAACTACATCAGGCTCTACGCCCAACTCGCAGGCGCTGATCGCCCGTCGCGCATCCGATACGCGATCACCCCGTCCAGCATCTCGCCCTCGATGTCGTCATATCTGACAACGCTGTGCCACACCGCGGTCACCTGGAGCAACTGAAAAGTTCTCAGCCGAGCCGGCGACTGGCGCGACGGACTAACCCGAATGGGCGAACCCCGTGGCGTAGCCGGCAGCGCCACCGAACGGAATGACGGCCAGCAGTATCCCGATCGCCAGCAGCACCTTGAGTTGTCGTTTCGACACCGGCGCCTCGATCTCCGGCCGGCCGGCGGCGAAGAGCAGGTAGACGCAGGCGATGTTGATCAGGATCACCACCCACCACCGAATCCAGTCGACGCCGGTTGCGAACACCGGAATCATCAGCGCGAGCGCCACTGCCGGCACGGCCAAACCGCCGCGGATGTGCTGCCGGAAGGTCTTCACCCGCACACCGGTGGCGTACGAGATCAAGAACACGGTGGCGACGCACACCAGCAATCCGTGCGCGAAACCGGCGGTCAGTTCCGGGAGACCCACGCCCCAGACGTCGTGCATACCCGACTCCACGCCTTTGTCGAAGGCGGGCAGGATGTTGGCGCAGACCCAATCGTGGTAGTCCGACACGCTTTGAAAGTGCCCGGACAGGTAGTCCCACACCTTGTCCGGCGGCACCTTGAAGGTATTGCGCAGGGTCGCATGCGGTATGTCCTGACAGATCACCGCGGCGGTGTCCCGCCTGCCCAACAGGCTGACGGCAGCGGTGGCCAGCAGACCCGGGCCGGTAGCCATCGCGATACAACCCCAGCGGGCTGATGCGCTCTGGACCGGAGCGATTACCGATATCGCCAGAACTGCGCCGAGCGCGAATTCGAGCGGTAGCCCTTCATGAACAAAGGCCATCACCGCGATAAACAATCCGTAGCCGGCGCTCCACGTCAAGGAGCCGCGTAAATCGCCGGCTCGGCTCAAAGCGATACCGAAAAATACCAGTGCACCCGCAACCGCGAGTTCGGGTCGCGGTCCCAGTAGCGCGAACGAAACCGAGCAGGGCAACACCGGTACGAGCAGGGCGACCGCCAGTCGGCGCTCCGCCCACGGGCCGCGCTTCAGAATGCACACCATCAAGGCCAGCAGGCCACTGAAATATGCGACGACCGTGCCGACCACGAAAACTGTTGCTACGACGAAGTATTCATCATTGGGGAACAACCCAACGATCGCGCCGGCGAGGCCGCGACGGACAAACCCGTCGTCGTAATTCATCGCGTAGTACGAAAGCCAGTAAATTCCATTGGGAATTACCTCGAGCACGGCGTAGATATATGCCGCGGTCCATAATACGAGCGCGATCGCCGCAGCCCAATAGAGACGTTTACGCGGTGCGCCGATTTGCGCCGAGAGGCCGTCACCGGACTCGGACGGCTGCGCCTCTAGAGAAGGGCTCGAAGACGACACTAGAAAATGCTAACCGCCATTTGCTGCTCGCACCAACCGGGCCGGATATTGTTTTCGAATTTCACCGGATTGGCGGATTATTCGGGGCTGATATTCAGCCCCGATTTTGCACCGCACCGGCCACATCGAAGGCCGTCGTCATCTGGCAGGCGTCGCACGTCGCGGCGTATCCACACTCCGCACACGGTCCGGCTTCGTCGGAATCGTGCCGGGCCCGGCGCTCGGCCTCCCGGCGCTCGGCATCGGCCAGGGCCGCTGCCGCTTCGGCTTCCTCGCGCTTGCGCCGTGGCGACTTCGTCGGCCACCAGTTGGCGTCGC
>JARLGS010000502.1 GCA_031292695.1 Mycobacterium sp. | reverse complement strand
TTCCCGACCTCGGCCTCGGCCTCCCGATGGATTTCAACCTGGGCTATCACGGCATGCCGCTTCTGGGGGTGCTGCCTGGTTTCGGGCACATCGGTCTGGGCGGTTCGTTGGGTTGGGCGGACCCCGATCGGGGCTTGGCATTCGGCTTCGTGCACAACCGGCTGCTGACGCCACTGATGGTTGCCGACCAGGCCGGCTTCGTGGCCCTCGCGGCACTGATTCGGCGGGGGGCCGCAGAGGCGCGCAGCAACGGATTCACCCGGGAGACGGACTTCGGCGCGGCATACGCCGATCCGGCGCCGTTCGCGGGCTGACGAAGTTTGCGCGGAGGGCATTGAGAGCGGCGTCCAATTGGGCGTCGACACCGGAATCCGCTATTCGCACGGTTGTCTGGCGTGTTGATTTTTTGCCCGCATAGAGCGGAGTTCGTCACACCAGAAATCTCATACCATGCGTATCAAGCATTGCCAATTATGCGCAGTTATGGCTGTAGCCAGTAGGTCTGTGATTTTTGCGGTGTTGCTCGCATTCGCAGGCGCAGATCTGCGCAAAGTTGCGGTTGGCCGAGGGGCTTGTCACGGGCGGTGCTGCGGTCACCGAAGTTCGCTACAGACCGCTATGCTTCCGCCCCGTGACTGGTTCGAAAAGGTTCCGAATCGACGCTTGCGCAGCGGCGCGCAACGACGGTTCGGCCTTCTGCGGCGAGTGTGCTGCGGATATCCGGTGGTGAGGGGCGACTAGCTGGCACTGCGCTGAAAGGGGTAGCCCAGATTCACCGCATCAGTTAATTTGACCCGGTAGGGTACCGAGCCAGTTTGATTAAAACGGCAAAGTTGATTTCGCAAAGTTTGTGCGACGGTCTGCGAGCCACCCGGCACTTGGTGCCGGAGTTCGGCCAGATTGCGCGGAGAGGTGGTAGCTAAGTGGGTGGGTCACCGACGACACCCGTCGCGATCATCGGCATGGCATGCCGACTTCCCGGCGGCATCAGTTCGCCAGATGAGTTGTGGGAAGCCCTGCTTCGCGGTGACGACCTGGTAACGAAGGTCCCCCTCGACCGGTGGGACGCCGAGGAGTACTACGACCCGGAACCCGGTGTGCCGGGCCGCTCGGTCTCCAAGTGGGGCGCCTTCATCGAGGATATCGCCGGCTTTGACGCCGACTTCTTCAACCTGAGCGATCGGGAAGCCACCGCGATCGACCCGCAGCACCGCCTGATCCTCGAAACCTCGTGGGAGGCCGTCGAGCATGCGGGCATCGATCCCACCTCACTGGCCGGGTCTCTGACCGGTGTGTTCGTCGGCATGACCGCCGGTGACTATCAACTCCTGGCCGCCGACGCCCACGCCATCGAAGGGCCGTACGGGTTCACCGGCAACAACTTCAGCATGGCCTCGGGCCGGGTGTCCTACCACCTGGGCGCCCATGGCCCCGCCTACACCGTCGACTCGGCCTGCTCGTCCAGCCTGCTCGCCGTGCACCAGGCTTGCCGCAGCCTGCACGAAGGCGAGAGCGACGCCGCCCTGGCCGGTGGCGTCAATGTCGTACTCGAACCCCGCAAGATGTCCTCGGGGTCTGCACAGGGCATGCTGTCGCCCACCGGACATTGCCATGCGTTCGATGTCGCCGCAGACGGCTTCGTCTCCGGCGAGGCGTCCGTGATGCTGATGCTGAAGCGCCTCGACGACGCACAGCGCGACGGCGACCGCATCCTCGCGGTCATCCGCGGCACCGCGAGTAATCAGGACGGCCACACCGTCAACATCGCGACCCCCGGTGCGGACGCCCAGGTCGCTGTATACCGCCGCGCTCTGGAGGTCGGCGGCGTCGACCCGGCCACGGTCGGTTACGTCGAGGCTCACGGCACCGGTACCCCGGTCGGCGACCCGATCGAATTTTCGAGTCTGGCAACGGTTTACGGCAACGGTGGGCCGTGCGTGCTCGGCTCGGTGAAAACCAACCTGGGCCACGCCCAGTCCGCCGCCGGCGCGCTCGGGCTGATGAAGGACGTCCTGGCCCTGCAGCACGGAGTGGTGCCCAAGAATCTGCACTTCAGCCAAATGCCTGCCGAGATGGCCGCCATCGACACGGCTCTGTTCGTGCCCACGGAGCACACCCCGTGGCCGGACACCGCGGGCCAACCGCGCCGTGCCGCGGTGTCCGCGTACGGCCTGTCCGGCACCAATGTGCACGCCGTCGTCGAGCAGGCCCCTGCCATGTCGTCGCCGCGCACGGTCGAAACCGATGCCCCGGCCCTCACCGGCAGCCTGCTGTTCCCGGTGTCCTCCACGTCGGCTGACGAACTGCGGCGCACCGCCGGCAAGCTGGCCGACTGGGTGGCAGCCGAGGGTGACAGCCTCGATCTGACCGACACCGCCTACACGCTGGCCCGCCGCCGGGCGCACCGCCCGGTCCGCGCCGCCGTGCTCGCATCGGACGCAGCAGGGCTGATCACGGCGTTGCGTGAAGTCGCCGACAGAGAAACGCCGTATCAGCGTTCCGCGGGCGATGGTGACCACGGCGCGGTGTGGGTGTTCTCCGGCCAGGGCTCGCAGTGGGCGGCCATGGGGGCCGGCCTACTGGCGACCGAACCGGTGTTCGCTGCCACCATCGCCGAGATCGAACCGCTGATCGCCGAGGAGTCCGGCTTCTCTATCACCGATGTCATCACCGCCCCCGAGACGGTGACCGGTATCGACCGGATCCAGCCCGCGGTCTTCGCCATCCAGGTGGCGCTCGCCGCGACCCTCAAGTCGTACGGCGTGCTGCCCGGGGCGGTCATCGGACACTCGATGGGTGAGTCGGCCGCCGCGGTGGTGTCCGGGGCGCTGTCGCTGGCCGACGGTGTCAAGGTCATCTGCCGCCGCTCCAACCTGATGCTGAAGGTCTCCGGTTCCGGTGCCATGGCATCGGTGGAGTTGCCCGCCCAGCAGGTGCTGTCCGAGCTCGGCGCCCGCGGCGTGGGTGACGTCGTACTGGCTGTCGTTGCCTCGCCGCAGTCGACCGTCGTCGGCGGCGACAAGGACGCCATCCGCACCCTGATCAAGGAGTGGGACGACCGCGGCGTCATGGCCCGCGAGGTGGCCGTCGACGTGGCGTCGCACACCCCGCAGGTCGATCCGATCCTCGACGAGTTGGCCGATGCCCTCGAGGACCTGGAGCCCGAAGAGCCCGCGGTGCCGTATTACTCGGCCACGCTGTACGACCCGCGCGATCCCGCGGACTACGACGCCGACTACTGGGTGGACAACCTGCGCCACACCGTTCGCTTCGGCGCCGCCGTGCAGGCCGCGCTGGACGACGGCTTCCGGGTGTTCATCGAGCTGGCCCCGCACCCGCTGCTGGTGCATGCGGTCAATCAGAACGCCTCGCACCAGGACATCGGCATTGCCGCGCTGGCCGCGATGCGCCGCGAGCAGGACGTGCCGAACGGTCTGCGGGAAGTCGTCGCCGACCTGCACAGCGCGGGTGCCGCCATCGACTTCGCGGCGATGTACCCGGACGGCGCACTGGTTGACGTGCCGCTGCCAACCTGGACGCACAACCACCTGATCCTCACCCGCGATCCGAACGAGCAGGCCCCGGGCGGCGCGTCACTGGCGGTGCATCCGCTGCTCGGTGCGCACGTGCGGCTGCCCGAGGAGCCGGAGCGCCACGTCTGGCAGTCGGACGTCGGCACGGGCGTGCAGGCCTGGCTGGGTGACCACCAGGTGCACAACGTGGCCGCGCTGCCCGGTGCGGCGTACTGCGAGATGGCACTGGGTGCGGCCCGGGCCGTCCTGGGTGAAGCCACTGAGGTCCGTGACGTCACCTTCGAGGCGATGCTGCTGTTGGAGGACGAGACCGCGGTGTCCGCCGTGGCCACAGCAGTGCCGTCGGGCGACATCGAATTCGTGGTCGAGACGTATCAGGACGGCGAGCAGATCCGCCGGGCCGGTGCCACGTTGCATGCCATCGAGGACGACGCGACCCGCCCCACCTACAACCTGGCCAAACTGGTCGCCGCCCACCCGCAGGAGGTGGACGGCGGCGACCTGCGCGCTTGGTTCTCGGACCGCGGCATCCAGTACGGCCCGGCTTTCTCGGGTCTGACGGCGGCACATTCGGCCGGCGGCAACACGGTGCTGGCCACGGTCGCGCTGCCCGGTGCCATCCGGTCGCAGCAGAGCGCGTACACCGTGCACCCGGCGCTGCTGGACGCCTGCTTCCAGGCCGTGGCTGCGCATCCCGACCTGCACGGCGACACCACCGGCGCATTGATGCTGCCGTTGGGCGTCGGCAAGTTGCGCGCCTACGACTCGACCCGTAACGCGCACTACTGCTACGTCAAGCTCACCGCGGCGACGCCGACGGCGGTCGAGGCTGACATCGATGTGCTCGACGAGCACGGTGCGGTGCTGCTGTCGGTGATCGGGCTGCGGCTCGGCACCGGGGTGTCCGAGGCGGGCCAGCGGGAGCGGTTGCTCAGCGACCGACTGCTGAACATCGAGTGGCGGACGCAGGATGCCCCGGTCGCCGACGCCGTCGACCCGGGCCGGTGGCTGCTGGTCTCCGGCGCGGCAGGCGCCGACGGCTTGACCGAGGCACTGTCGGAGGCGCTGCAGGCCGGCGAGGCCGAGGTCTCGACCATGGCGTGGCCGGCCGATGCCGATCACGAGGGGAACCTGGAAGCGCTGCAGGCCACCTTGACGGCGAAACCCTTCAAGGGGGTAGTCGTCGTGGCTGCGGCGCCGGAGGACTCCGCCGGGCCGACGGGTCTGCTCAGTGCGCAGCGCGGTGTTTCGCAGGTCGAGCAGTTGGTGCACATCGTGCGCGGGCTGCCGGATGTGCCGGGCCAGCCGGCGCGGTTGTACGTGCTCACGCACGGCGCGCGCAGCGTGCTGTCCGGGGATGTGCCGAACCTGGAGCAGGGTGGTATCCGCGGCTTCATGCGGGCCATCGGCATGGAATACCCGGCGATGCAGCCGACTCAGATCGATCTGGACGCTCAGACCGACGCGACGCAGGTCGCCGCTCAGCTGCTCTCCGGCTCGGGCGAGGACGAGACGGCGTGGCGGTCGGGCGAGTGGTACACGGCCCGGCTGAATCTGAGCGGACTGCAGCCCGAGGAGCGTCGCACGCGGGTCGTGCGTCCCGAGACCGACGGTATGCAGCTGCAGATCCGCACCCCGGGTGACCTGTCGTCGGCTGAACTGGCGGCGTACGACCGGGTGGCTCCGGGGCCGGGGCAGATCGAGGTGTCGGTCGCGGCGTCCAACCTGAACTTCGCCGACGTGCTGGTGGCGTACGGTCGCTACCCGAGCTTCGAAGGCCGGATGCCGCAGCCGGGCGCGGACTTCGCCGGTGTGGTCACCGCCCTCGGGCCGGGTGTCACCGATCATCAGATCGGCGACCGGGTGGCGGGTATCTCGCTGACCGGTGCCTGGAAGACGTTCGTCACCTGCGACGCCAACCTCGCCGTGAAGATTCCGGACAACCTGCCCGAGGGCAGCGCGGCAGCGGTGCCCAGTGCGCACGCCACCGCCTGGTACGGCCTGCACAACCTGGCCCGGATCACGGCCGGCGAGAAGGTGCTGATCCATTCCGCCACCGGTGGTGTGGGGCAGGCCGCAATCGCCATCGCCCGGGCCGCAGGTGCCGAGATCTACGCGACCGCCGGCAGTGATGATCGCCGGAATCTGTTGCGCAGCTGGGGAATTCGGCACGTCTATGACTCCCGCAGCACGGCTTTCGCCGAGGAGATCCGTCGGGACACCGACGGCTACGGCGTCGACGTGGTGCTGAACTCGCTGACCGGTGCGGCGCAGCGCGCAGGCGTCGAGTTGCTGACCTTCGGCGGTCGGTTCGTCGAGATCGGCAAGCGCGACATCTACGGTGACACCCGGATGGGCCTGTTCCCGTTCCGCCGGAACCTGTCGTTCTATGCGCTGGACCTGGCGCTGTTGACGCTGACGAACCCCGACATCACGCGCGGCATGCTGGAGACGATCTTCGGTCAGATCGCAGACGGGGTGCTGCCGGTACCCGAGACCACGCACTTCCCGCTGAGCGATGCCGCGACCGCCATCCGCGTGATGGGCGCGGCCGGCCACACCGGCAAGCTGGTGCTCGACATCCCGAATACGGGGGAGTACCAGGCGGTCGTGGCACCGGAGCAGGTTTCGGTGTACCGCGCGGACAGCTCGTACATCGTGACCGGCGGCTTGAGTGGTCTCGGTCTGTTCCTGGCCGGGAAGCTCGCGGCCGGCGGGTGCGGCCGCATCGTGCTCAACTCCCGGTCGGAGCCGAGTGCTCAGACGACGCAGGCCATTGAGGTCATCCGCAGCAAGGGCGCCGAGGTCGAGGTGGTGCTGGGCGATATCGCCGAGGCCGCTACCGCGGCCCGTCTGGTCGGTGTCGCGGAGTCTACCGGTAAGCCGCTGCGCGGCGTGCTGCACGGCGCCGCGGTGATCGAGGACGCGACGTTGCCGAACATCAGCGATGAGCTGGTCGAGCGTGACTGGGCACCGAAGGTGTACGGCGCGTGGCATCTGCACGAGGCCACCGCGGGAAGCGACCTGGATTGGTTCTGCTCGTTCTCGTCGGCTGCCGCGATGGTGGGCTCGCCCGGTCAGGCCGCGTACGCCGCGGCAAACAGCTGGCTGGATGCTTTCACGCAGTGGCGTCGGGTGCAGGGGCTGCCGGCCGGATCCATCGCCTGGGGTGCGTGGGCGAAGATCGGCGCCGGACAGGGCCTGGCCGCCGACGAGGCCATGGCGATCGAGCCGGAGGACGGCGCGTACGCGTTCGACATGCTCATCCGCCACGATCGCGCCTATACGGGGTACGCCCCGATCGCCGGGGCTGACTGGCTGGTGGCGTTCGCTCAGACCAGCAAGTTCGCCGAGTCATTCGCGAACATCGGGCGGGGCGGCAGCGGAACCAGCGAATTCCTCACCGAGCTCCATTCGCTGGCCGAGGAGGAGCGGCCGGCTCGGCTCAGAAGGCTGATTGCCGACGCAATGAGTATGATCCTTAGGCGATCTGTCGATCCTGACCGTCCGCTCGCGGAGTACGGCCTCGATTCCCTCGGGGCACTCGAACTGCGCACGCGGATCGAGTCCGAGACCGGTGTCCGTATCGGTTCCTCGGACATCACCAACGTTCGGGCTCTGGCAGATCGTCTGGGGCAGGCGATTTCGGCAGCGACGGCGACTTCGACATGACGGGTCACGGCAGAGCGGCACAGACGCTGCGCGCGGATTTCACCGAAGCACAGGAGAGTGAACATGGTTGCGATTAGGACCATCCATGACTGGATGGGCTCCTCGGGTGTTCTGACTTCCTGGAACCCTTCCTCGGCGTCATACGCCAAGCTGCGCAATGCACCGGTCAGTTCGGTGCCGGTGAGCTACCAACAGACCCAGCACATCCGGGCCTTCCGTTCGCACGAGCGCAATGGGACCGATATGGCGCGGCTCAACATCGCCGCGTGGGACATGCCGGGCCAGTGCGACGTCCGGGCGATGACGCACGTCATCAATGCCTATGTCCGCCGGCACGACACGTTCCACAGCTGGTTCGAGTTCCTCGACGACGGCGAGGTGGTGCGGCGGACCGCGAAGAGCCCGCGCGACATCAAGCTGGTGCCCACCGAGCGCGGCGAGATGAACGCCCAGCAGTGGCGTGAGCACGTGCTGGCCACCCCGGATCCGTTGCAGTGGGACTGCTTCCACTTCGGCATCATCCAGCGGGTCGACCACTTCAGCTTCTAATTCAGCATCGACCACGTGCACACCGATGCACTGTTGATGGGCCTGGTGCTGGTGGAGATCCACCTGATGTACGCGGCGCTGGTCAGTGGTGCCCCGCCGATTCCGCTAGCCGACGCCGGCAGTTACGACGACTACTGCGTCAAGCAGGCCGAGTTCACCGCGGCGCTGACGCTCGAGTCTCCCGAGGTCAAGGAATGGATCCGGTTCGCCGAGGCGAACGATGGCACGCTGCCGTGCTTCCCGTTGCCGCTCGGTGACCCGTCGGTGTCGTGCGGTGGCGAGATGCTCACCGTCCGGCTGATGGACAAGCACCAGTCGGAGCGGTTCGAATCGGCCTGCCTGTCCGCGGGTGCCCGGGTGATCGGCGGCGTCATCGCCTGCGCGGCGATGGCGGAGCACGAGCTCACCGGACGGCCCGTCTACAACGTCATCACGCCGACGACCACTCGTCGTACGCCCGCCGAGTTCATGACGACGGGTTGGTTCACCGGCATCGTGCCGATCAGCGTTCCGGTGGTTCCGGATTCGTTCGGCGACACCGCGCGGGCGATGCAGAAGGCCTTCGACAGCGGCATGGATCTCGCGCATGTCCCATTCGAGCGCGTGCTGGAACTGGCCGAGGGCAAGGTGGACACCATTCGCAAGGCCGATCCCGGTGTGCCCATGGTGTCGTACCTGGACACCAACCTGCCGCCGCTGTCGCCCGCGATCATGAACGAGTGGGAGCGGCTGAACGGCCGGGTGTACAGCGATGCGCGGTCGGCGTACCAGATCGGCATCTGGGTGAACCGGTCGGATAAGGAGACCTCGGTCACCATCGCCTATCCGGACAATCCGATCGCCCGCGAGTCGGTGGACAAGTATCTGCACGCCATGAAGGCGGTGTACCTGCGGGTCGCCGACGGCGGTTCGGCAACTGCTGGCGCCGGCCGTTCGGATGCCTTGCGCCACAACGCATGCCGCAGCGATCTGATTCGAGCTGTGAAGGGCTGAGCTGTGACGACCTCCACGCGCCCGTCGCGTGTGCCTTTGTTGCGCCGCTGGTTCGCCGGCAGCAGCGACCACAAGGATCAAGACCGCGTGCTCGACTACGTCGACCAGGCGATGTTCCTGGGTCTGCGGGCCACCGGCCAGGCCGCAGTCATGCAGTGCGTGTGGGTCTACGAGCACCCGGTGGACATGGCTGGTCTGCGCCGGTTCCATTACAACTTCGGTCACGGTCTCGGCGGGCGCCAGATCGAGCCGTCGATCCTGCCGTTCGGCCGGCACCGCTGGGTGTCGGCGCTCGGGCCGCCGGCGCCGATCCGGATGTATGACACCGTGCGTCCCCGTTCGGAACTCGGCGACTTTCTGGACGAACACGCGCAGATCCCGGTTGACCCCGAGTTCGGGCCGACCTGGCACATGGGTGTGCAGCCGCTCGACGACGGTGCCACGGTGGTCAGCCTGGTCGGTTCGCACTGCATCAGCGATGGCGGCGGCGCCATGCTGACGGTGTTCGAGTCGGTTGCGGGCCAGCGGCGTGACCTGGGTTATCCGCAGCCACACTCCCGGTCGCGGTGGGGCGCATTGCGCGCCGATCTGCGCCAGACCTTCCGCGACCTGCCGGAGCTCGGCCGTTCGATGAAGTCGGCGGCGAAGCAGGCCTACCAGAAGCGCAGCGAGCTGCGGCGCTCCGGTAAGTCGGCGGCGGCCCATCTGGATTCGGTCAGCGCCAAGGAAAACCTGCTGGTGCCGGCGATCTGGGCGTTCATCGATGCCGCTGAGTTCGACGCCCGCGCCAAAGCGCTCGGCGGAAACAGTTATGCGCTGATCGCCGGGTTCGCCGCACGGTTGTCCGAGCGGATGGGCAGGTTCAGCGCGGCCGAGGGCGTCGTGCCGCTGGTCGTGCCGATCAATGACCGCACGCTGGAGGACACCCGCGCCAATGCGGTGCTGATCGGCGATGCCCGGATCAACCCGAAGGGCGCTGCCGAGGACCTCACGGAAGCGCGGGCGGTCATCAAGGAAGCCCTGCGCAAGATGCGCGAGGAGCCCGACGAGAAGTTGGAGCTGCTGCCGCTGACCCCGTTCGTCCCGAAGCGGGCCGTCACGCAGGCTGCAGACATCGCGGTCGGTTTCGGGGAGCTGCCGGTGTTCTGTTCGAACCTCGGGGTGCTGCCGGACGACCTGGCGCGCGTCGACGGAACGCCTGCCGAGTACGTCATGGCACGCGGCGTGGACGGTCAGGTTCCGCGCGGGTTGCTGGAACACCGCAAGGGCATTCTCACCGTCATCTCGATGCAGCTGATCGGCCGGGTGTCGATGGCAGTGATCGGCTACCAGCCGGGCGCCGAGAACACCAAGGCCACGCTGCGCGCACACGTAGAGGAGACGTTGGCCGAGTTCGGCCTGTCCGCCGTCTACGAGTAAATCCCATACCCGACAACCGAATACCCGAGCGAAGGGCCAGGTCCACATTGTCCACCTCCACCAGGTCCACCCGGACCCGAACCTCGTTCGGCAAGCTGCCTGCCGAGCTGGATCGTCCGGAGGACCGTCTCGACTACATGGACCAGGCGACCTTCCTGTCGTACCGGGCCAGTGGCCGCGTCCAGGTCATGCTGGCGCTGTGGTTCTACGAGGGTCCGGTGGACTACGACGGCCTGCGCCGCTTTCACGAGAATTTCGGCAAGGGCTTGGTGGGGCGGCGGATCGAACGATCGCCGCTGCCATTCGGCCGGCACCGGTGGGTGGCGGCGCCCGCCATCGAGCGGCCGCTGGACATCGCCGAAACCGCCCGTCCGCGTTCGGAATTGAGCGACTGGCTCGAAGCGCGGTCGCAGATTCCGATCAACCCGGAACACGGCCCGGGCTGGCACCTGGGGGTGCAGCCCTTCACTGATGGCTCGACGGCGGTTGCGCTGGCGTTGTCGCACTGCTTGATCGACGGCACGGGTGCGGTCGCGTCCATCATGGAGTCGGTGCTCGGCCAGGGCCGCGAACTCGGCTACGCGCAGCCGCGGTCGCGCACCCGGTGGCAGGCGCTCCGGTCGGATCTGCGCCAGACGTTCAAGGACGTGCCCGAGGTCCGCCGGACCGTGGTGGCCGCGGCCAAGATGGTGCGCCGGCGCCGGGACGAGATGGCCATGTCCGGTGACACCAGGCCGGCGCGGACTGCGACCCCCGGCGCCGACGACTACGTGCTGCTGCCGTTCGCCGGCACGCACATCGCCGTCGAACACTGGGATGCAGTGGCCGAATCCCTTGGCGGCAACAGCTATTCACTGGCCGTTGCGTTCGCCGCGCGGCTAGGCGTCCGGATGGAACGGCACCGCAAGCAGGACGGCAATGTCGCCCTGATGGTCGCGATCAACGACCGCACGTCAATGGACGACACCCGGGCCAATGCCATGTCATTCACCAATCTCACCGTCGACCCGACCGACGCGACGCGCGACCTGACCGAGATCCGCGGTTCGCTGCGGACCGCGCTCAAGAACGCCAAGGATCAGCCCGACGAAGCGTTCATCCTGTTGCCGCTGACCCCGTTCATCCCGCGCCGGGCGGTCAACCGCACAGCCGACCTGGTGCTCGGTGACATGCCGGTCACCTGCTCCAACTTCGGTGACCTGCCCGACCTCATGTGCCGTCCGGACGGCGTCAACCAAGCGTCGTTCCTCAACTGCTGGGGCGTCGAGCAGCGGGTCAAGAAGTCGGACATCGAGCGACCGGGCGGACTGCTTGTCGTCGCGTCCGGCCGCTACAACGGCAAGGTCAACCTCGGCATCGTGGGCTATGAGGTGGGTGCCGAGAACACCCGGGCTGTGCTGCGCGAACTCGTCAAGCAGACGCTCGACGAGTTCGGGCTCACGCCACTGACCATCTACTGAGCGGTCCGCCCGGGCCTTACCGGGCCCGGGCGGCCTTCTCCAGCAGATCGGCGGTGCGCGCAACGCTGTCGGCGGGCCGCGTCATCCGGTCGGCGGCGGCGCGGACCCGGGCGGCGCAGTCCGGCTCCAGCGCGGTGCGCAGTGCCGCCTTCAGCGATGCCGCGTTGGTTCGAGAGAAACGCCGAGAAGCGCCGAGTTTGAGCTTGCTGACCTGCCCGGCCCACACCGGCTGGTCGGCGCTGACCCACAGCACCACCGTCGGCACCCCGGCCCGCAGACCCGCCGCGGTGGTGCCGGCGCCGCCGTGGTGCACAAGCGCCCGGCACAGTGGGAACACCGCGGCGTGGTTGACCGGGCCGACCAGCTTCACGTGCGCGCCCAGCGCGGTGTCCGGCAGGTCCCAGACGCCCGAGCTGATCAGTGCGCGCTCGCCCAGCTCGGCGCACACCGTCTCGATCATCGCCACCGCCTCGGCGGGGGACTCCACCGGCATGCTGCCGAAGCCGAAGTAGATCGGTGGCTTGCCGTTCTCGATCCACGACATCACGTCGGCATCGGTTTCGGTCTCCAGTTCCATCGACATGGAGCCGACCAATGGTCGGCTATCGCCCCATTCGGCGGCCAAACCGGGGAACAGCACCTCGTCGTAGGCCTGGATTTCCAGTGCGCCACGTTCTTCGATCCGGCGGACCGCCCGAACAGTCGCCGGTGGCAGCCCCAGGGCGTGCCGCTGGGCGTCCTCCGCCTGCTTCAGCAAGCGCCAGTGGAACCATTCGCCCACGGCGAAGCCGCCGCGGATCAGCGGCAGTGGCAGCGGCACGGGCAGCACCAGGCTGTTGGGGCGGAACGGGAAATAATGCAGGGCGGCCAGCGGGATGTCGAAATGCTCGGCGACATTGGCCGCCACCTCCTGGTAGGTGGTGCCGGCAAGGATGAGATCCGCATCGGCGGCGACCTCGGTGAGCGTGTCGCTCATGTCCTGCCAGCCCTGGGTCATGTAGTCCCGGAGCTCCCGGACCACACTCACCGGATTCTTGACGCTCAGATGATCGCGGAAGATGTCTGCATCGAGTTGCTGCTGAGAATCCACGCCGTAGCTGGCGGGCTCTGGCAGTCCGGCGGACGCAATGAACGACACGAGATTTGGCGGCACTGCCATCCGGACTTGGTGGCCGCGGCGCAACAATTCGCGGGCCACCGCGCCGCTGGGCTCGATGTCTCCACGCGTGCCGTGCACGGCGATAGCAAACTTCACAGGACGTCAATCATAGCGGTCTGCCGTTGATACCGGCATTGCTGGGACAAAAATGGCAACGCAAACCTGTGGCGGTCGCCGGTCCGGCGGCGGTATGGTGACTTCGATAGCGGCACACCCGATTACAACATGACTGCGGGCGTGCGGTTGGTTCGCGGCGTCGAAGTTGCGGCGCCTACCGGTGCGTCCAATCGGTTTGCGGCGTGTAGCCTGTCGGGGATGCTGAAACGGGCCAGACCGAGCGGTGCGTTGGCACATGCGGGTTTTGCTGCGCTTGGCAAGTTCGTGGTGCGGCGCCCGCTGGCGATCATTGTTGCCTGGGTGGGTTTGGCGGTCGTGCTGTTCCTCGCCATCCCGCCACTGGTCGATGTCTCCAGCCGGCACCCACCGGACTTTCTGCCCCCTGATTCGGCGACTCTGATAGCCGGCAACGCGATGAAGAACGCCTTCCGCGAAGCGGATGCCGGAAACGTCGCTGTCATCCTGCTGACCAACGAGCAAGGTCTGAGTCAGTCCGACGAGGACGTCTACCGCAAGCTGGTGGACAAGCTCAATGCTGACAAGACCAACGTCAAGTCGACGCAGGACTTCATCCACATTCCCGAACTGCGTCAGGTGATGACCAGTAAGGACGGGAAGGCGTGGCAGCTGCCCGTCAGCTTGTCCGGGAACATGGGTACGGGTCCGGGCCAGGCGGCGTACCGCAACGCCATGGACACGGTCCAGGACGTGGTCAAGGGCAGCGACCTGACGCTCAACGTCGTGGGCGCCTCGGCCACGTTCGAAGACATCAATGAGATCGGTGCCCATGACCAGCACCTGATCGAGACGGCCACCGGCATCCTGGTGTTCTCGATCCTGATCATCGTGTACCGAAGTCTGGTGGCAATGCTGCTGCCGCTGCTAACCATCGGCGTCTCGCTGATCGTGGCGCAACAGATTGTGGCCGGGTTGGGTCTGCTGGGTCTCGGATTGGGCCCGCAAACCATGGTGCTGATGACCGGCATGATGATGGGTGCCGGGACCGACTACGCCATCTTCCTGTTCAGCCGATATCAGGAGTTCATCCGTAACGGCATGGACACCGATAACGCGCTGATCTCTGCGCTGACCTCGATCGGTGAAGTCATCGCGGGTTCCGCCGGCACCGTGGCGATCACGTTCCTGGCGTTGTCGTTCGCCACCCTCGGGGTGTTCGCGACGATCGGTCCGGCGCTGGCGGTGACCGTGCTGGTCGGCTTCCTCGCCTCGGTGACGATGCTGCCCGGGCTCATCGTGCTGGTCGGACGGCGCGGTTGGATCAAGCCGCGCAAGGACATGACCGGCCGGTTCTGGCGCCGGTCGGGCGTGAACATCGTGCGCCGTCCGCTCACCCACCTGGCCGCCAGCCTCGCGGTGCTGTTGGCGTTGGCCGGCTGCGCCACCCTGGTTCGGTTCAACTACGACAACCGCAAGGACCTGGCGCCCGACGCGGCGAGCAACGTGGCCTACAACGCCCTGAACAAGCACTTCCCGGTCAGCACCACCATGCAGCAGTTCGTGCTGATCCAGTCGCCGCACGATCTGCGGGCACCGAAGTCGCTCGCCGACATGGAGCAGATGGCCCAGCGCATCGCGCAGCTGCCGAACATCGACGCGGTGCGCGGCATCACGCGCCCCACCGGGGACGTGCTGGAGCAGGCGAAGGCCACCTATCAGGCCGGTGAGGTCGGCAGCAAGCTCAAGGATGCGTCCAACCTCATCCAGGGCAACGACACCATGCTGCAGAAGCTCGTCGACGGCGAGTACCAGCTTGCCGACGCGCTGAACCAGATCCGGACTCAGGTGATCGGTTCGATCGGTCCGGTCCGCACCATGTTGAGCCAGATGTCCGCGCTGCAGAGCAAGTACGGCGGTTCGAAGACGCTGGACGACCTGGATAAATCGGCCAAGATGGTGGCCCAGATGACGTCACTGGGTGACGCCGTGGGCGGGCAGCTGGTGCGGGTCGCCGACGTCTACAAATGGTCTGGCAAGGCACTCGATACGCTGAACCAGACGCCCTTCTGCAACTACTACCCGGCCTGCAACGACCTGAAGGCCGGCCTGCAGAACGTCGTCGACGGCAATGACCCGGACACCGTCCAGAAGGTCATCAATCTTGGCCACATGCTGCAGCAGTACAAGAGCGATGAAGGCATGGACGACAAGGTCCGCGGCATGGGCAGCAACATCGAAAGCATCACCAGCCTGCTCAAGCAACTACGGCTGTATGACACCGCGGATCTGGAGAAGCGACTCCAACAGGCGGTGGACGGGGTCAACCTGCTCGCCGATTCGAGTAAGCAGCTCGCGGACGGCGTGAAGTTACTCGTCGATCAGGTCCGGGGGATGGGTGGTGGCCTGAACCAGGCCTCGGCGTTCCTGCTGGGCATGCGGCGCGACGCCAACACTCCACAGATGGCCGGCTTCTACGTTCCGCCCGAGATTCTGGGCAAGAACGAATTCGAAAAGGCTGCGACGCTTTTCGTGTCGCCCGACGGGCACACGGTGCGCTACCTGGTGCAGACGGCGCTGGACCCGTTCGGCGTCGACGCCATGGACCAGACCAACGCGATCGTCAAGGCTGCCGAGACGGCACTGCCCAACACCACATTGTCCGACGCCAAGGTCTCGATGATCGGCCTGTCGGCGGTGAACCGGGACATCCGCGACTACTACAACAGCGACATCCGCTACATCGTGTCCGTGACGCTGATCGTGGTCTTCCTGATCCTGGTGCAGCTGCTGCGGGCCATCGTGGCTCCGCTGTATCTGGTGCTGTCGGTGGTGCTGTCGTACGGCTCGGCACTCGGCATCGGCGTGGTGTTCTTCCAATTTATATTGGGCTACGACATCTCGTGGAGCGTGCCGGGTATCGCGTTCCTGGTGCTCGTGGCGGTCGGTGCCGACTACAACCTGCTGTTGATCTCCCGAATACGCGACGAGGCCAAATACGGGGTGCGTTCGGCCATCGTGAAGACGGTCGGCGCGACGGGTGGCGTGATCACCTCAGCGGGCCTGATCTTCGCCGCGTCGATGCTGGCCATGACGGTCAGCAGCATCCTCGGCGCCGTGCAGCTCGGCTTCATCATCGGCGTCGGCCTGCTGCTCGACACGTT
>JARLGS010000501.1 GCA_031292695.1 Mycobacterium sp. | reverse complement strand
AGAAATGCCGGCCGCTTTCGCTACGGGCCGGCAACGCGTCGGCCCATTGCTTGACCAGGGGCTGGTCGCTGCCGCTGGCGAACACCAGCAGGTCCTTGTCGCTGGCCGCCTCGACGTCGCGGGCCTGGATCACCTGCAGGCCGGTGGCCGGATAACCGGTGGATTCGCCGAAACGCCCGAGCACGGTGAGGAAGGCGCCGAGGGTGGCGGGCTCCTGGGTGTCGGGCATCACTACGGCGGTCTCCGAGAGGTCGGCCAGGCGGGTGAAGGGGAAGCCGCTGTCGCGGAACTTGCCCAGGTCGGGCATCGCGGTGTAGTGGTCCAGGCCGCTCAGGTCGAGGGTCGAATCGCCTTCGATCTGGCCGCGCATGTCTTCGACGATAACGTCCCGGCATTCACCTTGTTTGACATAGTCATACAGGTAGCGCATTTGCAGCTGCGACTCGAAGGTGGCGATGTCCAGGGGCAGGAACATGCTGGCTTCGCGCGGCAGGCTGTCGTCTTTCTTGAGCCAGTCGAGCAGGGCCGGGCCGCCGTTGAGGTTGGGGATCGACGGCAACTGCATCGAGCGCACCAGGTGATCGTTGAGGTGTACCAGCAGCGCCGAGTTGGTCGAGAACTGCTGGGGCGTGTAACGGTATTTGAGCAGCAGCGGCGCCCCGCGCCCGCGCCACTCGAACAGGTCCGGCGGCAGGCGCAGGGGAATGATGATGTCCTCGGGGCTGTAGCCGGAGACGTGCAATTGTCGGGCGTCGACCAGCTCGCCGAGTTTCACCGGCCGGTCGGTCGGCAGCCAGTTGGGTGCGTCATAGGGCACGCGGATCGGCACCGGGTCGAGTTGGTCGATCAGCGCGGTGGCGCCGGACATCGACTTGCTGCCCAGGGCGACGGCCAGGGCGGCGGTCTTCAGTTCCGCATCGTTACGTCCGCTGATTACCAGCAACTTGCCATAGGGGTCGTTGGGGTTGGTCATCATGCTGACGCTGGGTCCGCTGGTGGCGTTGTTCGACAGCTCGCCCAGCGCCAGGGCCTCACGGTGGGTGACCAGGACAATGGCATTGCCCTTGGCCGGCAGTTGCCCGACGCTGGCGGGAAAGGTCGCGGTACGGTAGGCGGCCAGGGCGCCGAACTTGGAGGAGAGCGCGGCGGCGGCTTCCAGCTTGGTGGGGCTGGGTGAGGTATCGAAGACGAAGGGCAGGACCAGCGGGCGGGCATCATGCCGGTCGAAAAACGGCACTGGCAGCAGCGCCAGATCATTCTTCAGTGCGATGGGCGAATACTGGATAATCAGTTGGCTGTCGTTGCTGGCCCTGGCCCACAGGCTCGAGTGCAACGGGTCTTCGCATTGCATCGTGTAGTGCCCGATCAGTTGCAGGTCCAGCCGGTTGAAGTCGGTGATCAGTCGCGCGGGGATCTCCACCACCCGTTCCAGGTCCTTGCCGGCCTGTTCCCGGGGCAGCGGCAGGCTGGCGGCGACCTTGTCGTTGACCAGCACGTTGATCTGCGACAGCTCGGGCAGCATCAGCGCCGAATAGCCGTAATGCAGGACCACCTGGGCACCGGTCACCACCTGGTCGGCGCGAATCCCGAAGTCGACGCTGTCGGTTGACTCGACACCACGCAGGTACATGGGGTCGCGGCGGCCCAGTTGCTTGAAGGTCAGGCTGTAGCTGTTCTTGTCACTGGCGAGCGCCTGGGGCTGGCTGATGCCGGCTGGGCTGACGCGGTTGTCCGTTTGCGTCACGCTGGCGCCGGAGGCCGGATAGATGCCACAGCAGACCAGCAAAAGGAGGGCGTAACGAATGCAGCGTCCATCGCTGCCAGCGGAGAATGTCGGGCTCATGGCGTGTCCAGGGCAGGTGCGGAGGGAGAGGTGTCGGCGCGCCGCCGTTCGAGCGCCTGGCCGGGTAATCTGAGGGTGGCCTTGAGCAACTCGGACAGGCCATGCAAGGCGATGACGCTGATTGCGCGCAGGGCCATGAGCGGCGAGTCGGGGGTGCTGGTGCCCCAGTTCCGCGCCCAGGTGTCGGCACGTGAGTAGGTCAGGTGGACCAGGTCGCTTTGCTGGCTCAAGGTCATCGGGTCGAAATGGATGCCGACCACATTGTCACGGCTGAAGACCACGCTGCCGTCGAAGTGATAGTGCTGCTGATGGCGGGCCAGCGAGACCCGCAGGGGCGTGCCGAGGGGGATCGATTGACCTTGCGCGAGCTTCAGGCCCAGGCCGTGCTGCGAGAAGTCCTGGGTGAGGCTGTGATACTCCGTGCCGTCGGCCAGGTGCAGGCCGACCGGCAGCTGCGCCTCGACCCGGGGTTCGGCCCGCACCTGGCGGGTTTCGCTGGCGACTGCGATGGCGGCGGCGCACATGATGGTGTTGTACAGCGCCCAGACCTGGTTGAGCAGTACCGTTTCATCGGTGGTGACATCGGCCCCGAGATAGTCGTAGATCCCGTACGCCACTGCGGCGATATTCAGGACCAGCAGCACGATGTAAGGGCGTGCCATCTTCCAGTCGAAGAAGTCTGGATGCAGGTCACCGCCCTT
>JARLGS010000500.1 GCA_031292695.1 Mycobacterium sp. | reverse complement strand
ATCTTGGTCCACTTGTCCTTTTCGGTCTCGAACCGGGTCCGAACCAGGTTCAGGAAGACCTTCCACTCGGCCGAGTCGCCATCCTCGGCCGGGGGTACGACGCCGGCCTTCTCGTACTGGGCACCACGCAGCACCAGCATGGTGGCGTCGCCACCGTCGTCGAGAATCATGTTGGCGGGCTCGCCCGGCCAGGTCAGCATCTGTTCAGCGGCCCACCAGTACTCCTCCAGCGTCTCGCCCTTCCAGGCGAAGACCGGGGTGCCCTGTGGCTCCTCTTCGGTGCCGTGCGGGCCGACGACCACGGCGGCGGCCGCGTGGTCCTGCGTCGAGAAGATGTTGCACGATGCCCAGCGCACTTCAGCGCCAAGGGCCACCAGCGTCTCGATCAGCACCGCGGTCTGAATGGTCATGTGCAGCGAGCCGGAGATGCGTGCGCCCTTGAGTGGCAAGACATCTGCGTATTCGCGACGCAGCGCCATCAGGCCCGGCATCTCGTGCTCGGCGAGCCGGATTTCCTTGCGGCCGAACTCGGCCTCGGACAGGTCGGCGACCTTGTAGTCGATGCCGTTGCGGACGTCTGCCTTCAATTCCGTCATGGATAGAGCCCCATTCAGTCGTCATTTGCCTATGCGTGCACCAGAGTGCACCGAGTACCCCAGGGCCTGCGGGCTCGCGGGACAGGCGCGCAGTGGACTGCTCGGCTGGCGCTCTGACGGCTACGGGGTATCCCCTCTACCGTAACGGTCGGCAAACGGCGTCATGAGCCGGGCCAGGTCAGCGGCCACATCATGGTCGGCCTCCGGCGGCATTGACACATAGCTGATGGCCAGCCGGACGATCGCGCGGGCCAGCACGCCGGCATCCTCGTCGGTGGTCTGCACCCAACTGGCGAGAAATGCCTCGGTCAGACGCTGAGAACAGCGGGTGATGATCGGCGCACTGTCGGTGGTGATGATCTGCAGCAGGTCCGGCTTGGCCACTCCGGTGAGCAGCGAGATGACCAGCGGGTCGGACGCCGACTCGGTGAAGAACATCCGGAAGCCCTGCAGGAACGCCGCATGAATGTCACCGACGTTGGCGTTGATGGCCAAGACCACCGCATCGACCAGCCGGTCGGCAAGCCGCAGCGCGTAGCCCTCCGCCAGCCCCTGCCGGGAGCCGAATTCGTTGTAGATGGTCTGCCGGCTGATCCCGGCGGTCCGGGCGACATCCGACAGCGTGATGGACGACCAGTCCTTGGCCAGCAGCAACTCCCGCATGCCGTCCAGGATCGAGTGGCGCAACAGCACCCGCGACGCCTCGGCATACGGCACCCGCGGTGCCGCCTGCCGAGACACGAGGCGATCGTCGGAGCCGCCCATACCGGTGAGGCTATCGGGTCTTGCCGCCGCTGAGGTCACGGCGCGACGACCTCCACCATGTCGAAGTCGGCCTTCGCCGCACCGCAGTCCGGGCAGCTCCAGTCGTCCGGGATGTCGTCCCACCGCGTGCCGGGGGCGATACCGTCCTCCGGCCAGCCCTTCTCCTCGTCGTACTCGAACCCGCACTGCAGGCACACGAACTTCTTGTACGGCGCACTCATTGACTCACTCCCGTCGCGTCTGTTCCCGTCGCTTCGCTCGCCCAGGCATTCCCGTCGCTTCGCTCGCCCAGGACCTCGAAATCGACCTTCTCACGAACGCCGCAGTCCGGGCAGCACCAGTCATCGGGTACCTGGTCCCACGGGGTGCCCGCGGGAAATCCCTCCCGCGGCGCACCTTTCGTCTCGTCGTAGACATATTCGCAAATCGGGCACCGGAACTCGGCCATCAGGCTGCCGCCTGTCCAGCGGCGCCATACCGGGCCAGCATCTTGTCCCGGACCCGCGGGTGGATGTTCGCCCTGGTGACGTCACCGCCGTAGTGGGCGACGACGCGGTGGTCCATCATCCTGCGCCACAGCGGCGGGAAGTAGGTCAGCCCGATCAGGGTGGCGTAACCACTGGGCAGGTTGGGCGCCCCCTCGATGCTGCGCAGCGTCTGGTAACGGCGGGTCGGGTTGGCGTGGTGATCGCTGTGCCGCTGCAGGTGGTAGAGGAACAGGTTGGTCACGATGTGGTCGGAGTTCCAGCTGTGCACCGGGGCGCAGCGCTCGTAGCGGCCGCTGGCCATCTTCTCCCGCAACAGACCGTAGTGCTCCAGGTAGTTCACCGCCTCCAGCAGGCTGAACCCGTAGATGCCCTGGATCAGGACGAACGGGATGAGCGCCGGGCCGAACACCGCGATCAGGATGCCGAAGAACACCAGCGACATGAGCCACGCGTTGAGCACATCGTTCTTGAGGTAGGTACGGGGATCCCACGGGCTGCGTCCGAGCCGGCGGATGCGCTGGGCCTCCAGCTCCACCGAGGACTTCAGGGCGCCCCACACGGTCCGCGGCAAGAACTCCCAGAAGGTCTCTCCGAAGCGCGACGACGCGGGGTCTTCCGGAGTGGCGACGCGGACGTGGTGACCACGGTTGTGCTCGATGTAGAAGTGCCCGTAGAACGTCTGGGCCAGGGTGATCTTGGCCAGCCAGCGCTCCAGGTTTTCCTTCTTGTGACCCATCTCGTGTGCGGTGTTGATGCCGACACCACCCAGCACACCGACCGACAGCGCGACGCCGAGCTTGGCCCACCAGGCCAGCTCACCCTCGAAGCCGAGCCAGCTCAGGTCCTTGGCCGTGAACAGGTAAGCGCCCATGATGACGCTGGCGTACTGGAACGGGATATAGACGTAGGTGCAGTAGCGGTAGTACTTGTCGTTCGACAACTGCTCCATCATCTCGTCGGGCGGGTTCTCACCGTCGGGCCCGAACTTCAGGTCGAGGATCGGCAGCAGCACGTAGAGCAGGCCCGGGCCGATCCACAACGGCACCTGTGCCGCGGCGTGCCAACCAGCCTGATTCAGTGCCCAGATCAGCGGCAGCATCACGAACAGTGCTGTGGGCGCGATGAGGCCCATGAGCCACAGATAGCGCTTCCGGTCCCGCCATTGCGCGACATCGACGTCGGATACCTCAACTGACACGGGTCCACCTCCATTGGTTGGCCGACAACTTGTGAAGTTGACTATATCCGGCGTTTTGTCGCTCGTCTAGACATTGATAGCACTTTTGTAAAGTCGCATGTGGCGTGCGTCACCGCAATCCGTCAGGTTCGGGGCGGAGGCGGGCAGCGCTGCTGGAACTGCACGACGATGACGCCGCCGCAAATTTCTACGGTCAGCGCTCGTGGGTCGGTATCAGCCGCGGTACAGGTCCGGCTCGACGTAAATGATCCGCGCGGCCGGCACCGCTGCCCGGATAGCCGCTTCGGCCGCGTCGATCGTCGCCGCGACCGTCGCCAGGTCGGTTTCCGGAGCCAGCGCGATCTTGACGCCGACGAGCATCTCCTCCGGCCCCAGGTACTGGGTGCGCAGATGGATGACGCGGTCCACGTGCGCGGTCTGCTGCAGCGCGGCACTGATGGCGCCGTTCTCGTCCGCGGTGGCGCCTTCCCCGATGAGCAGACTGTGCATCTCGACCATCAACACCACGGCGATGACGCCGAGCAGCACACCGATCGCCACCGTACCGATGCCGTCCCAGACCGGGTCGCCCGTCAGCATTGCGAGCCCCACACCGCCCAGCGCCAGGACCAGACCGATCAGCGCCCCGGTGTCCTCCAACAACACCACCGGTAGTTCGGGATTGCGCGAGGTCCGGATGAACCGCCACCAGCTGCCGGACCCCTTGAGTGGTCGAGACTCCTTCATCGCGGTGGCGAAGCTGTAGCCCTCCAACGCAATCGCCACCACCAGGATCGCGACCGCGACCACGGGCGCGGACAGCGGCTCGGGGTGGCTGATCTTGTGGTAACCCTCGTACAGCGCGAACACCGAGCCCAGGCT